>CAMJOD010000008.1 GCA_946407465.1 uncultured Clostridia bacterium
TGCGAAAAATATCCTCGCAAAATATTAGTCTACTTTCTATCAGGAATTAGTATTATTTCTTTGATTATATTTATATCCGCTAAACAATTCAGAAACAACGGGCAGATTTCCCCGAAAAGTGAGATAAGCAACTCTTTTTAAAAAATGGTTACCGAAAATAAAAAAGCCACCGCACAGAGTTTAATCTGTGCGATGCCTTGATAATCTTGTCTCCCGATCGGCTGTTCATATTATGATTTCAAATCATCCTTATGAGTAACAGCCTTGTGCCTGCCGTTTTTTTGCTTATTCGTTTTTATCCAAATCAAATTCCGAAAAATCGAAGGTCGCAAAATAATCCTTCGGTGTTTCGGCTCTGCGAATCAGCTTGTGAGAGCCGTCCTCGCAGAAAAGCACCTCCGCGCTGCGCAGCTTTCCGTTGTAGTTGTAGCCCATGGAAAAGCCGTGTGCGCCGGCGTCATGAATGTAGATGATGTCGCCGCGGTCAATCTTTGGGAGCATACGGTCGATGGCAAACTTGTCGTTATTCTCGCATAGGCCGCCGGTCACATCATAGAGGTGGTCGCAGGGCGCGTCCTCCTTGCCGAGCACCGTGATGTGGTGATAGGAGCCGTACATTGCCGGACGCATGAGGTTTGCGGCGCAGGCGTCCAGACCGATATAGTCCTTGTAGATATGCTTTTCGTGAATCGCTGTGGCGACCAACGCACCGAACGGCGCAAGCATGTATCTGCCCAGCTCGGTATAAATCGCCACATCATCCATACCGGCAGGCACCAGAATTTCTTCAAACTTTTTGCGGACGCCCTCGCCGATAACGGCGATGTCATTGGGCGTGTCCTCGGGCTTATAGGGAACGCCCACACCGCCGGACAGATTGATAAATTTGATATGTACGCCGGTTTTGTCGCGCAGGCGCACTGCCAGCTTGAACAGAATCGACGCAAGCTCGGGATAATACTCATTGGAAACTGTGTTGGAGGCGAGAAACGCGTGAATACCAAATTCCTCCGCGCCTGCCGCCTTCAGCTCGACAAAAGCCTTTTCCATCTGTTCCTCGGTCATGCCGTATTTGGATTCGCCGGGATTGTCCATGACCTGCACCTTGTCCTCGCTTTCGCCCAGCTTGAACACGCCGCCGGGATTGTAGCGGCAGCAGATGGTTTTGGGAACGCCGCAAACCTGCTTGATGAACGCCACATGTGTGTAGTCATCGAGGTTAATGTTCGCGCCGAGGTCATATGCCTTTTGCATATCCTCCGCAGGCGTGACATTGGAGCTGAACATGATGTCGGTGCCGGTGATGCCGCACGCCTCGCAGAGCATCAGCTCGGTGTAGGACGAGCAGTCCATGCCGCAGCCTTCCTCCTGCAAAATCTTCATCAGATAGGGATTCGGCGTTGCCTTGACGGCAAAATACTCCTTGTAACCCTTGTTCCAGCTAAACGCCGCGTTGAGCGCACGGGCGTTTTCCCTGATACCTTTTTCGTCATAAACATGGAACGGCGTGGGAATATCTCTGATGATATTCTGCGCCTGTTCCAACGTCAGAAACGGCTTTTTTTCCACTGTTATTCCTCCTCGGTGATATATTCTTCTATTACCTCTTTCATTTCGTCAACGCCGGTTCCGTCAACTGCGGAAAACGGAATGAGCTGAACGCCCTCGTAATCCTGCAATTCGTCGATAACCTCGTCGATGCGCTTTTCATAAGCGGATTTTTTGAGCTTGTCCTTCTTGGTGAGCGCAATCACAAAGGGCGCGTTGCTGTTGTACAAAAAACTGAGCATGTCGTAATCGTCCTTGGTGGGCTTGTGACGAATGTCGATAATCTGTACAATCAGCCTGATGTTGCGTTCGGCGGAAAGATAGCCCTCCACCAACCTTGCCCAACGCTCCTTTTCCGCCTTGGAAACCTTGGCGTAGCCGTAGCCCGGCAGGTCAACCAAACGAAATTCCTTTAGCCGGTAGAAATTGATCGTCACGGTTTTTCCGGGCTGTGCGCTGACTCTGGCGAGCGCCTTGCGCTGCACCAGCTTGTTTATCAATGAGGATTTGCCAACATTGGAATGTCCCGAAAAGACAATCTCCGGCAGGTCGGACGGCGGAAGCTGTCCGGCGTTGCCCGCGGCAAACTCAAAGCTTACTTCATTAAAATTCATAGAACCCTCTTACTGCGCTGTCGCGCCGGCGATTACATCAGTAAAATTCTCCACAGGAACAAAGTGAACCTTTTCCCTGACCGCATTGTCAAACTCGCTGATGTCGCGCTCGTTCTGCTTGGGAATGAATACCGTGTCGATGCCGTATTTGTACGCCGCCATGCTCTTTTCTTTCAGACCGCCGATTGCCAGCACCTTGCCGCGCAGCGTGATTTCGCCGGTCATGGCGACGTCGTGGCGCACGGGCTTGTCCGCGAGTGCCGAATAGATGGCGGTAGCCATGGTGATGCCTGCCGAGGGACCGTCCTTCGGCACCGCACCCTCCGGCGCGTGAATGTGAATATCCTTTGTCTTGTAAAAATCACTGTCGATGCCGAGCAGTTGGGCGTGACTGCGGATGCAGGTGATGGCTGCCTTGGCGGACTCCTGCATCACGTCGCCCAGCGAGCCGGTCAGCACAATCTTGCCGGTGCCGTCCATAACGGCGACCTCAATCGGCAGCAGCTCACCGCCGACAGACGTCCACGCAAGCCCGTTGACAACGCCGACTTCATCTTTTTTGGAGACCTGATCGGGCAGGAATTTCTTTTTGCCGAGCAGCTCCTCAACGGCTTTTTCGTCGATTCGAAAGGTCTCCGCCTCGCCGTCGAGCTTTTTGACGGCGCACTTGCGCAAAAGCGAAGCGATTTCACGCTCTAATGTGCGCACACCGGATTCGCGCGTATAGTAATCAATCAGGGCGTAAATTGCCTTTTGTGTAAATTTTATTTCTTTTGAAGAAAAACCGCACAAATCAAGCTGCTTGGGAATCAAGTGCTTTTTGGCGATGTGGAACTTTTCCTCACGCGTGTAGCTGCTCAGCTCGATAATCTCCATACGATCGCGCAGCGGCGCCGGAATCATGCCCAAATCGTTGGCGGTGGTGATGAACATCACGTTGGACAAATCAAACGGCACGTCTATGTAATGATCGACGAACTTGTTGTTTTGCTCGATGTCGAGCACCTCGAGCAGCGCCGAGGTCGGGTCGCCCTTGTAGTCGGAGGCAAGCTTGTCGATTTCATCGAGAATGAGCAGCGGATTGTTGCTGCCGGCGTTCTGTACCGCCGCCATGATTCTGCCGGGCATGGAGCCGAGATAGGTGCGGCGGTGTCCGCGGATTTCCGCCTCGTCCTTGACGCCGCCGAGGGCAATGCGCTGGCTGTTTCTGCCGATTGCTTTGGCGATGGACTGCGCAATGGAGGTCTTGCCCACGCCGGGCGGTCCCACAAAGCAGAGCACCTGTCCCTTTTGCTTATCGCTGAGCTTGCGCACGGCGAGCTGCTCGATAATTCTGTCCTTGATTTTTTCCAAGCCGAAATGGCTCTTGTCCAGCTCGCGGCGAATTTTGGAGAGGACAATCTTATCCTCGGTGGCGGTGTGCCACGGCAGCTCCAAAACGGTATCGAGATAGGTGCGGATAACCGAAGCCTCCTGACTGCCAAAGGGCATTTTCATCAGCTTGCGACATTCCTTCATCAGCGTTTCGGTTGTCTTTTCTTCGAGCTCAAGCTTCTCAATCTGATCGGCATAATCCTCCGCGTCGGCGGACGGGTCGTCCTCCTCGCCGAGCTGCTCCTCTATGGCACGCTTTTGCTCACGCAGAAAGTAGAGCTGCTGGCTCTCGTCAATGCGGCTCTTGGCTTTGATTTCGATTTCGCGCTCGAGCTTGCTGATATAGGTTTCGTCCACCAGCACGTCGAGGACAGTGTTCAGCCGCTCAAACGGGTCAAAAATTTCGAGAATGCTCTGCTTGGTCTGATAGTCAAGATACATGGTGGACGCGATGTAGTCCGCCAGCTCGCCCGGGTATTTGCAAAGCGCCACCTTGAAGATAATGTCCGGCGGCATTTTGGGCGTTACTTCCAAATATTTTTCAAACTGATTCTTGACTGAGCGGATCAACGCGATGTCGGCAGCGGTCAGCGGCATTTTTTGCTCGGCGACCGGCGCGACCTCCGCCAGCATATGCTTGGGATCAAAGACGGGGGATACCGCCTTGGCGCGGTATTTTCCTTCCAAAACCACGCGCGTCACGTCGTCGGGCTGTATGAGCACCTGCACGATCTTTGCCACCACGCCGATGCTGTACAGATCGATCAGCTTGGGGTCGTTGACAACAGGGTCCTTTTGCGAGGCGAGAAAAATCAGCTGATCCTCGCGCATTGCCTTGTTGATGGCGGCTATGCTCTGCTTCCTGCCGACGTCAAAATGAATGACCGCCTTTGGAAACACAACCATACCGCGCAGCGGCAGCACCGGAAGCGTCAGTGTGTTGTTTTCGTAACCTTCCATTCTTTTTCCTTTCATCACTTCTATATCAATATAATTCTATAATACTGTAAAATTCTGCCTAATACTCTAAAAATATCGCGTTATTTTGCTGTAATCTTAAACGAAAAGTGGGCAATACCGCGGCGAAGGCTTGCGCCTGTTGCGGTATCGCCCGATAAGCAGTAGACTATGTTACCGCTTGCTATTCTGTTATGATGCGCATTTACGAAGCAGAGCTGCGCTTGGAGCGCTTGCCGTGTTCCTTTTTGGGAAGCTTTACCGAAAAGGACAGCTTTTCTTTTCTGCGTGTAATCTGCGGCGGTGCGCCGTCGGTGACAGCTTCCTTGGTGATAATAATCTTTTCGATGGAAGTGTCGGACGGTGTTTCATACATCAGCGAGAGCAAAATGCCTTCCATGATGCCGCGCAGACCTCTTGCGCCGGTGCGCTGCTCCTGTGCCTGTTCGGCGATGGCGCGCAGCGCGTCGTCCTCAAAATACAGCTCCACATCATCCAGCTCAAACAGTCGTTTATACTGTGCAACGATAGAATTTTTGGGAACGGTGAGAATCTTGATCAAGGCGTCGGTGTCGAGTCCGCTGAGCGCGGTGATAACGGGCAGTCTGCCAATCAATTCGGGAATAATGCCGTATTTTACCAAATCGTGCGCAGTGACGTCCTTCATCCAATCGGTGGAGTCGAGCTGCACCTTGGACTGAATTGTGGATTCAAAGCCGATAACGGAGTTGCCCTTGCGCTTTTCGACAATCTTTTCAAGACCATCAAAGGCACCGCCGCAGATAAAGAGGATGTTTTTGGTGTCTATCTGCAAAAACTCCTGCTGTGGATGCTTTCTGCCGCCCTGCGGAGGCACATTGGCAACGGTTCCTTCCACGATTTTCAGCAAAGCCTGCTGCACACCCTCGCCGCTGACGTCGCGCGTGATGGAGGGATTCTCCGATTTGCGGGCGATTTTGTCGATTTCGTCGATATAGATAATGCCGCGCTGGGCGCGATCAATGTCGTAGTCGGCAGCCTGAATCAGCTTGAGCAGAATATTCTCGACGTCCTCACCGACGTAGCCTGCCTCGGTGAGCGTGGTGGCATCCGCAATGGCAAACGGCACATCAAGCGCCTTTGCCAGTGTCTGCGCAAGCAGCGTCTTGCCCACGCCGGTGGGTCCCAAAAGCAACACGTTGCTCTTGGCAAAATCGACGGTTTCGTCCTGCGCGAACGCGCGCTTGTAGTGGTTATAGACCGCTACGCTCAGCGTCACCTTGGCTTTTTCCTGTCCAATCACATACTCGTCGAGGATAGCCTTGATTTCCTTTGGCTTCAAAAGCTCGGCAAGTGATGCGTCGGGATCACGCGGCGCCGACGGCGGTGCACCTGCGCTGCTGCGTTCCAGCTCTCCGGACTGCTCCAAAATATTCATGCACAAATCCACACAGCGGTCGCAAATATAGGCGCCGTTGCCCTGAATCATGCGCAGAACCAGCTCCTGCGGCTTGCCGCAAAATGAACAGTATATCTCCTTGTCGTTTTTATTAGCCATGCGTGTCCCTCGCCTTATCTTTTGTCAATCACCTTGTCGATCAAGCCGTATTCCAACGCCTGCTGTGCGGTCATAAAATTGTCGCGCTCGGTATCATTTTTGATAATATCGAGAGGCTTGCCTGTGTTTTCGGACAGGATTTTGTTGAGTCGGGCTTTGATGTCGAGCATATAGCGGGTGTGGATTTCCATGTCAGTTGCCTGACCCTTGTAGCCGCCGAGCGGCTGGTGAATCATGATGGTGCTGTTGGGCAGCGCGATACGCTTGCCCTTGGCGCCTGCCGCAAGCAGGAACGCGCCCATGCTCGCCGCCATGCCCATACAGATGGTAGAAACGTCACATTTAATATACTGCATGGTGTCGTAGATGGCAAAGCCATCGGTCACGCTGCCGCCGGGGCTGTTGATATAGAGGCTGATATCCTTGGTGGGATCCTGGCTTTCGAGATACAAAAGCTGTGCCACAACAACACTGGCGCTCGCGGAATTGACTTCTTCGTTGAGCATAACAATTCTGTCGTTTAACAGACGCGAATAGATGTCATAGGAACGTTCACCGCGGTTGGTTTGTTCCACTACATATGGTACCAATGCCATAGCTATCAAGACCTTTCTGTTTAGTAGTTTGCAAATTATTGTTGATTATTCATTATTTGATAACAGCGCTAGCCTTTACCAAATCGAGCGCCTTCTGCACTCTGACATCCTCGCTCAGCGAATCTGCCGGAATCGCAACCTTGACCTTGTCAACGTCCATCTTGTAGGTTTCAGCCAGCTTGCCGTACTCTTCGTCGAGGTCAGCCTCGGTCACTTCGATGTTCTCTTTCTTGGCGATGGTCTCGAGTGCCAGTCTGAGCTTGACTCTCTTTTCGGCGTCGGTTCTGTACATGCCCTTGAGCGCGTTGATGTCCATGCCCATATAGCGCATATAGGTATCCATATCAAGACCCTGCGAACGCAGACGGCTCTCGAAATCTCTGATCATATCGTTGGTCTGGTTCTCATACATTGCCTCGGGAATCTCGCCCTGAACCAGCTCCATCAGCTTCTCGGCAATCTTGTCGTCAACGTCCTTTTCAGCCTCGTCAACCAGACGCTTGCCGACGGTTTCTCTCAGCTCTTCCTTGTATTCTTCAAGGGTCTCCTTGTCGGAAACATCCTGAACAAACTCATCGTCTACCTCGGGCAGCTCCTTAGTTTTAATCTCGTGGAGCACAATCTTGAACTCGGCTTCCTTGCCCTGCAGCTCCTCCGCCTGATATTCCTCGGGGAATGTCACGAAGATGGAGAACTCCTCGCCTGCCTTGTGACCGACAATCTGCTCCTCAAAGCCGGGAATGAAGTTGCCGGAGCCGAGAGAGAGGTTGTAGCCCTCGGACTTGCCGCCCTCAAAGGCTTCGCCGTCCACAAAGCCCTCAAAGTCGATGACAGCGGTGTCGCCGTTCTCGGCAGCTCTGTCCTCAACGGTGACGAGTCTGGAATTTCTCTCGCGAACCTGCTCGATTTCCTTGTCAATCAGCTCATCGGTGACTTCGGTGGACTTCTTCTCAATCTCGATGCCCTTGTAGCCGTCAATCTCCATCTCGGGCTCGACGATAACCTTCGCCTTAAAGGTGAAGCCCTCGGCGCTCGCCTCGATTGCCTCGAGCGATTCTACCGCGACAATCTTGACGCCTGCTTCCTCAGCCGCAGCATAGAGCGCTTCGGGATAGCAGTCCTGCATGGCGTCGTCATAGAACACCTCGGTGCCGTACATCTTCTCAATGATTCTGCGCGGCGCCTTGCCCTTGCGGAAGCCCTGGATGTTGATCTTCTTTACTTCTCTTTTATATACTTTATTGATTGCTTTTTCAAAGGTTTCGCCGTCAACGCTGACGACCAGCTCATAAGCGTTTGCTTCTTCTTTCTTTGTACATTCTTTCAGTGCCATTGGTTTTTCCTCCATTTTTAGTGATCGCTTTATTGTAACACATAATTGTGACGAAATCAAGATAAAAACTGCGATTATCTGACCAAAACAGGCATAAATCCCACTTTGTCACACGAAATCAGACGAAAATCGACGCCCTTGTAGTCGCCCTCCCACGCCAGGCGGAAGTTCTTTTTGCCGTGGATGTGTCCGTAATAGCATTTTTTGATTCCGTAGGACAGCAGCACGTCCATGATTTCGGGACATTCGACGCCTCTGTAGTAGGGCGGATAGTGCAAAAATACCACCGGCTCGCCGCCGCACTTTTTGGCTTCCTCCAGCGAGAGCCGGAGCCTGCCGACCTCGCGGTTGAGCACCTTGACGTCCTCGGGCGTGTCGTTTTCCAAAAACCAGCCGCGCGTGCCGCAGACGGCGTAGTCCCCCACACGGTAGGCGTTATTGAATAATATCTGCATGGAAGCGAGATGATGCTCCTGCAAAAACATGTCTGTCTTGCGCTTGGTCGACCACCAGTAGTCGTGGTTGCCCTTGAGCAAAAGCTTTTTGCCGGGCAGACTGTCGATAAATCGAAAGTCGGTGAGCGTCTCCTCGAGCTTCATTGCCCAGGAGATGTCACCGGCGATCACCACGGTGTCATCCTCCGTCACCAGCCTGCGCCAATTTTCCTCCAAACGCTGCACATAGTCGTTCCAGCCGGAAAAAACGTCCATCGGCTTATCCTCGCCGAGCGACAGGTGCAGGTCAGCGATCGCAAAGAGCGACATCAGTCAATGCCGAGCGCCGACAGCACATACTGCGGCATAGCGTCCGCCTCCGTCACATCGGAGAAGCGCGCCTGCTTGTCACGCAGACCGGCAAGCGGTGCCGGAACCGGCATTCCGCTCACTTGGTTGAGCATATCGACCATATCGAACTCGGTCTCGGGCAGTGCCGCGTCGGGCGCAACTGCCTGCAAAACCGCCTTGGAGAACTTGTAGGGGCTTGCGGTGGAGACAATCACCGAGGGTGTTGTGTCGCCGGTCGCCGCAACATACTGCTCATAGACATTGACCGCCACGGCAGTATGCGTGTCGCAGAGATAGCCATCCTCCTTAAAGAGACGGCTGATGGTGTCCTTTGTCTGCGCGTCGTCGCAGAAGCCGCCGAAGAATTTGCCGGCAATCTCCTCTTTGACCGCGTCCGTCACCTCATATTTGCCGCCGGTTTTGAGCGCGGTCATCCACTCGCGCGTCACGGCGTCGTCGTTGCCGCAGAGCTTGTAGAGCAGGCGCTCCAGATTGCTGGACACGAGAATGTCCATGGACGGAGAGGTGGTGGTGAAGAACTGTCTGTTTTTGTCGTAAACACCGGTGTTGATGAAGTCGGTGAGGACGTTGTTGGCGTTGGAAGCGCAGATAAACTTGTTAATGGGCAGACCCATCTGCGCGGCGTAGTAGGACGCGAGAATGTTGCCGAAGTTGCCGGTAGGCACAACAACGTTCATCTTGTCGCCAAAGGCAAGCTTGCCGTCGTTGACCATATCGCAGTAGGCGGAAATATAGTAAACAATCTGCGGCAGGAGTCTGCCCCAGTTGATGGAGTTTGCGGAAGAGAACAGCATGTTGTTCTGCGCGAGCTGTTCGGAAATGGCAGGCGTGGTAAAGATTTTTTTCACGCCTGTTTGCGCGTCGTCAAAGTTGCCCTTGATGGCGCAGACCGTGACGTTTTTTCCCTCCTGGGTATTCATCTGGTGCTTCTGCATGGGGCTTACGCCGTCAACGGGATAGAACACGATAATCTTTGTATGCTCCACATCTTTGAAGCCCTCCAGCGCAGCCTTGCCGGTGTCGCCCGAGGTCGCCACGAGAATAACAGCATCCTTGCCGTCGCAGGTCTTTTTGAGCGACTTGGTGAGCAGGTGCGGCAGAATTTGGAGCGCCATATCCTTGAAGGCGCAGGTGGGACCGTGCCACAGCTCCAACACATTGAGCGCCTTGCCGCCGAGACGGGTGTACGCCATGGGTGCAGGGTTGGCGCCGCCGAACTTTTCCGCTGTGTAGGCTTGCTCCACACACGCATCAATCTCTTCCGCGGTGAAGTCAGTCAGAAAGTCGGAGAATACCTTTTTGGCTCTGCCCTTGTAGTCTTCCTTCAAAAGCGCGCGGAGCGTCGCTTCGTCATACTGCGGAAAAGACTGCGGTACAAACAAACCGCCGTCCTTTGAAATGCCCTGTGCAATTGCCTGTGCCGCGGAAACGACCTCCGCAGCATTTTGCGTGCTGTTATAGTTCATACAAATCTTCCTTTCGATTTATAAACATCTTTTTTATTCTACACCATTATTCTTCGATTGTCAAAGTTTTCAAAAAAATTCAGCGCATTATCGTAAAAAATCCTGCGGATAACCCCGTCATCATAGTGATGGTGCCGCATAATTTCGGCGATTCTGTCATAAACAAGGCTGTTTTTTATATCGGACGGCAGGCAGCCGCCGTCAAAATCGCTGCCGAAGCACAGGCAGTCACCGCATCCCCGTGAGAGAAAATATTCGGCATGGCGCAGAATATCTTCGATACACGCCTGCTGCGGCTCGGCGTTCAAAAAGGCGTTGTGAAAATTCAGTCCGATCAAGCCGCCGCGTTCACGGATTATGCGAATCTGTTCGTCGGTCAGGTTGCGCCGGTGCGGCGTGACGGCAAAGGCATTGGAATGCGAGGCGACAAAAGGCAGCCGCGACTGCTCTGCGACGTCAAAAAAGAGCCTTTGGCTCGCGTGGGAAATATCGACAACCATGCCGTGCCGCTCCATCTCCCCTACTACCTCTTTGCCGAAGCCGGTCAGACCCGCGGCGTCAGCAACGTCGGCGCCGTCGCCGATTGGATTGTGCGCGTTCCATGTCAGGGTCATCATGCGCACGCCGAGAGCGGCAAACCGCGCGACGTTTTCTAATTTATGATTAAGCGCCAAGCCGTTTTCGATTGTCAGAAAAGCGGTGTTCTGATAGCTTTCAAACGTCTTGCGCACCGGCTCCTTCGGCTTTAGCAGATGTATATGCAGGCGGTCGCATTCCGCTTGCAGGCGTTGTGCCGCAAGCAGCACCGTCTGCTCCGCCTGTTCGCCGGTGTAGGAGTCCGGCAGCCAGATGGCGTAGCACTGGAGCTTGTGCGAATCCGGCTCACGGCAGAGCTGCACCTCATGGCGGCTGTCGTCAAGCGGCAAATGCTCGGTGACGTGCTTGTATAATGTATCGCAGTGCAAATCGACTACGCGCATGCTATGACCTCAATTCAAAAGCGTTTTCTATATAATGTATGCGCAACAGCGCGAGATTGTTTTGGGAGGTGATGACCTCGCAAACGTCAAAACGGCAATAGCCGTCCCAGCCCGTTTCGGCGAGATAGAGCTGCGCCGCGCGGATGATTCGCTTCTGCTTGCGAAAATCCACCGCTTCATAGGGCTGAGCGAGCGAACCGTAATGCCGCGTTTTGACCTCGACAAAGCAGAGCACGCCGCGGTGTTCGGCGATGATATCAATTTCGCCGCAGGGCTTGCAATAGTTGCGGCGGATGATTTTGCAGCCGCGCCGTTTGAGGTATTTGGCGCAGTAGTCCTCGCCGACGTCGCCGATTTGCTTCTTGGTATAATTCATTTGAGTATCTTCCTCAAAAAGCTCATGCGGTGATAGGGACAGGGACCGTATGCGCGCAGTGCCTCCACATGCAGCTTGGTGCCGTAGCCCTTGTGCTTGTCAAAGTGATATTGCGGATATTCCTTTGCGTATTCATACAAAAGCCTGTCCCTCGACACCTTTGCCAATATGGAGGCGCAGGCGATGGAATGTGACTTGGCGTCGCCCTTGACAATCGTTTCGCAGTCAATCGACAAATCGGGCAGGCGGTTGCCGTCAATCATGGCGTAGTCCGCCTGTTGGGGCAGGCTCTCCACCGCTCGTTTCATGGCGAGCATGGTCGCGTTGAGAATGTTCAGCTCCTCAATCTCTTCCACGGTGGCAAACGCTATAGCATATGACGCCGCCTCGGCTTTTATGACCTCAAAGAGCGCCTCGCGCTTTTTTTCGGTGAGCTTTTTGGAATCATTGACGCCCGCAATCAGCTTGCCCTTTGGCAGAATAACTGCCGCCGCGCAGACGGGTCCGGCAAGCGGTCCTCTGCCTGCTTCGTCCACACCGCAAATCTGTGTATAGCCCTTTGCATAGGCTTCGTTTTCATATTCCAGCCAATTCATTTTCTTTCTCCGTCCGGCATTTCCACCGTTATCCTTCCCAGCTTGGCGGCGCGAAATTCGTCCAGCAGCATGATTGCCGCGCGTTCGGTGTCGATTTCGCCGCCGGAAACAAGCATGCCGCGCTTTTTGCCGATGATTTGCAGCAGCTCATAGGAATCCGTGTTGTCCAAATCCATGTCCTCCAGCTTGAAACGTTCGATAAACTCCGAAGGCTTGAGGCTTTTCAAAAAGTCGAGCAGACGCATCGCCAGCAGCTCGACGTCCACCACCTGATCCTTGACGGCGCCGGTAAAGGCGAGGTGCTCGCCGACAGTTTGGTCATCAAAGCGCGGCCAGAGCACACCGGGCGTGTCGAGCATTTCGAGGTTTTTGCTGATGGTGAACCATTGGTTGCCGCGCGTGACGCCCGGTCTGTCCTCAACCTTGGCGCGGTTCTGCTTGGCAATGCGGTTGATAAAGGACGACTTGCCGACGTTGGGAATGCCGACAATCATCACGCGAATGGTGGGATTCTTCATGCCCTTCGCCTTCATGCGCGCGATCTTTTCCTGCATGACGGAGTTGACCGCCGCCGGAAACTGGTTGAGGTTTCTGCCGCTTTTACAGTCCACTGCCAAGGCGGTGACGCCCTGACGGGCGTAATCATCTATCCACAGCTTGGTGGCGGTGCGGTTTGCCATGTCGCACTTGTTCATCAAAATCACACGCGGCTTGTTTTGAATCAGCTGATTCAAATCGGGATTGCGGCTGCTGACGGGAATGCGCGCGTCGATTATCTCGGCAACCGCGTCCACCAGCTTGAGGCTCGCCTGAATTTGCCTCTTGGTTTTTGTCATATGACCCGGGAACCACTGGATTGTCTGCATTTCGCTCATCTTTTCACTTCCTCTTAAAAAACAAGGCTTATTTCCATGGATGACAGAAATAAGCCTTTTGTACAAGTTGTCCTATTTGTCGTAAACGTTGCCGAAACGGTTGAACGGAAAGACCACAAACTGTGCCTTGCCGATGACGTCGTTGACGTCAATCAAGCCGATTTCGGGGCTGCGGCTGTCGAGCGAAACCGCGCGGTTGTCACCCAACACAAACAGCTTTCCCTCGGGAATCACAAAGTTGCCGCTCTCGTCGGTGGCAAGATAATTGCTGTCCTTGTTGCCGTTGTTGGAAAACGTTGTTCCCTTGATGTAGTTCTCTGTCAGCTCGGCGCCGTCTACAAAGATTTTTTCGTTGTCGTAGTCGAGCTTGACGGTCTGACCGCCGATTGCAATCACGCGCTTGATGATGGGATGGGAATAGTTGGTCGCGTGCGCAATCACGATAATATCATTATTATGCGGCTTGTAGAACATGTCGGTGACAACGACCTTGTCGGCGTTTTCGAGCGTGTCCATCATGGACTTGCCGTCTACCTCGACCAAGCGGAACACAAAGGTCAGGCAGAACACAACCACCGAAACCGCGAGCAGCACACAGCGAATCCAGTCGTAAAAGCCGGCGGTAAAGCTGTCGGCGCCCGCCACAAGGAACTGCTGCTTTTTTTGGGGAGGCGCCGCCTTTGGCTCGTCCTCAAAAATCGCCTTAAATTCCTTTTGAAATTCCTCCTTGTCCTGCGCGTCCGTCTCCGGCTGCCGGTCAACGCGCTCCTCCGCCGTCGGCTCCTCGTCCGGGGGCGTTTCCGGCGCAGGCTCCCCAAACGGCTCCACATCGACGTCTAAAGCAAGGTCTATATCGGAAAAGTCCTTTTCAAGCTCATCCGCGTTGAAATTCGGTTGTTCTTTGCTCATACAGTCACCTGCCTACTCACTGCAAATTATGCTAGTAAAAAAGGGAACCTAAGCAGTTCCCTTTCAGACTATTCGAGAATTACTTACGAATCTGTTCCTTAACCTTGGCAGCCTTACCGACTCTGTCACGCAGATAGTAGAGCTTGCTTCTGCGAACCTTACCGTAACGAACAACCTTGATGTCCTTTACGTTGGGGGAATGCAGCGGAAATACTCTCTCGACGCCAACACCGTAAGCAACACGTCTGACGGTGAAGGTCTCGGCTACGCCACTGCCTCTCTTTGCGATGACAGTGCCCTCGAACATCTGAATTCTCTCTCTTTCGCCTTCGCGAATGTTGACGGATACCTTAACGGTATCGCCGATGCCAAACTCGGGAGTTGTCTCTTTGACCGAGCCGGCTGCAATTGTTTTTAATGCGTCCATTTTTATCCTCCTGTTTTCCCGATATTCATGCCCTTTGGCAGCGGACTATCGGCTTCATAATGACGGCTTGTGCCGTTTTGTGAATCGCGTCGCGAGTAACGACGGTCTCAAACACCTTGTTATTTTATCATAAACAGATTTATAATGCAAGTCTTTTTTTCAAAAAGCAGAAATTATTTGCTGATATTCTGCAATTTGTGCAAAAACGCCTGAAAATACGGCGGCAATTCGGAGTCAAACTCCATATAATCTCCCGTGACGGGATGGACAAAGCCGATTTTTTTGGCGTGCAGGCATTGTCCCGAAAAGGCGACGCGCTCGTTCTTGACACCGTAAACAGGGTCGCCTGCGACCGGATGCCCCAGATATGCCATATGTACGCGGATTTGGTGGGTTCTGCCGGTTTCGAGCACGCACTGAACATGCGTATAGCCCTTGTAGCGGCTGAGGACGCGGTAGTGCGTGACGGCGTTTTTGCTGTTCTTTTGGGTGACGCACATTTTTTTGCGGTCAACCGGATGCCTGCCAATCGGCGCGTCCACCGTGCCTTCATCGTCTTTCAGAGAACCGAACACAACCGCCTCATAGGCACGCGTAAAGGAATGTGCTTTGATTTGCTCCGCCAAGCCCTTGTGGGCGCGGTCGTTTTTGGCGACTATCAGCAGTCCGCTGGTATCCTTGTCAATCCGGTGGACAATGCCGGGACGCAGCACGCCGTTGATGCCGGACAGGCTGTCGCCGCAGTGCCACAGCAGGGCGTTGACAAGGGTGCCCTCGTAGTTGCCTGCCGCGGGATGCACCACCATTCCCTTTGGCTTGTTGACAACCAGAAGGTCGGCGTCCTCATAGACAATATCGAGCGGAATCCGCTCCGCCTTTGCCTCATACGGCTCCGCGTCCGGCACGGTGACGTCCACCGTATCGCCGGCGCTGAGCTTTTGCTTTTTGCTGCACGGCTTGCCGTTGACGGTCACATTGCCGTTTTCTATCAGCGTGACCGCCATGCTGCGCGACAGCTCCGGCGCCGCGTCGGCGAGAAATTTGTCAAGGCGCACACCGGCGTTCTCACAGATAAGCTTATGCGATGTCATGCTTCTTTTCCTTTTTCTTTTCCTTTTTGTCCGCGAAAAAGAGCAGATAGATTGCCAGCAGCACGACGCCGACCGTGATGCAATAGTCGGCAAAGTTGCAGACCGGATAGAAGAAGGTCAGGCTGAGGTAATCGACAACGTAGCCGTAGGCGATGCGGTCAATCAAGTTTCCCAAGCCGCCGCCGATAATCAGCGCAACGGAAAAATAGAAGAACTTGCTGTCGGGACGTTTTTTGAACATATAAAAGATTATCAGACCCAGCAGCACGACCGTCAGCACGATAAACAGCCATGACATGCCGGAAAACATACCGAACGCCACGCCCTCGTTGCGGATGTAGGTGAGGTTGAGAATATGGGGAATCAGCGGACGGGTTTCACCCAACGCAAAATTGTTGACGATAAGCATTTTGAACAGCTGGTCGGCAGCCGCCAACGCAGCGCCGATTAGCAGTGCGATTACAGGCATAGGATTCTCCTTTAACAAAAATCGGTGCAATAAATATCACACCGATTTTTTTGCTAATTTATTTCAAAATCTCACAGCAGCGCGCGCAAAGTGTGGGGTGCTCGCTGTTCTGACCGACGGTCTTGCTGATGGTCCAGCAGCGCTCGCACTTTTCACCCTCCGCCTTCTCGACGGTGATAGCAAGCTCTCCGCCGTTGTCCGTAACGACAACCTCACTGACGATAAACGCAGCGGCAAGCTCCTCCTGTGCCTTTTGCAGGAAGGCGAGCTTTTCTCCGCCGGCGGCAAGCGTCACCTTGGTTTCGAGCGATCCCTTGACGGTCTTTGCCTTCACAAGCGGCTCAATCGCCTTTTTCACGTCGTCTCTGAGCGCGTGAATCTCGTCCCAGAACGCCATAAAGCCGTCGTCGATGGTCAAATCGAGCTTTTGGGGCATGTCGTTATAGATGACATGCGCCGCCTTGTCACTTGCGGCGTGCGGCATATACTTCCAGATTTCGTCGGAGGTGTATGCCAGAATCGGCGCGAGCATTCTTGTCATGGCGTTGAGAATCAGATAAATCGCGGTCTGTGCCGCCTTTCTGGACTTGCCTTTCTTCTTCTCGGTATAGAGTCTGTCCTTGAGGACGTCGAGATAGAAGTTGGACATATCGACAACGCAGAAGTTGTGAATGCTGTGATAAACAATGTGAAATTCGTAGTTGTTGTAGGACTGCTCCGCCTTTTCAATCAGGTTGTTCAGCGTGGCAATCGCCCACTTGTCAATCGGCAGCAGCTCGTTGAGCGGCACCATGTCGGTGTCGGGATTGAAGTCGGAAAGATTGCCGAGAATATAACGCGCCGTGTTTCTGATTTTGCGGTAGGACTCGGAGGTCTGCTTGAGAATATCAAAGGAAATATTGACGTCGGACTGGTAGTCACAGGACGCAACCCACAGACGGAGCACGTCGGCGCCGTACTGCTTGATGACCTCCTGCGGACTGATGCCGTTGCCCAGCGACTTGCTCATCTTGCGTCTTTCCATGTCGAGAATCATGCCGTGGGTCAGCACGGTTCTGTAGGGCGCGGTGCCGAAGGTGGCAACCGAGGTCAGCAGAGAGGACTGGAACCAGCCTCTGTACTGGTCGTTGCCCTCCAAATACAAATCAGCCGGGAAACCGAGATAATCACGGCGCTTGCAGACGGCTGTGTGTGAGGAGCCGCTGTCAAACCAAACGTCCATGATGTCCTTTTCCTTGTCAAAGGAGGCGCCGCCGCACTTGGGACACTTGGTTCCCTCGGGCAGCAGGTCGGCCGCTTCGCGGTCAAACCACGCGTTGGAGCCTTCCTTGCCAAACACCTCCGCCACATGGAGCATGGCGTCCTTGTTGATATAGGGCTCGCCGCAGTCCTTGCAGTAGAAAATCGGAATCGGCACGCCCCACTTGCGCTGACGGGAAATACACCAGTCTTTTCTGTCGCGCACCATGGAGGTGATTCTGTCCTTGCCCCAGGCAGGAATCCATTCGACGGTGTTAATCGCGTCAACCGCCTGCTCCTTGAAGTCGTCAACCGAGCAGAACCACTGGTCGGTCGCGCGGAACAGAATCGGAGACTTGCATCTCCAGCAGTGCGGATATTGGTGGATAATCTTCTTTAACGCGAACAGCGCGCCGGTGGCGTCGAGCTTGATCGCGATTTTTTTGTTGGCTTCGTCTGTGGTCAGACCGGCAAACTCTCCTGCCTCCTCTGTCATTACGCCGTCGCCGTTGACAGGGCAAATAACGGGGATTTCGGGATAGTTGCGGCAGACATTGTAGTCGTCAACACCGTGTCCGGGCGCGGTGTGAACGCAGCCGGTACCGCTTTCGAGCGTGACGTGGTCGCCGACAATCAGCAGAGACTCGCGGTCGAGGAACGGATGCTGTGTTTTCATATACTCCAGCTCGCTGCCCTTGATGGTCGCCACAACCTCATAATCGGTGATGCCTGCCTCCTCCATCGCGCTGCGGTAGAGGTCGGTTGCCATAACGTAGTATTCTTCTCCGCTCTTGATAACGGAATATTCATAACGCGGACCCACGCAGATTGCCACGTTGGCAGGAAGCGTCCATGTGGTGGTGGTCCAAATGACAAAGTACACCTTGGACGGGTCGATGCCCATTGCGGAAAACTTGCCGAGGTCGTCGGTCACGTTAAATTTGACATAGATGGAATGACAGGGATCCTCTGCGTATTCGATTTCAGCCTCAGCCAGCGCGGTCTTGCATTCGGGGCACCAGAACACGGGCTTGAGGCCGCGGTAGATGTAGCCTTTGTCCGCCATTTCGGCAAATACCTTAATCTGCTCCGCTTCAAACTCGTGTTTGAGGGTGATGTAAGGATTATCCCACTCGCCGATACAGCCAAGACGCTTGAACTGCTCGCGCTGGTCGTTGATGTAGCCGGTGACAAACTCCTCGCAGAGCTTGCGCAGCTCGACAACGGAAATGTCGGCGGAGCTGCCGATGCCTGCCTTTTGGCGCGCCTTCAGCTCAGTAGGCAGTCCGTGTGTGTCCCAGCCGGGAACAAACGGAGACTTGAAGCCTGCCATATTCTTGTAGCGCACAATAAAATCCTTGAGTATCTTGTTGAGCGCATGGCCGAGGTGAATATCACCGTTGGCATAGGGCGGTCCGTCGTGCAGAACAAAGAGAGGCTTGCCCTCGTTTTGTTCCATCAGTTTTTCATATACCTTTTCATCCTCCCACTGACGCAGCGTGACCGGCTCGCTCTTGGGCAGACCGGCGCGCATCGGAAAATCGGTTTTGGGAAGATTCAGGGTCGCGTTATAATCCTTGCAATCTTTACACATATTTCCAGCTCTCTCCAATAAAATTACTTTTACTAATACCTGTTATCGGTATAAACACTTCAAAAGAAAGCAGAACCTCTGCTTTCTTTTGAAAATAAAATATGAATGAATGTATTAATCGTCGGAAACGTCGTAGTTGTCGCCGAACTTGAGGTGCTTGAATTTTTTAGGTCTTTTGAGAACCACACGGGTAACGGGAGCCGGTTCCTCCGCAGGCGCTTCGGGCGCGGGTTCCGGAGCAGGTGCGGGTGCAGGCTCGGGCTCAGGTGCAGGCGCCGGAGCAGGTGCAGGTGCAGGTGCAGGTGCAGGCTCGGGCTCGGGAGCCGGTGCAGGAGCAGGAGCAGCCGCCATGGGTTCAACGGTCACTTCGGGAGCAGGAATGCCGCTGGGATATTTGGTCTCGAGCATTTCGCGGCTCTTCTCCACGTCGGAAGCTGTCGGCAGGTCGTCGATGGTCTGAATGTGCTGGCTGTACAGCTCAATCAGCTCGTTACGCAGATCGACCGCGTCGGAATGAAGCAGCAGATAGGTTTCCTTTTCCTTGGCAGTTTTTTGCTCCGCCTCGGTGAGCATGGCGGTGGACTTCGCTTTTGCCTCGGTGAGCATCATGGAAGCCTTTGCCTCCGCCTCCGCAACAATCTTGGCAGCTTTTTCGTTTGCCTCCTTCATGCAGGTATCGGACAGTCTCTGTGAGGTAATCAGCGCATTTCTGACGGTTTCCTCGTTCTCCTTGTACTCCTCCAAGCGGCTGGCAAGGCGGTCAATCTTGTTGGCAAGGCCGTTCTTTTCCTTGTCCTGCTGTTCGAGGGTGGCGATGACTTCGTCGATAAACGCGTCAACGTCCTCCGCTCTGTAGCCGCCACTGAGGGTTGCTTTTCTAAAGCTGATATTTTTGATTTCATCAATCGTAAGCATGGTCTGCACTCCTTATCTATAGTGAATAATGGATATTCTGATACGGTGTTTTTTTGTTTCACCCAAAACACCGTTAACAACGTATTTGCCTTTTCCCCTTATGGTGATGACGTCTTTTTCCTCCACCTGCCGGCTGATGTTCTGACACGTCTCATAGTTGCGCGTCACGTTACCGGCCAGAATCACGGTTTTGGTTTTTTCGCGCGAGAGTCCGGTGACGGCGGCAACAACCGCGTCGAGCCGCAGTGAAGAAACGGTGTAATCCTTCTCGTCAAAGCCGCGTCCCTTTGGGAGAGAAGCCGTGTCGGCCTCGGTGATTTTGACGCCTGCATTGCCCACCTTGAACAGCTGAGAGGTGATGTAGTCACGGATTTCCTCCTTGACAAACAGCACGCACCTGCCGTCCTCCACCAAAATATCGCCCACGGTCTCGCGTTCGATACCGAGCGACATCAGCGCGCCGAGAAAATCGCGGTGGGTGAGCTTGTCGCTCCTGCGGAACTGCAGTGACAGCGCGGATACCGGAAACGGCTCCGGCTCGTCATAGAACAGTCCCAGCACCTTTCTCTCCGCGTCGGGGTAACCGCCGTCAAAGGCGTAGTTCCGAAAGCCGGTGTGCCGCAGGTGCCGCGCGGCGAGCAGCTGCTCCCTCTCGGTGAAAAAGGAGAAGAAATATGCCTTGTGCCGCTTTTCGCACAAGCAGACACCGTCGTCGAGCTTGGAGAGAAAGAGTTTATCATTATCAGAAGTAGACGCCACTGTTTTCGAGCTCGTCCAGCAGATCGTCGCCGGTCAGGTCAACGTTGCTGGGGATAATGATGTAGGTGTTGGTGGCGACTCTCTTGATTTTGCCGTGGTTGGCATAGGCGACGCCGCTGAGGAAGTCGAGTATTCTTCTCGCCATATCCTTGTTGGTGTCCTCGAGGTTGAGCACAACCGTGTGGGTCTTCATCAAATCCTCGGCGATGGTGCGCGTCTCCTCGCCGAAGCGCTCGGGCTTGTAGATGCCCACCTGAAGATTGGTGGTCGCGTTGATATTGACAACCTTGTTTCTGGCTGAAGAATAATCGGTCGTCTGACGCACGCGCTCACGTTCGGGTTCACGCTCTCGCTCGCGCTCTCTGTAGACGGGAGCCTGTTCGTATTCTTCCTCCTCGTCCTCGTCAGCATAGCCGTATTCGTCATACTCGTATTCGTCGTCGGGAGCGTCCCACATACGTTTGAACTTATCAACTATTCCTGCCATTGGTTTTTCCTCCTATTTATGTATAGTTTCTCGCGCCGAACAGCGCGGAGCCTATTCTTACCATTGTGGCGCCTTCCAGTATTGCTTCGTAATAATCGGAAGACATGCCCATCGATAATATACTCATACTTACATTATCTAATTTTTTTGCCGAAATGTCAATAAATAACTTGTGCATATTATAAAAATATTTTGAAATTTTGTGTTTATTATCGCAAATCGGCGGAATTGTCATCAATCCTTTGACTGAAATGCCCTTCAAAGGCGCGATTTGGCAGAGCAGCTCCTCCAGATTTTCTTCGAAAACACCCGATTTGTTTTCTTCTCTGCCGATATTCACCTCGACCAGAATGTCGGTGGTGAGGTTTCGCTTGACGGACTGGGCGCTGATTTCCTGCGCGAGCTTGAGTGAATCGACCGACTGAATCAAATCGACCTTGCCGGCAATCTGCCGCACCTTGTTGCTTTGGAGGTGACCGATAAACTGCAGCGAGCAGTTGGCGAGGTCGTAGTCCGCATATTTGGCGAGCAGCTCCTGCACGCGGTTCTCGCCGATATGGTCAAGACCGAGCGAGATGGCGTGGTTGATGGTCGCCGCGTCTACGGTTTTGGTGGCGGCAAGAAAGGTGACGTCCTCTCTTTTTCTGCCGGATTTTTCCGCAGCCTCGGCGATGCGCTCGTTAATCAGCTGATAATTGTATTCGACATCACGAAATGACCTTTCCGTCATACAAATCGTCTCCTTTTACTATAACTTTATCGTACAGCGCGATGGTCTGTCCGTTGAACAACACACCCTCCGCGGGGCTCGGGTCGCAGATGACATAATCCTTGGTAGCGTAGGTGATGGCAATTGGCTTGAACTGCACCTCGCTGCCGTAGAGCACATAGACGCCCTGCACCTTTTTTTGCTCCTTGTGGGGCTTGTCGTTGTCGTCGTAGGTGGTCTTGGTGACATAATCGTCGTGGATGGCGCGCTTGCTGACGCGCAGACCGGTGTAGGAGCCCATGCCGATTTCAATCGGCTCCTGTCTGCCCTCGAGCAGAGAGCTGTCCATATAGTCGCAGGCGAGCACCACCAGCGCGTTGCCGCCGTTTTCGTCCTTTTGCACGCGATAGAGCTCCGCCGGAATCGGCTCGGAGGAGGCGTCGGAAAAGAGCACCGTCAGCGCGCCGTCGTAGGTGTTGAGCGAATTTGCCTGATCGCCGGTGATTTCACAGGCGACATACCACTTGACGTTGCTGATAATCTTGCCTGCCGCGTTTTGGGGCACCTCGGTTTTTTTCATGCTGTGCAAATCCGCGAGCGTCATCTCGTCCACCTTGCTGTAGTCAAAGGCGTTCTCGTAGCCGTCGCAGTATTCGGTAAAGCAACCTGCCTTGGGCGTCTGGACGCTGCCGATGCTGTCGCCCGAGGAGCTGCGCAGCTCTTCGATCTGGGCGTTCAGCGACGCGATTTGCGAATCAAAGTTGGAGATTTTGCCGGTCAGCAGCTGGCGCTGGTTAATCGTGGCGAGCAGCCTGTCGGCGTCCTCCTCCACCGCGTCCACATCGTAGTGGTTAATATCGTCCAAAAAGCTGATAAAGCTGCCGGAAATGCTGTTGTTGAGCACGTCCACGCTCACGGCGCCGGTCATGGAGCTCTTCTGGCTCTCGTCCAGCGCGGCAATACGCTTTTCGAGCGCGTCCGCCTTGCTGTAGGCAGCGGCGTCCTCGCGGTTGCGGAACACCTTGGCAATTTCGCGGTTTGCCTCCACTGCCTCGCCGTTGGCGACGGAGTAGGACAATATGCTGTTGGCTTTATTGATTAAGACGGTTTCGTCACGGATGATAAAGCCGTCGGTATTGATGGAATTGGTAATGGTGGTGAGCACCGCGTTTTCGGTGGGATACATGTTAAAATTCGCGCTCATCAGCAGATAGGTAACATATACCAGCGCGAGAATCGTCAGCGCGGCGACCAATATGCGTTTGAATAAGAGTTTATCCATAAACAAGTCCTTCGTTTATTGTTTGAACGGCTGCGGCGTATAATTCTTCAAAAGAATCATATTCATCTGCATACAACCAATGGATTTCTTTGTCACGCCGAAACCAGGTCAGCTGCCGTTTGGCGTAACGCCTGGTTTCCCGTTTTAGCTTTTCAATACATTCCTCCAAGGCAGCTTCTTCATTAAAATATGGCGCAAGCTCCTTATAGCCGATTGCCATAACCGAGGTGCAGCTCAGCGGTGAAGCCAAAACACGCTGTGCTTCCTCCTGCAAGCCCTGCGAAAGCATCAAATCGACACGGCGGTTGATGC
Organism: uncultured Clostridia bacterium; assembly: GCA_946407465.1. GTDB lineage: Bacteria > Bacillota > Clostridia > Oscillospirales > Acutalibacteraceae > Ruminococcoides. The sequence goes on from CAMJOD010000008.1 coordinate 23,252, forward strand.
GGTCATAGAGCTTTTGTCTGTCTTTATAATTCAAGCCGAGCTTGACGGCGCGGTAGGGACTGGGCGTCTGCTTGGAAAGCGCCAGCTGCTCGGTGATGGCGGTGCCGGTGGTGTGATAAAACTCCAGCGCGCGGATGATGCGCTTGGGATTTTTTTCGGCGGAAAGGCGCTCGGCGGAAGCGGCGTCTACCTCCCACAGCCGTTTCAAAAGCGGCTCCACACCGTTTTGCAGCAGCTCCTCGCGCAGCTGTGCGGCATACGCCTCGTCGCGCTGTTCCTCTCGGAACTGCACATGATTGAGCAGCGAGTCTACATAAAGCCCTGTGCCGCCTGCGATAATGGGCAGCTTGCCGCGCGCGGTGATGTCTTGGATACAGCGCGCCGCGTCGCGCACAAACAGGGCAACGGAATAGGTTTGGTCGGGCGGCAAAAAGTCAATCAGATGGTGCGGTATGCCCTGCATTTCTTCCTGCGTGGGCTTGGCGGTGGCAATTGCCATGCCCTGATAAATCTGCATGGAGTCCGCCGAGATTATCTCACCGTTGAAGTGCTTTGCCAGCTCCACCGCCAGACGCGTTTTGCCCGATGCGGTGGGTCCGACTACGGAAATGACCTGTATTGGTTGGTTCAATGCATCACGCCCTGCCGAATTGTCTTTCAATTTCACTTTTTTTCATCACGATCGTAATCGGTCTGCCGTGCGGACAGTACCGGATTTCGGGATTCTCTTCCAAGGCTTTCACAATCGCCGTCAGCTCCTGCGCGGAGTTTTTGTTGCCTGCCTTTATCGCGCTGCGGCAGGCGACGTTGTGATAGAACCAGTCCATTTTTTCGGTAAACACGTCGTTCTTGCCCTGTGCGATATAGTCCGCCATCTCGGTGATACAGTCGGCGACCTCAGCCGCGTCGAGATACTGCGGCGCACTGCGCACAATCAGCGTGGCGTTGCCGAAGTCCTCCACATCAAAGGCGCAGGCGCGGAACATATCCAGGTGCTCCACAGCGGCGCTGTATTCGTTTTTGCCGAGGCTGACGGTAACGGGCTGCAGCAGAATTTGGGAGGCGGCGCCTGCCTTTTCAGCCTTTAGCTTTTCATAAATGATCCGCTCATGGGCGGCGTGCTTGTCAATCAGGAGCAGCTCCTTTTGGTTGCGCTCCACCAGAATATAGGTGTCAAACGCCTCGCCGATATATTTCAGCTCGTTTTTGGGAGATTCAAACAGCACCGGCTGCGCGTTGTCCTTCATCACCACCTCCGGCTCCTCCTCTATCAAGGGCGGTGTGGTTGGCTCGTTGACGAATGCGGTTTTTTTCTGCGGCATAAAGGTTTTGTCAAATGCCGCTTCCTTTTTGGCGCTGCCGACCGCCTGTCTGCTGAAAATATCAAAGGGATTTTGCGGCGTGCGCACCTCGCTCAGCTTGGCGGACGGCGCAAGCTCCGCGTCGTCGTTGATATAATCAAGCTCCAAAATCGGATCGGGCTTTTGCTGCACCGACGCAGGCTGTGCCGGTGCGTATGGTGCCGGACGCGGCGGTGCCGGTTTTGGCGGCGCAGGCTGCGGCTTGATTATCGCGTCCGCATTGTGAAACGGATTGAACTGCTTCACGTCATGCAGCGCGGTGTTTTGCTTGAAATTCACCTGCTTTTGGGTGTCGTGCTCCATCAGCGCGGACTTGACCGCGTGATAGACCGCGTCAAACACCGGACGCTCGTTGATAAAGCGCACCTCGATTTTTGCGGGATGCACGTTGACGTCTATCATCTCATACGGCAGCGAAATATTCAGCACGCAGGACGGGAATTTGCCGACCATAACCGAGTGCTTGAACGCCTCCTCCAGCGCCGCCATTGCGGTGCGCGATTTGACGTATCTGCCGTTGATAAAGAAATTCTGCATGCCGCGGTTGGGTCTGGCGTGTACGGGCTTGCAGACGTAGCCGCTGACGGTTATCGCGTCAAGGCGGTAGTCAACGGGAATCAAGCCGTTGGCAAACTCCCTGCCGCATACCGAATAGACAGCCGAGAGCAGCTTGCCGTCGCCAAAGGTTTTGAGCGCCTGCCTGCCGTCGCGGATAAAGCTGAACGCGATTTCGGGATGCGAGAGCGCCACCTTGTCGAGCACGGCGGAAACCGCGTTGCCCTCGGCGACGTCCTTTTTCAGAAACTTGGCGCGCGCCGGAATATTAAAGAACAAATCACGAATGACAAAGGTTGTGCCGGCAGGACAGCCCGCGTCGTCAAGCTGCTGCTCCTCGCCGCCCTCAATCAGGTAGGCAGTGCCGATTTCCTCGTCCTTGTGGCGCGTAATCAGCTGCAAACGCGAGACCGCCGCAATCGAGGCAAGCGCCTCACCGCGAAAGCCGAGGGTGGCGATGCGGTCGAGGTCGTCCTCCTCCCTGACCTTGCTGGTGGCATGGCGCAAAAAGGCAACCCGAACGTCGTCTCTGGCAATACCGCTGCCGTCGTCGGTGACGCGCATAAAGGTGGCGCCGCCGTTTTTTATCTCAACGGTAATGTGCTTGGCGCCTGCGTCGATGGCGTTTTCGAGCAGCTCCTTGATAACGGAGGCAGGCCGCTCCACGACCTCGCCTGCCGCAATCAGCTCTGCGACGTGCTTGTCCAATACATTGATAACTCCCATGCGTTCACCGCCTTTCAATTTATATTTCTAAATAAGAATTTATTTTACCATACTTTTCAGCTCATAGAGCAAATTCATCGCCTCGATCGGCGTGAGTGTGTTGAGGTCGAGCTCGCGCAGACGCTCTGTGACGGGACTTTCAACCGCCGCCATCAGCGACAGCTGGGCGTCTCCCTTTGGCTCGGCAGGACGAACCGCTTCTTCCTTGCCGCTTTCCAGCTCGGAGAGCACCTCCTTGGCACGCTGAATGATGGAGTTCGGCACGCCGGCAAGCTTGGCAACCTCAATGCCGTAGCTGTCGTCTGCGCCGCCGGGAATGATTCTGCGCAAAAAGGTGATGTCGTCACCGCGTTTTTTGACGGCAATATTGTAGTTTCTGACGCCGTCGAGCAGCTGCTCCATCACCGTAAGCTCGTGGTAGTGGGTGGCAAACAGCGTTTTGGCGCCGAGCTTCTTTTTGTCGGCGCAGTACTCCAGCACAGCGCGCGCAATGCTCATGCCGTCAAAGGTAGAGGTGCCGCGGCCGATTTCGTCGAGAATCAGCAGACTTTTGGAGGTCGCCGACTTGACGATATGCGCCACCTCGCTCATCTCCACCATAAAGGTGGACTGTCCGGAGGCGAGGTCGTCGGACGCGCCGACACGCGTAAAGATACTGTCCACAATGCCGATTTGCGCGGTGGACGCAGGCACAAAGCTGCCCATCTGGGCAAGCAGCACAATCAGCGCAATCTGGCGCATATAGGTGGATTTGCCTGCCATGTTGGGACCGGTGATAATCGCCACGCGGTCGCCCTTGCTGTCGAGATGGACGTCGTTGGGCACAAAGGGCGCGTCCTTTAGGAGCGCTTCCACCACCGGATGGCGCGAGTTTTTGATGTGAATCACGCTCGACTGGGTGACCTCCGGACGCACATAGCGGTTGTCGGAGGCGACGTTTGCCAGCGAGGTGATGACGTCCAGCGCCGCAAGCGCTCTGGCTGTCTTTTGAATCCGTTCCAGATTGTCCGCCACACGCACACGGATACCGTCAAAAATAGCGTATTCCATCGCGACGCTTCTGTCCTTGGCGCCGAGAATCCGCGCTTCGACGTCCTTTAGCTCGGGCGTGATGTAGCGCTCGCAGTTGGTGAGCGTCTGCTTGCGGATGTAGCTGTCGGGAACCTGAGATTTGTAGGAGTTGGTGACCTCGATATAGTAGCCGAACACCTTGTTGTAGCCGACGCGCAGCTTGGGAATGCCGGTCTTGTCGCGCTCCTCCGTCTCGATTTTGGCGAGTATATCCTTGGAATTGGTCATGTCGGAAACGACCGTGTCCAGCTCCTTGTTGAAGCCCTCCTTTATCATGCCGCCCTCGCGGACGGTGAACAGCGGCGACTCCACAATCGCGTCGTCAATCAGCTTGTGGATGTCCTCCAACAAATCGAGGTTGTTATAGACGAGCCGCAGATACGTGGAACGGCACGGCGCAAGCAACTGTGAAATCTTGGGAAGATTTTGAATCGCCGCGCAAAGCGAACGCAAATCTCTGGCGTTTGCCGAGCCGTAGACCATCCTGGTCATCAGGCGCTCAATATCAAAAATGCCGGTCAGATTTTCGGTCAGCTCCAACCGCAGAACGGTGTCGCTCACCAGCTCCTCCACCGCCGACTGCCGGTTGTTGATTTTGGAAACATTCATCAGCGGATGCTCCAGCCACGAACGCATCAGCCGCTTTCCCATGGCGGTTTTGGTTTTGTCTATCACCCAGAGCAGCGAACCGCGCTTTTCTTTGGTCAGCATGGTCTGCGTCAGCTCCAAATTGCGCTGGGTATTGAAGTCGAGCCGCATATACTGCGCTTCGGAATACAGCTCCATGTGGCTGATGCGCTCCAGACCCGACATCTGGGTTTCTTTGAGATAATCAATCAGGGCGCCGACCGTGCTCACAAGCACCGGCTTGTCCTTGATTGCATCATATTCTTCGCCGAACTGCGCCTGTACGGTTTTGGTGCAGGCAGCAAGCGAAAAGCGATCGTCCTCCAGCATTTCGACGCCGGCGGACAGCTTGGATTTGATAAAGCCGGGCAGCGACTTGATTTTGATAACGTCGCCGCCGAGCAGAATTTCACGCGGACTGTAGGAGGAAAGCTGATTGGCGAGAATGTTGGAGGCGTCCTTGCCGGTGATTTCGGTGACGTATAATTCTCCTGTGGAAATATCGCAGAAGCAAAGACCGATAACCTTTTGTTCGGCATACAGACAACTGATGTAGTTGTTTTTGCCCTCCTCGAGCATGCTTTGCTCCATCACGGTGCCGGGTGTTATAACGCGGATTATATCGCGCTTGACCAAGCCCTTGGCAGTCTTGGGGTCCTCGGTCTGCTCACAGATGGCGACCTTGTAGCCCTTGGCGACCAGTCTGGCAATGTAGCCCTCGCAGCTGTGGAACGGCACGCCGCACATCGGCGCACGCTCCTCCTGTCCGCAATCTCTGCCGGTGAGTGTGAGTTCCAGCTCACGAGACGCAATTTTTGCGTCCTCGTAGAACATCTCATAAAAATCGCCCAGTCGATAGAACAGAATGCAGTCCTTGTTTTGCTCTTTGATTTGAAAATACTGCTTCATCATCGGTGACAGCTCAGCCAAAACCTCACACCCCTTTTGCTGAATTTGTTTTGCTTATGAACAGCCGCCGCAGGTGCTGCAGCTGCCGGTGCAGTCGGAGGCGTCGGCGGTGTCGGGATCGGCACCCTGCGCGCTCTGCTGAATGATGGCGCTGACGCGGTTGAGAACAGCGTCAAACGCGGATTTTGCGTCATTGTAGGCAATCATGTTGTCGTTGGACATGATTTTTGAATAGACCTCGCGCATCTCCTTGTTTGCCTGCGTGAGCTTTTCCTGGTCTCTGTCCTTTTTGCCTGCCTCGTCGTTGATAATCATTCTCTTGAGATTAAATTCGCCGATAAGCTGCTGCAGCTCGGCGTCGGCGTCGGCAACGTGCTGTGCGTTCTGCCAGTTGATGTAGGTTTCCTCCTGCTGGAGTGCCTTGCCCAGCTCTCTTGCCATGGTGATAACGTCCATTTTCATATACCTCCATATTGTTTATATTAACTTGCCCTTTAGAATCCAGTTGCGGGCTTTGGTGATTTCTGCGTTTTGGAAGGTGCCGACAAGACCTGCGTCGCCCTCCAGCTCTACGATAATATTGCCGCTTGTGCGCGCGTTCAGCTCGCCTGTCTTTTCCTTGACGCCCTCAATCAGCACGCGCTCGGTCTGTCCGACCATGGCGGCGCAGCGCTTGGCGGCGATTTCCTCCTGCACGTCGAGAAGCTCCTGAAACCACTTTCCTTTTTCCCCGGCGGAAACAGGATCGTCGTATGCCGCGGCAGGCGTGCCCTTTCGCGGTGAAAAAATAAAGGTGAACAGCGAGGTAAATTCCACCTCGCGAATCAGCGAAAGCGTCTGCTTGAAGTCCTCGTAGGTTTCGCCCGGAAAGCCGACAATGATGTCGCTGGTGAGCGAAACGCCGTCGATACGCTCCTTGGCATAGGCGATGGTGTCGAGATACTTTTTTCGGTCGTAGTGGCGGTTCATCGCCTTTAGAATCCGGTCGGAGCCGCTTTGGAAGGGCAGGTGCAGGTGCTTGCTGATGTGACGGCTGTCTGCAATCGCGTCTATCAGCTCTTGCGAGCAGTCCTTTGGATGCGAGGTCATAAACCGCAGCCAATAGTCGCCGTCTATCGCGTCAATTTCGCGGATAAGCTGCGCGAAGCTGACAGGTGTTTCGAGCGTTTTTCCGTAGGAATTGACGTTCTGACCGAGCAGGGTTATATCCTTGAAGCCGCTCTCAATCATCTGACGCGCTTCGGAGAGAATCACGTCCTTTTCGCGGCTGCGTTCCCTGCCGCGCACGTAGGGAACGATGCAGTAGGTGCAGAAGTTGTTGCAGCCGTACATAATCGGCAGCCAGCCCTTGAAGGAGCCGTCGCGCCGGACGGGAAAGCCCTCGTAGATTTTTTTGTCGTCGTTGCCGCGCTCAAACACGCGCTTGCCATCTACCAGCGAGCGGTAGAGAAGCTCCGGAAAATGATGGAGCGAATGGGTGCCGAACACCAGTCCCACAAAGGGAAAGCTGTTGTAGATGCGGTTGGCAACGTGCTCCTGCTCCATCATGCAGCCGCAGAGGGCTATCAGAATTTGCGGATGCCTGCGCTTGAGATTTTTCAGCGCGCCGACGTTGCCGAACACCCTGTCCTCCGCGTGCTCGCGGACGGCGCAGGTGTTGAACAGAATAAAATCGGCGTCGTCGGGTGATTCGGTAAAGTCAAAGCCTGCCGCGCCGAGCATGCCTTTGATTTTTTCACTGTCGGCGACATTCTGCTGGCAGCCGTAGGTGCGCACAAACGCCATGGGCTTTTCGCCGCGCTTGCGTATCTCCATGATTTCGGCAATGAGCTGCATGTATTCCGACTGTTTTTCGGACAATTGTTCCGCTTTGATAGTGGGTTGAGCCAAAAGAATCCTCCTCACCCATTTTGATTAACTGTTTAATTATACCACACAACATAGCGCTTTTCAAGCCGTTTTTTCCACAATATTTCGTTTTTTCCCGTCAGCGGACGGCGGTGACGCAGCTGCCGTAGGACTCCGGTATTCTTCCGGCGATGACCGACTGCGCCACCTCGTAGCCGGTGGTGTAGGTCAGGGTATCCTCATAATCGACAGAGGCGGTGATGATGCTGGCTGTTATTTCAAGACGGATATGGTGCACGGTCTGGTTCATGCCGGCGGACGCAAAGCTGCTGACAAGCTCCGCCGAAAAGCTGCCTGTCAGGCAGTAGGTCAGCGGAATCTGCGGTCCGCAGTTGGCAATCAGTGTCAGTCCGGTGAACGCGCCGAGCGGCACATACATCACACTGTTGTGAATCTCCTCCGCCTTTTTCTCCGCCTTTTTGAGCACACAGTTCTTGAGACGGTTGACCGCGGCAGCGTCGGTTTCTATCGCGCACACCTCTCCCTCGCTGTAGCGCACCGCAGCGAGGTCGCCGTAGGTCAGGTGCAAATCATCCAGCGCCTCCTCCACCGCCTCGGTGACGCATTTTGTTGTGACCTGCCGCGCAAAAGCCGGAAAATACCGCTCGCTGAACGCGCCGATTTGCCCCTCAAAGCTCCTGACCGCACCGAACAGCAGCACGACAGCCAATGCCAAACGGAGCAGACGGCGGTGCTTTTTGCGCAGACGCCTGTGTTTTATCCTCTTGGAAACCAAAAAATCACCCCTTGCTATTCTACACAAGGGGTGACAGGTGGTGAAATTATTCTTCGGGTTCTTTTTCGCCGGATTCTTTTTCGTCCTTGTCGCAGGACTCCTTTTCGGAGCAGGCGCTGCAATCGTTGTCGCAGAGGTCGCCGTTCTCGTCAAACAAATCGGAAAAATCAAACTCAATGGTCTCGCCGCAGTTCGGACAGGTAATCTCGCCCTCGAGGAGCACATCCTCGGAAACGTTAATCTCCTTGCCGCAAGCGTCGCAGGTTACTTCGTAAAAGACATCGTCATCATCATCGAAGCAATCGTCGTCATCATCATCGAAATCGTCATCCTCGTCATCGTCATCGTCATAGAGCTCGCTCTCGACGTCGGCGAGATCCTCGTCGATTTCGTCCACAACCGCGCTCAGCTCGTCATACAGCTCCTGCATGTCCTGCACCTCATAGGCGAGGTCGTCGAGCAAATCCACAACGGCGTTGAGCACCTTGACCTCGGGCTTTGACTCATCGAGGGACAGACCCTCGCAAAGACCCTTTATATACGCAATCTTTTCTGTTAAATCCATTATACTCTCCCAATCTTAGGCTCTGCCCATGTATTCGCCGGTACGGGTGTCAATCTGAATGACCTCGCCCTCGTCGATAAACAGAGGGACCTTGATCTCCGCGCCTGTTTCGAGGGTAGCGGGCTTGGTGGCGTTGGTGGCGGTGTCGCCCTTGAAGCCGGGGTCGGTCTTGGTGACGGCAAGCTCAACAAAGTTGGGCGGCTCTACACCGAACACATTGCCCTTGTAGGACAAAATCTTGCAGACCATGTTCTCTTTTACGAACTTGAAGTTGTCGCCGAGAACGCTCTTGTTAATCGGAATCTGCTCCCACGTCTCGGTGTCCATAAAGTAATAGAGGTCGCCGTCGGAATAGCTGTACTCCATGTCCTTTCTCTCGATATACGCGGTGGGATATTTGTCGTTGGGGTTGAAAGTTTTTTCAACAACAGCGCCTGTAATGACATTTCTGATCTTTGTTCTTACAAACGCGGCGCCTTTGCCGGGCTTTACGTGCTGGAACTCGATGATGGAAACCACCTGTCCGTCCATTTCAAACGTAACGCCGTTTCTGAAATCACCTGCTGAAATCATTGTTATTACCTCCTGTTTTTAAGTTATACAACTCTTAATAAAGCTATTATACATAATTATGAAAAAAAATGCAAGCACTTTATAGAATTATCAGTTCTTTCGGTAAATTGACGAAGTTGCGGCAGCCGTCCTCCGTCACGGCGAGCATATCCTCAATGCGCACGCCGAATTTGTCCGGAAGATAGACGCCCGGCTCGTCGGTAATCACCATGCCGGGCTCCAAAACCATGTCGCTGCGTGCAGAAACAAAGGGCAGCTCGTGGATATACAGTCCCACGCCGTGGCCTGTGGAGTGACCAAAGCAGTCGCCGTAGCCTGCGGCTGTGATGATGTCGCGCGCGGTCTTGTCCACCGCGCTGCACGGCACGCCGGGCTTGATGGCTTTGAGCGCCGCAAGCTGCGCCTGCAAAACAACAGCGTAGATGTGACGCATTTCGTCGGTGGCGCTGCCGATTGCGACGGTGCGCGTGGTATCGCTGTGATAGCCCTCATAGACCGCGCCGAAATCGCAGGTGAAGAAATCTCCCTCCTGCACCGTGTCAAAGGACGGTACGCCGTGCGGCAGCGAGGTCTTTTTGCCGGTGATGGTGATGAGGTCAAAGGAAACCGCCTCGGCGCCCCTTTGCTTCATGTAAAACTCCAGCCGTGCCGCCAGCTCGCGCTCACTCACGCCGGGACGAACATCATTGAGCAGCTCGCTGTAGGCTGCCTCGGCTATCTGCTGCGCTTTGACGATTTTGTCGAGCTCGTCCTGCGTCTTGATTACGCGCAGGGTGGCGATATGCTTGTCAAGCCTGCCGTCGGCAACCATGTCCACGTGCTGTTCGCCGCACTTTTTTCTGAAAAACTCATAGTGGCTGACGGTCATATGGGACGCCTCGGCGTGTACGCACCGCACCTCTTCTGCGTTCAAAAGCGCCGTCAGACTGCCGGATAAGGTCTGAAAGCAAATCACCTGACAGCCGGACGCCTTTTTTTGCGCTGCCTCGGCATAGCGGAAATCCACCAGCAGCGCGGCGCTGTTCTCCGTGACGAGCAATGCGCCCTCGCTGTGAAAAAAGCCCGTAAAATAGCCGATGTTTACCTCGTCGGTCACAAGAGCCGCTTCGCCGCTGCCCAAAAAGCCGCGCAAATTATTTATTCTTTTTTCGAATAATGCTGTCATTTGATTAATTCCTTTAATGCCGCAACCGCCAAAAAGTAGCTCTGCTTGCCAAAGCCTGCAATCTGTCCGACGCAAACCGGCGCAATCACCGAGGTATGGCGGAACTCCTCACGCGCGTGGATATTGGACATATGCACCTCCACATAGGGCAGGCTGACGCTTGCAATCGCGTCGCGCAGCGCGTAGCTGTAGTGCGTAAGCGCGCCGGCGTTGATGACCGCGCCGTCAAACGCAAGCCGCGAAGCGTGGATTTTGTCAATCAAATCGCCCTCATGATTAGACTGGTACACCTCCGCCTCAAAGCCGTTTGCGGCGGCACAGGCAAGGATTTCCTTTTCAATCGTTTCGGCGGTCTCGGTGCCGTAGACACCCTTTTCCCGAATCCCCACCATGTTGAGGTTGGGACCGAGCAAAATCAAAATCTTTTTCATTTTCAAACACCTTTTTAATCCATACAAAAAGCGGACAGATTGCTCTGTCCGCCTGCTTGGTTATCTGTATTTGCGTTTGCGAGCTGCTTCAGATTTCTTCTTGCGCTTTACGGAAGGCTTTTCGTAAGCTTCTCTTTTGCGAACCTCGGCAATAACGCCTGCTCTGGCGCACTGCTTTTTGAATCGTCTCAAAGCGCTCTCAAGAGACTCATTCTCTTTTAATCTAATCTCTGCCATCTATCTTCCCTCCCATCTGCCAAAAGGCATGGGTAATATGCATAAATTGCAAAGCTATTATACAATATCAAACGGTTATTGTCAATAGAAATGTAGAAATTTTGCAGAAATTTATTTCTGCCGTAGATTCGTGCCGCTTATCGAAGCATCTTGACGCACGATTTTTTTCCGAAATAAAGAATTTTCTCGAACCATTTGTCATATCGGATCAGCATTCTCAGATAATGCACCGCGACTGACAAGAGCAAAGTCTCGGCGACAAAAATGAAGTAATCCACCGCCGCTATATGGGTCAGATAAATGATCTGCGGCACAAAGTTGTTGAGCACGGAGTGGATGAGAAACATCAGCCCCGAGAATCGACCGAGAAACGCCAGCGCCTTTGACAGCCACTTGACGCGTATGAACACGCCGAACAGCAGGCAAACCGCGATTGCGGAAACGGCGCTGCAAACGCTGCGCCAGTGCAGTACGTCGCCCGGCTCCGCCGTCTGACGGAGCACGATTGCACCGACTCCGACGGCTGCCAACAATACGCCCAAAACGATACGGAGCGCCAAGTGCAGCTTGACGGCGCCGATGCGGGAGAAAAGATTTTTTTGCGCAACGACCACACCGCAGACGACCACCACCAAATAGTCCAAATAGCTTCCGCCGTTGTAGGTGGAGATGCCGTCGCCCATAAACTGCATGATGATAAAGGCGATCGGAATCGACAAATACCCGAACCGGCGGCAGAAACTATTGAGCACGGGGATGCAGAAAATGACCAGCTGCGCGAAGCACATATACCAGAACACACCGAGCAGCTTTGGGGTGTGCATCATATCCGACACGGCGAAAATATCAAACGCCAGAAAAAAGCCGTTATAATCATAAACGCTCATCAGATCCGCAAACAGGATCACATACAGCACCGCCGTCAGCGCGAAAATCAGCCAAAACGGCTTCATCAGCGACAGCCATTGCCGCGGCACGAACCAACGGCGCTTGCTCTCCGGCAGGCTGTTGTATTTGCAGGTCAGCCCGTAGGCGGACAAAAACGCGAAGATCCAGACGCAGACGCGCATCCCGACGGCGATATTCGCCAACACCGTCGGGTCGGAAATCCACAGGGTCATGCTCTCCGT
>CAMJOD010000009.1 GCA_946407465.1 uncultured Clostridia bacterium
TCGCCGACCAACCGCGTCGGCGGCAGCGCCGGAGAGAAGTTCTCGCCCGTGACGCATACCGTGCCGATGGAAAGCCTGCATGACAGCTTTTCGCATGATGAGCTGCGCGATTTTGACCGCCGTGTTCGGGAGGCTTCGCCGCAGGTGCAGTATGTGGTAGAGCCGAAGTTTGACGGTCTGTCGGTCTCCTGTGAGTACCGCAACGGCGTTTTTGTGCGCGGCTCCACGCGCGGCGACGGCACCACCGGCGAGGACGTGACCGACAACCTGATGACCATTCGCTCGCTGCCCAAGCGCATTGCCGGTGCGCCGGCATATTTGGAGGTGCGCGGCGAGGTCTATATGTCCTTTCAGAGCTTTGAGGAGCTGGTGAAGCGACAGGAAGAAAACGAAGAAAAGCCGGCAAAGAATCCGCGCAACGCGGCGGCAGGCTCGCTGCGTCAAAAGAATGCAGCTGTCACAGCCGAGCGCCGGCTTGATATTTTTATTTTTAATATTCAGCAGGCGGAGGGCGTCACGCTCACCTCGCACAGCGAGAGTCTGGACTATCTGAAAAAGCTCGGTTTTCCGACCGCTTTTTATCATATCTACGACAACATCGAGGATGCTATTGCCCAAATTGAAGCCATCGGCGAAAACCGCGGCAGCTATGACTACGCGATAGACGGCGCGGTTGTCAAGGTCAACAGCTTTGCCGTGCGCGAGCAGCTGGGCAGCACTGCCAAATATCCCAAGTGGGCGGAGGCATACAAATATCCGCCGGAGGAAAAGCCCACCAAGCTGCTCTCGGTGGAGATTAACGTCGGCAGAACCGGTGTGCTGACGCCGGTGGGCGTCTTTGAGCCGGTCACGCTTGCCGGTACCACCGTCAGCCGCGCCACGCTGCACAACCGCGATTTTATCGAGGAGCGCGGCATCTGCGTCGGCGACACCGTCATTATCCGCAAGGCAGGCGAGATTATTCCCGAGGTGCTCTCCGTCAGCGAGCACGCCGAGGGTGCCCAGCCGTTTGTGTTTCCACAGGTCTGTCCGTCCTGCGGCAGCCCGGTCTCACAGGATGACGAGGCGGCAATCCGCTGCACCAACACCGACTGTCCGGCGCAGCTCATGCGGCACCTGATTCACTTTGTCAGCCGCGACGCGATGGATATAGACGGCTTGGGACCTGCGGTGCTCGAGCAGCTTTCGGCGGAGGGCTTGGTACATTCACCGGCTGATTTGTACCGGCTGAAAGCGGAGGATATTGCCGCGCTTGACCGCAAGGCGGAAAAGTCGGCGCAAAATCTTATTTCTTCAATCGAAAAATCAAAGGGCAATGAGCTGTACCGCCTTGTCTTTGCGCTCGGCATTCGCAATATCGGTCTGAAGGCCGCAGGGCTGCTCTGTGAGCGGTTCCGCACAATAGACGATATTATGCAGGCAAGCGCGGAGGACGTTGCCGCAATCGACGGCTTCGGCAGCATCATGGCGCAGAGCGTCGTCGATTATTTCGCGCTGGAAAGCACGCGCGAGCTGATTGCGCAGCTCAAGGAGCTGGGACTGCAAATGAAGCCCTCGTCGCAAAAGCCGCAGGGCGGCGTCTTTGAGGGCATGACCTTTGTGCTCACGGGCACGCTGCCCAACATGAAGCGCAGCGAGGCGGCAAAGCTGATTGCGGCGCACGGCGGCAAGACGGCTTCTTCCGTTTCCAAAAAGACTACCTATGTGGTCGCAGGCGAAGAAGCCGGCAGCAAGCTCACCAAAGCACAGGCGCTCGGCGTGCCGGTTTTGTCGGAAGAAGAGCTGCTGCGCATGACAGAAGCGTAGGGGAGGCGGCTATGGAAGAAAAACAGCTGCGCCGCCGCTACCGCTTTTACGGCAGGGTGCAGGGCGTGGGCTTTCGCTATGTCACACAGATGGCGGCGTCCGGCGCAGGCGCTACCGGATGGGTGCGCAATGAATACGACGGCTCCGTCACAATGGAAATCCAAGGCAGCGAAGCCGTGATTGACCGCGTGGTGCAGACGCTCGAAAACGCGCGCTACATCCGCATCTACGGCAAGGAGTGTCAGGCGATTGCGCTTGTACCCAATGAACGCGGCTTCCGTGTGCGCTATTAATACCCAAAACCGCGGGCAACTTTCTAAAATAATTCGTTAAAAACATTAAAAAATCCGCGCGCATATTGACAACGGTTTTTTTTATACTATAATAAGTACGTAAAATAAAATATTGGAGGCAAACCATGAAAAGAGTTATTTCACTCGTATTGGCTGCGCTGATGGCGGTTGCGGTATTCGCAGGCTGCGGCGGCAACAATGCGACCAAGGACGCTGACCTCAACAAGGTGCTCGACACCATCAACAGCGAAAACAGTCTGGCACTCGAAAAAATCACCGACGCCAACAAGCTCAATCTGTACTACAGCATTGCAGAGGCGGATGTGAAGCAGTTCGCTGCCGAGAGCGACAAGTCCAACCCCAACGCGCCGGTTGAAATCGTTTTGGTAGAGGCAAAGGACGCTGACGCCGCCGGCAGAATCGAGACCGCACTCAACACCCGTTACAATTCCGTGCTCAGCACCTACACCTCCTATACGCCCGAAAAGGTCGATATGGTCAAGGCTTGCAAGGTCACCAAGGACGGCAACTATGTCACCCTGATTATTGCGGACAACGCGCCTGCAATGGTCACCACCTTCCAGAACAGCATCAAATAGCAGCGTGTCGCTGCACCCAATCCTTTAACGACGTTGTTTGTTAGAGAAAAGAAGGACTGTCAGCCGGCAGTCCTTTTTTGTGTGCCGTCGTCTTGACAAGCGGCGGAAAGTCGATTATAATAGAAGTCACTACAGGGCGGACGCGGTTCGCCCATTTTTCTGTATAAAGGATTATGATTATGACACAAAGTGAAATACAGCAACAGTTTTCTCATATGAATCCCATGCAGCGGCAGGCTGTTTTTGCCACCGAGGGACCGCTGCTGATTCTCGCCGGCGCCGGCTCCGGCAAGACGACCGTGCTTGTCAACCGTATCGCGTATATTTTGCAGTCGGGCTTGTGCCGTCCGTGGAACATTCTCGCCATCACCTTTACCAACAAGGCGGCAGGCGAGCTGAAGGAGCGCATTTGCAGTGCCGTTCCCGAGGGAGGCGCCGACATCTGGGCAGCGACCTTCCACTCCACCTGCGCCAGAATCCTGCGCCGCTACGGCGACCGGCTGGGCTATTCGTCGCATTTTACGGTCTACGCCACCGACGACCAAAAGCGGCTGATGAAGGAGATTGTCAAGCAGCTCAATATTGACGAAAAGATTCTGCCCGTCAAGAGCGTGCTCTCCGAAATTTCAAGGGCGAAGGACAAAATGCAGGCGCCTGCCGACATGCTGCGCGACGCCGACCACGACTACCGCAAGCAGTCGATAGCCAAGGCGTATGAAATCTATCAAAAGCGGCTGCAAACCGCCGACGCCATGGATTTTGACGACTTGCTTTGCAAGGCGGTGGAGCTGTTCCGCCGGAACCCCGAAATTCTCGGTTACTATCAAAACCAGTTCAAATACATCATGGTGGACGAGTATCAGGACACCAACCGCGTGCAGTATGAGTTTGTGCGCATGCTCGCCGAAAAGCACGGCAACATCTGCGTTGTCGGCGATGATGACCAGAGTATTTACAAGTTCCGCGGCGCGACGATAGAGAATATTTTGTCCTTTGAAAACACCTTCAAGGGCGCGCAGATTATCCGCTTGGAGCAAAACTACCGCTCCACCAAAACAATTCTCAGCGCCGCCAACGAGGTCATCTCCAACAACACCGTCCGCAAGGGCAAAACGCTGTGGACAGAGAATGCCGAGGGCGAGAAAATTGAGCTGCACACCTGCGAGGACGAGCGCGACGAAGCGGCGTTTGTCGCGCGAACCATTATGGACGGTGTGGCAGACGGCAGAAGATATGCCGACTACGCGATTCTCTACCGCACCAACGCGCAGTCCAACGCCATTGAGCAGGCGCTCTCGCGAAGCGGTGTGCCGCACCGTATCATCGGCGGTCACCGGTTTTATGACAGAGAAGAAATCCGCGATATGATTGCCTATTTGCAGGTGATAAATAATCCGCACGACGATGTGCGCCTGCGCCGCATTATCAATGTTCCCAAGCGCGGAATCGGCGGCAGAACGCTCGAAATCGCCGCCGAAATCGGCACGGGCTTGGGAGAGAGCATCTATACCATTATCCGCGACGCCGCGAGCTATCCGCAGCTCAGCCGCTCAGCCGCCAAGCTCAAAAGCTTTGTCGCACTGATTGACGGCTTGATAGAAGCTGAGGAGAGCGGCGATTATTCTCTTGCAGAATTATATAACCTGATTTTGGAGCACACCAACTACGAAGCCTATCTCCGGCAGGAGAAAGAAAACGCTGATGTGCGCATTGAGAACATTGAGGAGCTGTCCTCCAATATCATCAAGTTTGAGGAGGACTACGGCGAGGAAGCGGATTTGTCGGGCTTTTTGGAGGAAATCTCGCTGATGACCGACATCGACAACTACGACGCTGAAGCCGATACCTGTGTGATGATGACCCTCCACAGCGCCAAGGGCCTGGAGTTTCCGGTGGTCTTTATCACCGGTATGGAGGACGGACTGTTTCCGTCGATCGCGTCTATGATGAATCCGGAGGAAATCGACGAGGAACGCCGCCTTGCCTACGTGGGCATTACGCGCGCCAAGGAGAAGCTCTATCTTACCAAAACGCGCACGCGCATGCTGTTCGGCTCGACCACCTACAACAAGGAGAGCTGCTTTGTCGGCGAGATTCCCGAGACGCTTTTGGAGCGCACCGGCGAGCGCAAAAGAACCTTCCTCTATGGCTCCGCCTACAAGGACAGCGGCAAGGCGACGGCTGTCGGCGTGCCGTCCGCATCCGGCGCGGCACCCAAAAAGCAGCCGTTCTATCAAAAGCCTGCGGTCAAGTCGGGCGTGACCTACAGCGTCGGCGACACGGTGCTGCACAAGGTGTTTGGCAAGGGCTTGGTGATGACCGCCGAGCGCATGGGCAACGACACCCTGCTCGAAATCACCTTTGATAAGGCAGGCACCAAAAAGCTCATGGCGAATTTTTGCAAAATGGAAAAACTATAGAACGCCGCAAGACCTGTTAGCTGTACATCTGTATGACTTCATCATAACTATCCGCGCTTCTGCCTATCAATCTATTCAGAGGCGCCCGATAAGGAGAGACGCTTATGCTCCGTTCAATCAAAACCGCGTTGTGCGGTCTGCTGGCTTTGCTCACGGCTACAGCGGCAGGCTGTACCGGCACGGCACAGGACGCGACAACCGCACCGTCTGCCACGACCACGGCGGCGACCGAGCCTGTTACGTTTCCAGCCACAACCGCACCTGTCAGCGCCTCGGCGGATTCCGCCTTTGAGGGCGACAGCGCCGTCAGCTACAACGAGCTGGAAATCAAAAAGAATATCAACGAAATCGAAAGCGCCTTTGACGAGCTTCTCGACGCGCGTCATTTTTCCGGTTCTGTCTACGCCAAGGTCGGCAACGATTTTGAGTATATCAAGACCAGAGGCTTTGCCAATCAGGGCGCGCACCTCGACAATTCCATTTATCGCAGCAGCTACGGCGGTTCGCTCACCAAGCTGTTCACCGCCACTGCCGTCATGAAGCTCGCCGAGGAGAAAAAACTCTCGCTCGACGACACACTCGATAAATATTTTGCAGGCTGCGCCTACGGAAAAGAGGTCACTATCCGTCAGCTTTTGACCATGACCTCCGGCATTCCCAACTATGTTTCGCGCGAGAGCGAGATGATGCCAAACGACCACCTCAAGGGTACGCTCAGCGCCGGTGATTACGAAAAGAACAAGGCGACCATTCTCAGCTGGATTCTCTCGCAGCCGCTCGACAAGGTGAAGGACGGAGACTATGTGTTCTCCGACAGCAACTACTATCTGCTGGGCGAGATTATCGGCTCGGTTTCGCAAATGCCCTATGAAACCTACATGAGCGAAAAAATCTTTAAGCCTGCACTGATGAACAAAACCGGCTTTGAAGCGGACGACGCCACCACACGTCCCTATGACAGCAAGCCCGAAACCGCCATTCTGCTCTATGAGGGCGTCGGCTATTCGGCGCTGGGCGTGATTACCAATGTGTCGGATTTGCTCAAATTTGTCGAGGCGTTCACCGGCGGCACGCTCATCAGCGACGCGTCTGTTCGGGAGATGATGACCGACAACGGCACCGGCTACGGCTGCGGTGCGTTTGTCAGCGGCGATTATCTTGCCTGCATCGGAGAGATAGACGCTTACAGCGCCAAGCTCGGCTTTTCTGCCGACAAGCGGAATATCTTTGCCGCCATGTCCAACTACCGGGAGACCGACACCAATTTGATTCACCGCGTTTTTCGCAATTATCTCGCAAAATACAGTCACTAAAAAACCAAACCTCCATAAAATGTTACTGTACAGTTTATCTGTCGCAACTACATTATGGAGGTTGTTTTTATGTCCGAAACGATTGTTGACGCTGCGCAGACTGCCGAAAACGACGCCGCGTTTAATCCGGTCTGTCTGGACGTGCCGCGCATCTATGACAGCTGCGGCGCAAAGGATTGCCTGCGCGACCTGACGGTATTTTTTACGCAGGAAAATCAAGAGCTGATTAACACCGCCACCACCGTGCGCGTCACGCGTGTGAGCGTTCTCACCGCCACAGTTGATGTGGACGCCATGGCGTTTAACAGAGGGTATTATTCGGTGGACGAAACCTATTATTTTCTCTGCTGCTGCGAAGTGTTTACTGCCGCCGGTGCGCTGCCCGCGACCGTGATGGGTATCGCCGTGTCCACCAAGCGCGTGGTGCTCTATGGCAGCGACGGCAGCGCCAAGCGTTTTTCGAGCGACACGCCTGCGGTCATTGACCCGATGGAGGCGGATTGCTGCCAAGGGTTCGGCGGTTCGCTGCCGGTGGCAAATGTGCAGGTTTCGGCTCCGATGGCGCTGGCGGCTTCGCTGGTTCCCGTCACGACGGCACCGATTGTGCCCTTTGTGTCCGAAAACGTCAGCGAATTTATCGGCGGCGACTTGATTGCGCCGGACACCCAGCAGGTCACGGTAACGGTCGGTATCTTTTCCATCACCACGCTCTCGCGCGAGGTACAGCTCATGCTTCCGTCCTATGACTTCTGCATGCCGCGCAAGGAGTGCGACGACCGCGACGAGGATCCGTGTGAAGCGTTCAGCAAAATCGAATTTCCCTCAGAATCGTTCTTTCCGCAAAGCGCCGGTTAAGACGATTCTCAAAAAAGACCGGCTCGCCTGAGCCGGTCTCTGCTTATTTCTAAAAAGGAAATAACCGATTTTCAATCATCACGAATTGCAATTTGTAAATTTCGAATTTAGAATTAAGGATTACAAATTACGAATTTTCAATGCATGCATCCAATGCCTTGATAATGCCTGCCTTGTCCATCTTTCTGCCGATAAACACCAGCTTGTTGACGCGGTCGCCGTAGACAGGGTGCCATGCCGCGGCAATGTCGGGATTCATGGCGAGAATCTCCTTGCGGTCCTCTTCGGGGAACGCCGCAATCCAGTCGCCGTCGTCGGTGGCGTACTTTTGCTTGCCGCTCTGCTCAAAGATATAGGCGGTGTTGGGCGCTTCGCTGACCCAGAACAGACCCTTGCAGCGGATAATCTCCTTCGGCCATTCGCTGAAAATGTAGCCCTCGAACTTCTCCTTGTTGAAGGGCTTCACATTCTGATAGACAAAGGTGCCGATACCGTATTCCTCGGCTTCGCCTTCCTCATGGTGATGATGATGATGGTGGTGATGACCGTGGTGCTCGTGCTCCTCATCGTCATGGTCGTGATGGTCATGGTGCTCATGCTCGTCATCATCATGGTCATGATGGTGGTGCTCATGCTCCTCATGCTCGTCGTGGTCGTCGTTCTCGTGCATGTTTTCGGAGTTTTCACCCTCCATTTCCATCGCCTTGACCCAGCCGGCGCTCTGCATAATTTTGCGCATATCAAAGTTGCGCGTGCCGAGCACTTCCTCCACATCAATTTTGCCGTAGTTGGTTTCGATGATTTTCGCCTCGGGCTGCAGCGCCTTGATAACCTCCAAAACGGCTTTCTTTTCCTCGGGCGTCACCAAATCCACCTTGTTGAGAATGATGGTGGTGCAGTATTCAATCTGCTGAATGAGCAGGTTTTCAATGTCCTCCTCGTCCAAATCGTCGTTGAGCAGCGTCTTGCCGGAGCCAAATTCGTCCGCCATGCGCTTTGCGTCCACGATGGTGGTGATGCTGTCAAGATATGCCACCGCAGGCAGGTTTGCCTGCTTTTGGGTGCCGTCGAGCATGCAGATGGATCCGGCAATCGGACCCGGCTCGCAGATGCCGGACGCCTCAATCAGAATATAGTCAAAGCGCTTGGAACGCGCCAGCTCGATAATCTGCTTCATCAGGTCAACCTTGAGTGTGCAGCAGATGCAGCCGTTTTGCAGCGGAACGAGGTTGTCGTCCTTCTGCGTCACCGCGCCGCCCTTGGCAATCAGCGACGCGTCAATATTGACCTCGCCGATGTCGTTGACGATAACCGCTACCTTGTAGCCCTTTTGGTTGGCGAGAATATGGTTGAGAACAGTGGTTTTGCCTGCTCCCAGATAACCCGTAAGCAGGGAAACGGGAACGAGCTTTTGTTGCTTTTTCTTGAACATAAAAATCCTCCTATTTTGCTTTCGTCCTCTATCATAACGCAAAACACCGAAAAATGCAAGCGCTAACTTGCAAAAACCGCCGGACTTTGACCGTCCGGCGGCTTGTTTCAGCGCAGTTTTTTAAAAAATGATTTCAGCATTCCGGCGCATTCGGCTTCCAGAATACCGCCCTCGCAGTCCGGCTTGAACGCAAAGGGCATGGAAAACAGATCGGTCACGGTGCCGCAGGCGCCGTTTTTGAAGTCGTAGGCGCCAAAGTATACCTTGGGAATATGCGCGTTGATAATCGCTCCGGCGCACATGGGGCATGGCTCCAGCGTGACATACAGCTCACAGTTCCACAGCCGCCAGCCGCCGAGTGCGGTGCAGGCGTTGTTGATAGCGTCGATTTCGGCGTGCAGCAGGGCGTTTTTGCGCTTTTCGCGGCGGTTCCTGCCGGTGGCGACAATCTCGCCGTTTCGCACAATGACCGCGCCAACCGGCACCTCGTCGTCGTCAAATGCCTCCTGCGCAAGCTCCAGCGCCTTTTTCATATAGAACAGCTTATCCAAGGGCGTTCGTCAGCGCTTGCTCCAGCGCTCCCTCCGGAATCAGGTTCAACAGCATTTCAAAGATAAAGAACGACAGTGAAATAATGATGCCCGGCGTGGTGAAGCAGGCGACAAGCTTTTCCTTTAGCGTCAGCTCGCTTTTGGCGCTGCCAGGTGCTGTGTCGGCGACCTTGAAAACCTCTTTGTCGCGCTTGGCGAGATAGACATAGGAGAGCACGCCCAAAATCAGGAACATGATAACCATGCCGATATTGAGGGAAGTGACCGTGTCGCTGTCAAAAATGTCGTTTTGGCCGATGATATCGGTAGAAACCGCATAGAAGTTGTTGACGAAATGCAGCACGACCGAGGGCACGATAGAATTGGTTTTGCAGTCCACATAGCCGAAAATCAGTCCCAGCGTAAAGGCGAAGATAATCTGCGTGGTGTTGCCGTGCATGGCGCCGAACATCACCGCCGAAACCACAATCGCCGCTGCGTCGCCCCAAGGCCGCAGAATGTTCATGAACACGCCGCGGAATGCAAGCTCCTCCGCCAAGGCAGGCGTGATGGCAACCGCGACAATGCACAGCAGCATTTCGGGTGCAGATTTTGTCTCGAGCGACATATCTACGGTATTTTTTAATTCGAAAATAGAAATATTCTGGTCAAACAGCGCCGCGAGCTGATTGGCAATCATGGACCCTGCCATGCCGAGACACACAAAGGGCGCCAGCAGGGAAACGGGAACATGGCTTTTTGTCAGATTATCACTGAGCCGCCTGCGCGATATAATACGATAGAAGAACACCGCGACGAGCGAGGACAGCACAGCGGCAATGATTTGCAGCAGATAAGAAATCGAGTTTGCGTTTTCTTCTGAGATAACGCCTGTGAGCCGCAAGGCAACTGCGATGATGATGGCGACCAGCTGCATGACCAAAAAGTAGGTCAGCACAAAGAACCCCAGACCGTTGGCGGTCTTGCGCAGGTTACGCTGTTCCAGATGCTTTGGCGTCAGCTGCGGCGGCACCGGATAGAATCCCTGATAGGGAGGTGCGCCTGTCGGCGGCGCTTGCTGATAATAATTCTGCATAAATATCACTCCGCTACTATTGTAGCACAGTTTTTCCGAGTTTGCAAGAGAGTCATACTATAGAAGAGTATTTGTAACAGAAGACTTTCTCACCGCAGAAAAAAACTATTGACGCGGCGTTGATGACGTTTATCTCCGCCGCCTGCTGTCCAAAGCCGCCGAAAGCGCCCACCGGCGCCGGCGTCTGCGGTGTTTACAAGAATGTAAGTTGACAAAGGGGGAGATTGGTGGTAGAGTTAACGTAGATAATTGTGTGTTGCGGTAAAATCATAAGGAGAATGACGCATATGATTACAGCTATGTTATTTGCCGGCGGCAGCGGCGTTCGGATGGAATCGTCCGACTTGCCCAAGCAATTTTTGGAGGTCGGCGGCAAGCCGATTATTATTCACACGATGGAACACTTTTCCAAGCATCCGCTGGTGGACGCGATTGTAGTCGCCTGCAAAAGTGACTGGATTGGGTATCTCAAGGATTTGATTGCGCGCTTCAACGTGCAAAAGGTGCGCGCCATCGTTCCGGGCGGCCGCAACGGCTTTGACTCCATTCACAACGGCGTGGTTGCCACAGCGGAGTTTTCGCTGTCCGGCGACGACTTGATTCTTATCTGCGACGGCGTGCGTCCCATGCTCTCCGAAAAGCTGATTACCGACTGTATCAACCACACGCGCATCCACAAAACCGCCGTCCCTGTCACACCGAGCATTGACTCGCTGCTCTACAGCACCGACGGCGAAACCTGCGGCAAGAGCTACGCGCGCAATACCATGTTTATCACACAGGCGCCGCAGGGCTACACGATGGAGCGTATTCTGTGGGCGCATCAGGAGGCGTACAAGCGCGGTATTCTCAACCCGATTTCGTCGAGCGAGCTGTTTATCGAGTTGGGTGAAAAGGTGCATTTGTTTCAGGGAGAGCGCTTTAATATCAAGGTCACGACGCCGGAGGATTTGATCACCCTGCGCGCCCAGTTCTATTACGAAAACTACAAGAGATTTGCCAAGGAAGAGCTGAAATATGGATTATAAAGTAAAAGCATGCGTCGGCGACGGCGTGTTCCGCGACTTGACCGAGATGGTACAGAGCGGCGCCGACTTTGCCAAAATGAAAAACGCGGCGGTTCTGATAACCGGCGCAGGCGGCTTTATCGGGTTTTATCTCACTGCGGCGCTGCTGCTGCGCAACGATTTGTACGGTGACAATATCCGCGTGCTCGCGTTGGTGCGCAGCCGTGAACGCGCCGAAAAAAAGTTCGGCAGGCTGCTGCAAAGACAGGACTTGACCCTCTGCGTGCAGGATGTGACGGCTCCCATTCAGGCAGAACGCGCGGATTTTGTGATTCACGCCGCAAGTCAGGCGAGCAATATTCAGTTTGAAACCGACCCGGTCGGCACGATCAACGCCAATCTCACGGGCACCGCGAATGTGCTCGATTTTGCGCGGAAGAGCCAATCAAAGGCAGTGCTGGTCGTGTCGAGCCTAAAGGTCTACGGCACTGTGTACGGCAGCGCCGAAAAGCTGTGCGAGACCGACAGCGGCTACCTCGATTTTACGTCTTATAAAAACTGCTATGCCATGGGCAAGCGTGCCGGCGAAACGCTCGCGGCGAGCTATTGCCGCGAATACGGCATGCATGTCCGTCTCGCGCGTCCGGCTTATATCTACGGCGCAAGCTCGCTGAACGACGACCGCGTGTGGGCGCAGTTTATCGCCAACGTGGTGCGCGGCGAGGATATTCTGCTGAAATCCAACGGCGCTGCAAAGCGCTCCTTTTGCTATGTGAGCGACACCGCCGCCGCGCTTTTGATGATATTGTTAAACGGCGAGGACGCCGCGCCCTACAATATCGCCAACGAAGCGTCCGATGTGACGATTCGCGGCTTTGCCAAAAAAGCCTGCGAGGTTTTTCCCGAAAAAAGCATGAAGCTCGTCTTTGCCGATCCGGCCGACGAAGCGGAGCCGCAGGAGACGGTGACGCCGCTGCGTCAGGTGCCGGAGCTGCTCGACAATACGCGGCTGCGCGCGCTCGGCTGGGAGCCGAAGGTCGATTTGGCGGAGGGAATCCGCCGTTCGGTACACATTCTGACGGAGCAAAACGGGCAGGTCTGATTGTCAAATAATGTGATTCCTTGACAATCGGCGTTCAAGTGTGTTATGATATATAGAAACGGTTTTATACGGAGAGTCTGGAAGGAGATGGATGGTATGAATACCGCAATCATATTGGCAGGCGGCGTCGGCAGCCGAATGGGTCTTGACTGTCCCAAGCAGTTTTTGATGGTGCAGGACAAGCCGATTATTTCTTATTGCTTTGATATTTTTCAGCGGCACGCCGAAATCGACAGGTTGGTGGTCGTTGTCAGCGACCAGTGGAAGGCTTTTGTGGAGGAGCAGGCAGCCAAATACGGAATTGACAAAATCTGCGGCTACGCACCGGCAGGCGAGACGCGGCAGCATTCTATCTATAACGGACTCAAATGTATCGCGGCAGCCTGTCCCGAGACCGACATTGTGATTGTACACGACGCGGCGCGTCCGCTGGTGTCCGACAAAATTATTTCCGACTGTATTCAGGGCGCGACGGAATTTGACGGCGCCATGCCGGTTATCTCGGTCAAGGATACGGTCTACCAGAGCAAGGACGGCAAGACGATTGACAAGCTCCTCACGCGCAGCGAGCTGTTTGCCGGACAGGCTCCCGAGAGCTTCAAATTTAAGCGCTATTTTGAAATACATAACGAAGTGACAGATGAAGAAATCGGCGCGACGGCAGGCAGCAGCGAGATTGCCTACCGTCACGGCATGGAAATCCGCATGGTGCAGGGCAGCGAGCGCAACCTGAAAATCACCACGATAGAGGATTTGGAGACGTTTGAAACGATATTGAAAGGCGGTGCCTGAGTTGGAAACCATGAAAGCAAGAGTGCTCCGTGAAGTGGGCAATTTGGAATACTGTGATTATCCCATGCCGGAGGTCAAGCCCGACGAGGTGTTGTTCCGCGTGCGTGCCTGCGGCGTGTGCGGCTCCGACATTCCGCGTATTTTTGTCAACGGCACCTATCATTTTCCGACGATTCCCGGTCACGAGTTTGCCGGTGAGGTCGCAGGCGTCGGCGACGAAAAGAACAAGCATTTGATTGGTATGCGCGCCACTGTTTTTCCGCTGATTCCGTGCCGCCACTGCGAGAACTGCAACAACGGCGACTACGAGATGTGCAAGAGCTACGACTATCTCGGCTCGCGCAGCGACGGCGGCTATGCCCAGTATGTGCGCGTGCCGGTGTGGAACCTCGTTCCCATTCCCGACAGCGTCAGCTTTGAGGTGGCGGCGATGACCGAGCCGTGCGCCGTGGCGCTGCATGCCCTGCGCCGCGCGCAGCTTGAGGTCGGCGACAATGTTGTCATCTACGGCCCCGGCACCATCGGCATGCTCATCGCGCAGTGGGCGAGAGCCTGGGGCGCACGCGTGCTGCTGGTCGGCACCGACGTCAACAACTGGGATTTTATCGAGGAGATGGGCTTCTTTGAATACTGCAATTCCTCGCGCGAAAACGCGATTGAATGGGTCAAACAAAAGACCGGCGGCGTCGGCGCGGACGTGGCGATTGAGGCGGTCGGCATTCCGCTCACAGCCTGCAACTGTCTGGAATCCGCGGCGTCCGGCGGTAAGGTGATATTTGTCGGCAATCCGCACGGCGATTTTACTTTTCCGCAGAACACCTACTGGCAGATTCTCAGAAAGCAGCTGACTATCTTCGGCACCTGGAATTCCGCCTACAGCGATACCCACAAGAGCGACTGGAATATGGTCGTCAACGCGCTGGCAAACGGCACCATCAACGCCGAAAAGCTGATTACCCAGCGCTTTACCCTTGCGGATATGGACAAGGGTCTTGCGATTATGAAAAACAACAGCGAATTTTTCGCTAAGGTCATGATTCTTACCGACTAGGAGAAGCTATGAGAGGCATGTTGTCACCGTCGCTGATGTGCGCTGACCCGTTGAATGTGCAGCAGGAGCTGACGGTTTTGGATAATCTGGGTGTG
Source organism: uncultured Clostridia bacterium (assembly GCA_946407465.1). Taxonomy (GTDB): domain Bacteria; phylum Bacillota; class Clostridia; order Oscillospirales; family Acutalibacteraceae; genus Ruminococcoides. The sequence goes on from CAMJOD010000009.1 coordinate 14,392, forward strand.
GATTATATTCATCTGGATTTTATGGACAATCATTTTGTCCCCAATCTGACGCTGAGTCCGGAGCTGATAAAGGCGACCAAAAAGGTGCTCAGGCATATGAAAAGGGACATTCATATTATGGCGGTCGAGCCGCAGCAGTATTTTGACCGCATGGATATAGGCGAGGGCGATATTGTGGCGGTACACTACGAGGCTTGTCCCGATTTGGGCGCAGTGCTTGAGGACATCCGTCAAAGAGGCGCCACGCCGGCTATCGCCATCAGCCCCGACACCGAGCCCGGTGTGCTAACCGAATGGCTCGGAAAAATCGGCATGGTGCTGGTAATGACGGTCTATCCGGGCTTTGCCGGCAGACCGATTGTGCCCGGCAGCATGGAAAAGCTCGCGGCGGTGCGCAGGCTGATTGATGAGAGCGGCTTTCATCCGCTGCTGGAGGTGGACGGCCACGTCAGCTGGGAGCTGTGCTGTGAGATGCGCGCCTGCGGCGCCGATATGTTTGTGGCAGGCTCCTCCTCACTCTATCAGGAGGGACTGGACATCGGCGAGGCGGTCGCCAGAATGAGTGAATTAGTCAAATAATCTTTTTGGGGTGTAAACCTGTGGAATATCAAATTGAAGTCAAGGAGCTGCTCATTGAGGACAACAAGCTCACCCTCAACATCATGGGCACGATTACGGACAGCGTCATCAACGCGCACTTTGTTTCCAAACCAAAAGTCATTTTGCATTTTATCAATAAAAGAGAGGACAGGCGCATTCCGTTTGTTCTCTCCAATGTGATTCATACCGACGGAAAGTGTTATTTTTCGGGACTCTATACCTATCGCTTGGATTTGCTGTTTTGGAAAACCGCAAAGGACTATCTGCCGTTCGATATGTATCTCAATTTCAGCTTCGTCGATTTTTATGAGGAAAAAATTCCCGTTGACCTCACGCCGGAGCAAAAGCAGTTTTCCTCGCGTATGTTCCGCTGCGAGGTGCAGGGCAATCATCTTCACTTTTTGCCGGACAAGCGCGCCATTCTGCGTTCGCCGTTCAGGCGTTTTGTCGTGAAGCTGACGTCCAAGCTTCTCAAGCTGATTCAATACATCATTGCCATCTGTATGCTGCCCATCTTCTTTATCGACGCGGTGCTGCATTTTTCGGGCGTTTTGCAGCTGCCGGCGCGCTTCAACGACGAGAGCAGCTCCAAGCGGTTCTTTGCGTTTATGCTGTGGCGTTTTTCGGAGGTATCCGACTGCAAGGTCGCACTGTGGACGTTCAAGCGCTGGCTGTTCAAGAGAAGCTATGCCTTCTTCAAGCTGCGCAGGGTAAAGCCCAACAAAATCACCTTTATTTCGCTGAGAAGAAACGACATCACCGGCAACTTTGCCTTTGTCTATGACAAAATCAAGGACGACAAAAATCTTGATATTCACTTTATTCTCAACGATCACACCATTTCGTACATGACAATCGGCGAGATTTTTGACTTTACCAAGTCCTGCGCCACCAGCAAGATTGTGGTGCTCGACGAGTTCACGCCGATGATTCACTATATTGACCTGCGCAGGGAGACCAAGCTGGTGCAGCTTTGGCATGCCTGCGGCGCCTTCAAGACCTTCGGCTTTACGCGTCTGTCCAAGCCCAAGGGCTCGCCGCAGACCACGCGCAACCACCGCAGCTATGACTTTGTGACCGTCAGCTCGACCTTCTGCCGCAAGTGTCACTCCGAGGGCTTCGGCATTGCCACAAGCAACGTCGTGGCGACCGGTATTCCCAGAACCGACGTGTTTTTTGACGAGGCGTACAAAAAGCAGGCGCGTGAAAAGTTCTATCAGGCGCATCCGTCGTTCAAAGGAAAGCGCATTATCCTCTTTGCGCCGACCTTCCGCGGCACCGTCAAGGAAACCGCGTTCTATCCGACCGAGATGTTTGACATCGGTGCTGTTTGCCGGAGCATCCCCGACGACTACGCCGTCATCATCAAGCACCATCCCTTTGTCAGGGACGAGCAGCCGATTCCGGAGCAGTACCGCGACCGCGTGATTGACCTGTCGATGGAGTCGGAGCTCAACGACCTGCTCTTTGTCACCGACGTCATCATCACCGACTATTCGTCACTGGTGTTTGAGGCTTCGCTGCTCGATATTCCGATGGTGTTCTACGCGTTTGACCTCGAAAAATATATCAACGAGCGCGACTTCTATTTCGATTTCAAGCAGTATGTGCCGGGCAAAATCGTCTACTCGCTCGACGAGCTGATTGACGCCCTCAACACGCGTGACTTCTGCACGGAGCGCATTGCGCCGTTTGCGGACATGTTCTTTGACCATCGCGACGGCAAGGCGACCGACCGCGTTGTCAAGCTGCTGTACAACATTTTAAAATAATACTTGACAATCAGCCTGTTATGGTGTATAATACTATTCGAAAATAAAGCAAAGCGGAAACGCTTTCACCTGTGGGGTACCGTCTGCACGGGTCAATACAAGGCTGAAGCTACAGTGTATTGGTGCGGACGGAGTGTTTCTGTCCGCATTATTTATTTTAGTGCTTCGGAGGTGCTCAATCATCGGCAAGAAAGAACAATATACTCAGATTAATGAGGAAATTCGTGACAAAGAGCTGAGAGTTATCGGCTCGGACGGCCAACAACTCGGAATAATGTCCGCAAGGGACGCGCTGCATATCGCTGAACAGAAGAATCTTGATTTGGTAAAGATTGCTCCGCAGGCGAAGCCGCCTGTCTGCAAAATTATGGACTACGGCAAATATCGCTTTGAGCAGGCAAAGAGAGAAAAGGAAGCCAGAAAAAATCAGCGTGTCGTTGAAATCAAGGAGGTTCGCCTCTCGCTCAACATCGACACCCATGATTTTAACACCAAGCTCAACAACGCTCTCAAATTTATCAAGCACGGCGATAAGGTAAAGGTTTCCATCCGCTTCCGCGGACGCGAAATGGGTCATCCCGAAATCGGACTCGAAACCATGAAGCGCTTTGCCGACGCGTGCTCGGAGGTAGCGGTGGTGGAAAAGCCCGCCAAGCTGGAAGGCCGCAATATGCTGATGTTTTTGGCGCCAAAGCCCAACAAGTAATTCATTAAGGAGGATTATATATTATGCCTAAGATCAAAACACACAGCGGTGCGAAAAAGAGGTTTAAGCTTTCAAAGAACGGTAAGGTTATTCGTGCTCACGCTAACAAGAGTCACATTCTGAACAAAAAGACCAGAAAGCGCAAGAGAGGCTTGCGTCAGACCGTAGTGGCGGACGTCACCAATACGCCGCAGATCAAGCGTTTGATTCCCTACAAATAATCAAGGCAAGTCAGGCACACTTATTTCAATAATTCGGAGGTAAAATAGAATGGCACGAGTAAAAGGCGCAATGATGACGCGCAAAAGAAGAAAGAAAGTATTAAAGCTCGCCAAGGGTTACTGGGGTGCAAAATCCAAGCACTTCAAGATGGCGAAGCAGGCTGTTATGAAGAGCGGCAACTATGCGTATGTTGGCCGTAAGCAGAGAAAGAGAGATTTTCGCCGTCTGTGGATTACCCGTATTTCCGCTGCCTGCAAGGCAAACGGCACCAACTATTCCACCTTTATGAGCGGACTCAAAAAGGCAGGCGTCACCCTCAACCGCAAGATGCTCTCTGAGATTGCCATTGCCGATCCCACCGCTTTTACCGCACTGGTTGAAAAGGCAAAGAATGCATAATTGGTAACAGTTAACAGCGTTTGGAACTTCCAAACGCTTTTGCTGTTTTTGGAGATGACTATGATAACGCTCACAAGCAAGGACAATGCACAGATAAAGCAGGCGGCCAAGCTTCAAAAAAGCGCGCGCTGCCGCCGTCAGACCGGGTTGTTTGTCGCCGAGGGACTGCGTGTCTGCGCCGACGCCGCAAAAAGCGGCGCCGCGATAGAAACGCTCTTTCTCACCGAAGCCGCACTCAAAAAAAATCCCGAAAGCTGCACGGAGCTCAGTGACTGCGCCGCCAAAACCTTTTTGGTGACGCCGGAGCTGTTTGCGCATATCAGCGACACCCAAACGCCGCAGGGCGTGCTCGCTGTAATAAAAGCACTTGACAAAAGCGCTCTTTTTGATACAATAAAGAATGGCGGAAAATTCCTCGCGCTGGATAACGTGCAGGATCCCAATAATTTGGGCACCATCCTGCGCTCTGCCGAGGCGTTCGGCGTAACGGGCGTGATTCTCTCGGCGGACTGCTGTGACGTCTACAATCCAAAGGTTGTGCGCGGCAGCATGGGCGCGGTGTTCCGTCTGCCCGTATGCACGGCGGAAAATTTGCCGCGCTGGCTGACAGCGCATCCGCAGCTGCACACCTATGCGGCTGTTGTCGGCGCCGACGCACAGCGCGTCACCGAAACAACCTTTGAGGAGCCTTGTGCCATTGTTATCGGCAACGAGGGCAACGGTATCCGGCAAGCCACCGCCGCAGCATGTCACCACCGCATTACAATTCCGATGAACGGCAAGGCGGAGTCGCTCAACGCGTCTGTCGCCGCCGCGATTCTCATTTGGGAAATGGTAAAATAAATGATTTCTGCAAATGCTCTCAGCTGGATTCGGCTGACGCTGGCTATCGGCACAAACAATCCGAAATATAAGCGGCTCGCGACAATGTACCACGATATTTCCGACCTGTTGAAGGGCGGAGCGCGCGAGTGGTCTTTTTGCGGCGTTTTGTCCAAGGATGATACACAACGCCTCGGCAGCGCGGACTCGGCGCAACGTGCGCAGGCGATTATCGACCGCTGCACCGCGCTGGGCTACTCGGTTCTCACCATCGACGACCCTGACTATCCGTCCTGCCTGATGCATCTGTACGCGCCGCCGGCTGTACTCTATGTACACGGCACGCTGCCCGATTTTGAACACCGGCTGTCGCTCGGCGTTGTCGGCACGCGCAGCGCCTCGCGCTACGGACTCGCCAATTCCTACAAATTTGCCTATGCGCTCGCCAAATATGAAACCGTTATCATCAGCGGCGGCGCGCTCGGTGTTGACTGCGCTTCTCACAGGGGCGCCCTGGCTGCAGGCGGCGTCACGGTCTGCGTGCGCGGCTGCGGCATCAACAGCCGCTATCTGAAGGACAATATCGGCATGCGTCAGGCAATTGCCAAAAACGGCGCGGTGATTTCGGAATATCCGCCTGATGAGGAGCCGCGCAAGTATTATTTTCCGGCGCGTAACCGCCTGATTTCGGCGTTGTCCGACGGTCTGCTTGTGATTGAGGCAGGTGAAAGGAGCGGTGCGCTGATTACTGCGGACGCCTCGCTGGAGCTTGGCAGAGATGTGTTTGCGCTGATGGGCAACAACAGCGCCGTCAACCTCGGCTCCAACCAGCTGATCAAGGAGGGCGCGGCGTATCCGGTGACGGACTTTATGGATATTCTCGCCTACTACCACAAAAAGGTGGAGTACAGCGTGCTGACAACGGATTATGAAAGCATGTTCCGTGACATCAACGCGATCCCCGTCAAGGGAAATCCCGAAAGAAACGGCAACAGAAGGGCTGACAGCGCTTCCGCCGGAAAAGCGTCCGGCAAAAATGAAAAGCCCAAAGCTGCGCCAAAACCCGAACAGGCTGCCGAAGAATCCGGCGCGGACGAAAACAAAGCGCAGCCTGCACCTCAAAAACCGGCATTAACCGGCGACGCCAAGCGGATAGTTGACTATCTGTCGGCGGAGCCCGTTCATATAGATACGCTTGCGGAGGGCGTTCAGCTGCCCGTGAGCCGGGTGCTCAGCACCCTGACCTTGCTTGAAATGCAGGGCTATGTCCGTGCGCTTCAGGGAAGAAAATTTGTTTTGAAATAGGAGGAAATGCATGTCAAAGTTGGTTATTGTGGAGTCACCTGCCAAGGCAAAGACAATCAAAAAATATTTGGGCAGGGATTACGAGGTCGTCGCCTCCATGGGACATGTGCGCGACCTGCCAAAAGCAAGACTCAGTGTTGACATAAAAAATGATTTTGCTCCAAAATACGACATTATCAAGGGCAAGGAAAAGCTCGTCAAGGAGCTCAAGGGTCTTGCCGAACACAGTGACAGTGTCTATCTCGCGACCGACCCCGACCGCGAGGGAGAGGCGATTTCATGGCATTTGGCGTATATTCTCGGCTTGCCCGAAAACTATTGCCAGCGCGTGGAATTTAACGAAATTACAAAAACGGGCGTCCAAAACGGTATGGCGCATCCGCGTGCCATCAACCAGGATTTGGTCAACGCACAGCAGGCACGCCGTGTGCTCGACCGTCTGGTGGGCTACAAGCTCAGTCCGTTTATCTCACAAAAAATCCGCCGCGGTCTTTCGGCAGGCAGGGTGCAGTCCGTTGCGCTGCGCATTATCGTTGACCGCGAGAATGAAATAAGAAAGTTCAAGCCCGAGGAATACTGGACAATCGACGCCAAGTTTATTCCCAAGGGCAGCCGCAAGACCTTTGCCGCCACGCTATACGCCGACCAAAACGGCAAGCTGAAAATCACCAATCAGGAACAGGCGGACAAAATCGAAGCGGATTTGCAGGACGCGGCATACACCGTCACCAAGGTCAAAAACGGCACGCGCAAAAAGTCACCTGCGCCGCCGTTCATCACCTCCACCCTGCAGCAGGAGGCTTCGCGCAAGCTGGGCTTTCAGTCGCGCCGCACCATGCGCGTGGCGCAGGAGCTGTATGAGGGCGTCGACATCGAGGGAATGGGCGCGACCGGTTTGATTACCTATATGCGTACCGACTCGCTGCGCATCTCCAACGTCGCAATCGACGAGGTGACCGACTATATCCGCAGCACCTACGGCGAACAGTATTTGCCGTCCAAGCCGCGCTTCTTCAAGTCGAGAAGCAACGCGCAGGACGGTCACGAGGCGATTCGTCCCTCTATGCCGTCGCTCACGCCCGACAGCATCAAAAACAGCCTGTCCTCCGACCAATACAAGCTTTACAAATTAATCTGGAGCCGCTTTACCGCGTGCCAGATGGCGGACTGCATTCAAAAGACCACGCAGGCGGACATCGAAGCAAACGGCTACATCTTCAAGGCGTCCGGCTACTATGTGGATTTTCCCGGCTTTACGGCGCTCTATGTCGAGGGCAAGGACGAGGCGGAGGAGAAGTCCTCTCAGCTGCCGCCGCTCGAAAAGGATATGCCCGTGCGCTGCAAGGAGCTGAAAAAGAACCAGCACTTTACGCAGCCGCCGGCGCGCTACACCGAGGCGTCTCTGATCAAGACGCTCGAAGAATACGGCATCGGCAGACCGTCCACCTACGCGGCGACCATCACCACGCTGACGAGCCGCGAATATGTCAAGCGCGAGGCAAAAAGCCTGGTGCCGACCGAGCTGGGCGAGGTGATGACACAGCTGATGAAGGAGCGTTTTCCGGATATTGTCAACGTCAAGTTCACCGCGCAGATGGAGAACGACCTCGACAAGGTGGAGAACGGCGAAGTGCAGTGGGTAGAGTTGCTGCGCTCCTTCTACGGCGGCTTTGAACAGACGCTCAAGGAGGCAAAGGCGGAGATGGAGGGCGTCAAGCTCAAGCTCAAGGAGGACGAAACCGACATTATCTGCGACAAGTGCGGCAGAAAAATGGTCGTCAAGATGGGCAGATACGGCAAGTTCATCGCCTGCCCGGGCTATCCCGAGTGTAAGAATATTCTAAAATATGTGGAGAAAACCGGTGTGAGCTGCCCCAAATGCGGCGGCGACGTCATCGTCAAGCACACCAAATCCAAGCGCGTTTTCTACGGCTGCTCCAACTATCCCAACTGTGATTTTGTCAGCTGGAACGAGCCCGTCAGCGAGCGTTGTCCGCAGTGCGGTCAGATTCTCTTTAAACGAAAGGGCAAAAAGCCCACACTGTTTTGCGCGACCGAAGGCTGCGGCTTTTCCAAGACAGTGAAAACGGAAGATAAAGAATGATGGTGAATGTAATCGGCGCAGGTCTCGCCGGCTGTGAGGCCGCCATGCAGCTTGCCAACCGCGGTATCGCGGTGCGGCTGTTTGAGATGAAGCCCCACAAGCGCACGCCTGCGCACAAAACCGATTTGTTCGGAGAGCTGGTCTGCTCCAATTCGCTCAAAGCCATGCGCGTAGAGAGCGCGGCAGGACTGCTCAAGGAAGAAATGCGCCGTCTCGGCTCCTTCCTCATGCAGTGCGCGGCGCAGTGTCAGGTGCCGGCAGGCGGCGCCCTGGCAGTGGACAGAGAGCAGTTCGCGCGGTTGGTGACGGAGGGCGTCAATGCGCATCCGAATATTACCGTGGTACATGAGGAGATAACGGATTTTCCCTCAGACGGCGTCACCGTCGTTGCCACGGGTCCGCTGACCTCCGACGCTTTTGCCAAAAGAATTGAGAAACGCTTCGGCGATTCGCTCTCCTTTTTTGACGCGGCGGCGCCGATTGTGACCGCCGAAAGCATTGATATGGACTACGCCTTCACCGCTTCGCGCTATGACCGCGGCGGCGATGACGATTATATCAACTGCCCGATGAACAAAGAAGAATACGAGGTGTTTTATAACGCCTTAATCAACGCCGAGCGTGCGCCGCTGCACGACTTCGACGTCAATAATCCCAAGGTCTACGAGGGCTGCATGCCGGTCGAGGTGCTGGCGCAGCGCGGTGAGGGAACCCTCCGCTTCGGTCCCATGAAGCCGGTGGGGCTTGTCAATCCGCGCACCGGTCACCGCGCGTGGGCGCTCCTGCAGCTGCGCAAGGAAAACGCCGCCGGCACGATGTATAACCTTGTGGGCTTTCAGACCAATCTCAAATTTCCCGAACAAAAGCGCGTCTTTTCGCTGATTCCGGCGCTGCACCGGGCGGAATTTGTACGCTACGGCGTGATGCACCGCAACACCTTTTTGTGCTCACCCAAGGTGCTGAACAGCGATTTTTCTGCAAAAGAAAATAAAAGTCTCTTTTTTGCCGGGCAAATCACCGGCGTGGAGGGCTATATGGAAAGCGCGGCGTCAGGCATACTGGCAGGCATCAACGCGGCGCGCAGACTCGCGGACAAGCCGACACTGACGCTGCCCGAGGACACGATGATCGGCGCTCTTTCGCGCTATATCGCCGACCCGAGCGTCAAAAAGTTTCAGCCGATGGGCGCCAACTTCGGCGTGCTGCCGGAGCTTGGGAACCGTCCGAGAGACAAACGCGAGCGTGCTGCCGCATATGCTGCGCGCGCACTGGCTTCATTAGATAAATTTCTCCAAGAGAATAATATGGGTGATAATTATGAAAATCATTGTTGATGCGTTCGGCGGCGACAACGCTCCGCTCGAGATCATCAAGGGCTGCGCCGAAGCGGTGCAGGAGCTTGATGTGGATATTATTTTGACCGGAAAAGAAAGCACCATCCGCGACACGGCGGCACAAAACCAAATCCCGCTCGACCGCATGGAAATCGTCGATTGTAACGAGGTCATCACCATGCACGATGCAGCTGATAGTGTTGTCAAGGTGAAGAAGAACAGCTCAATGGCGGTCGGCTTTCGTCTGCTCAAGGAGGGTGCGGGCGACGCCTTTATCAGCGCCGGCAACAGCGGTGCGCTCTGCGTGGGCGCGACCCTGCTTGTCAAGCGCATCAAGGGCATCAAGCGGCCTGCCTTTGCGCCGGTGATTCCCACCACCACGGGCAACTGCATGCTGATCGACGGCGGCGCCAACGCGGAGTGCCGTCCCGAAATGCTGCGCCAGTTTGCGCTGATGGGCTCTATCTATATGGAAAAGGTCATGCATATCGAGAAGCCGCGCGTCGGACTTGCCAACGTCGGCAGCGAGGAACACAAGGGCACCGACCTCTACCGCGAAACCTACGCGCTGCTCAAAAACGCGCCGGTGAATTTCTTCGGCAACATCGAGGGCAGGGATATCCCCAAGGGCGCCTGCGACGTGGTTGTCTGCGACGGCTTTACGGGCAACATGATTCTCAAAACCTATGAGGGTGTGGCGGCTGTTTTGCTGGCGGAGATTAAGAATATGTTTGCCGGCAGTGTCAAGGGCAAGATGGCGGCGGCGCTTTTGATGAAGGATCTCAAGAGCATGAAGTCGCGCTTTGACTACAACGCGGTCGGCGGCGCGCCGATTCTCGGTTCCGCTAAGCCGGTCTTTAAGGCGCACGGCGATTCCAAGGCGCGCACCATCAAAAACGCCATTCGTCTGTGCAAGGATTATGTGAACGCAAAGGCGATTGAGGAGATTTCCGCCTCGCTTTAAGGCGCCGAAAAACCGTGTCGTCTTGACAATCATCTACTATAGGGCATCTCTGTGCAGAAAAAATTCGGAGGTGCCCGTAACGGAGTTACTATGGAACTGGAAGATAAAATAGGCTATCATTTTAAGAATAAAGATCTCCTCACAGCGGCGCTGACACATTCCTCCTACGCCAACGAGCGCAAGTCGCAGCACATCACCTACAATGAGCGGCTGGAGTTTTTGGGTGACGCCGTGCTGTCGATTGTCGTCAGCGACTACATCTTCAAGCATTGCCCCGACCTGCCGGAGGGAGATCTGACCAAGCTGCGCGCTTCGCTGGTCTGCGAAAAATCGCTGTTCGCGTTTGCCAAACAAATCAATCTCGGCAGCTATCTGCTGTTGAGCAAGGGGGAGCGCAACAACGGAGGCGCCAACCGTCCGTCGATTGTCTCCGACGCGTTTGAGGCGTTGATTGCCGCGATTTATATCGACGGCGGCATCGAGGCGGCAGGCAGGCATATTTTGAATTTTGTGGTGCCTGCCATCAAGAATTTTAAGAGAAAGCCCGTCAAGGACTACAAAACCACTTTGCAGGAAATCATTCAAAAAAATCCCGGCGAGCGGCTGGACTATGTTCTCGTCTCCGAAAGCGGCCCCGACCACAACAAGCACTTTGTCTTTGAGGTTCACCTCAACAGCAACGTAATCGGCAGGGGCGGCGGCAGAAGCAAAAAGGAAGCCGAGCAGCAGGCAGCACGGGAGGCGTTGGAGCTGATGGGCTATTAAACAAGGCAATATTTCAATTTTTATACCGCATAACGGCTGCCCGCATCAGTGCAGCTTTTGCAATCAGAAGAATATCACGGGACAAGCCGCGCAGCCGCAGCCGGCTGACGTCCGGCGCACACTGGAACAGGCGCTGCGCGATTTGGGAGAGTGGACAAAACAGACGGAAATCGCCTTTTTCGGCGGCAGCTTCACCGCGATTGACAGAGCGTACATGTGCGCCCTGCTCGGCGCGGCGCAGCCGTATTTGCCGCGTTTTTACGGCATCCGTATCTCCACGCGTCCCGACGCTATAGATGAAGAGGTGCTCGCGCTGCTCCGAAACAGCGGCGTTACCGCGATTGAGCTGGGCGCACAGTCAATGGATAATTCTGTTTTGGAATTAAACAAGCGCGGTCATACCGCGGAGGATGTCCGAAACGCCTCGGCGCTGATTCGGCGCTTTGGCTTTTCGCTCGGCTTGCAGATGATGACCGGTCTTTACGGCGCAACGGCGCAAACCGACAGGGAGACCGCAAAAAAAATCATCGCGCTGCAGCCCGACACGGTGCGGATTTATCCCACCGTTATCCTGCGCGGCACCGAGCTTGCCTCGCTGTATGCGGACGGAAGCTTCTGTCCGTATACCTTGGAGGATTCCGTGGCGCTGTGCGCCGACCTTATTCTTCTGTTTGCAAAAGCCGACATTCCGGTGATACGGCTGGGTCTGCATTATTCTGACAGCTTGGTTCAAAACAGCCTGGGGAATAACTATCACCCTGCCTTTAAGGAGCTGTGTGAAAACAAGATTTTTGACGGCCTGTTTTTAGAGCAGGCTGAGGCGCTCGGGCAAAGGCGCCTGCAACTGACCGTCCATCCCAAGTCGCTCTCCAAGCTGCTCGGTCAGCGAAAACGCAATCTTTTGCACTGGCAGGAGATGGGCTATGAGATAACGGTGCGGACGGACGAACGATTAGAAAAGTACGAACTAGGGGTATGTAATGCGACTGAAATCTCTTGAAGTGCACGGCTTCAAAACCTTTCCCGACAAAACAAAATTATCCTTTGAAAGCGGCATCACCTCGGTCGTCGGACCCAACGGCTCCGGCAAGAGCAACATCAGCGACGCTATTCGCTGGGTGCTGGGCGAGCAGTCGCCCAAGAGCCTGCGCTGCTCGCGTATGGAGGACGTGGTGTTCAACGGCACAGACAAGCGCAAAAAGACAGGCTATGCCGAGGTGACGCTGAATATTGACAACAGCGACAGGATGCTCGACTTCAACGGCGACGAAATCGCCGTGACGCGCCGCTATTACCGCAGCGGCGAAAGCGAGTATCTCATCAACAAAGCCGCCGTGCGCCTGCGCGACATCAACGAGCTGTTTATGGACACAGGCTTGGGACGCGACGGCTATTCCATGATCGGACAGGGCAAAATCGACAGTATCGTCTCCTCCAAAAGCGAGGACAGGCGTGAGATTTTTGAGGAAGCGGCAGGCATTTCCAAATACCGCTACCGCAAAATCGAAGCGGAGCGCAAGCTCAAAAACACCGAGGACAACCTTTTGCGCCTGCGCGATATTGTGACGGAGCTGGAGGAGCGCGTCGGACCGCTGAAAAAGCAGAGCGAAAAGGCGCAGCAGTTTTTGACATACAGCGAAGAAAAGCGCGGTCTGGAGATTGCGCTGTGGCTGCTCACCCTCGACAAATCACAGGATAACCTCAAGGTGCAGGACGAAAAGATTTCCATCGCCAGGGCGCAGTATGACGAAGCGGAGCAGGCGTTGGAGAATATTCAGGCGGAGACCGAGGAAATCTATCAAAAGAACGGCGGACTCGCCGCCAAGTCGGAGGCGATTCGCTCGCAAATCACGTCCATCGACGCAGAAATTGCCGAGAAGAACGCCCTCAAATCCGTTGCCGAGAACGATATTCTGCACCATAACGAAAATATTGAGCGCGTCAAAAACGAGATTGAGCAGGCGGAGAAAAACGCCGGTGAATTTGAAAAAAGCATTGCCGAAAAACAGGCGCAAATCAACGTGCTCGACCATCAGATTATCACCAAACAAAAGCAGTATGCCGAGGTCAGCGAGCGGCTGAACCTCATCAATATGGATTCGAGCAAGAGCGGCGACGCCCTGCAGGAGCTGACCGCCGCGTTGTCGGTGCTGACCTCCCAGTCCGCTGACGCACGCGTCATCGACATGACCTCCGACAGCAGCATCAACGAGCTGACAAGCCGTATCGAAGCGCTGAAGGAGAACCGCGACGAAAAGGCGGCGCAGTCCGGCGAGCTGCTCGAAATGCTCGACAGCTACACCAAAAGAATCGCGGAGGGAGAGGCGGCTACCGCCTCGCTTTCCAACACCATAGACGGACTTTCCATCAAGCTGGAAGCCAAGCAAAGGCGTGCGGAGGAGTGCAAGCGCGAGAGCGACCGTCTCACGCTCGACATCAACGAGCACCGCCGCAAAATCACCTTTTTGGAAAACATGGAGCGCAATCTGGAGGGCTTCTCCAAGAGCGTCAAACAGGTGGTCAGCGCCGCCAAAAGCGGCAAGCTGCACGGTGTTTTCGGCCCCGTTTCACGCGTGATTTCGGTGCCCAGGCAGTATGCCACCGCGATTGAAATCGCGCTGGGCGCGGCTATGCAAAACATCGTGGTGGGCAGCGACGAGGACGCCAAGCAGGCAATTCGCTACCTGAAAAACACCGACGGCGGCAGAGCGACCTTTTTGCCGCTCAACACCATCAAGCCGCGTGAGCTGCGCGAGAACGGTCTGGACGCCTGCTACGGCTTTGTGGGCGTGGCGGCTGCGCTCTGTGCCTGCGACGACAAGTTCCGCAACATCCGTGACAACCTGCTCGGCAAGATTGTGATTGCCGACGACCTCAACAGCGCCGCGGCGATTGCCAAGCAGTACGGCTACCGCTTCAAGGTCGTGACTCTCGACGGTCAGGTCGTCAACGCAGGCGGTTCGCTCACGGGCGGTTCGCTGGCGCGCAGCACCGGCGTATTGAGCCGCGCGGCGGAAATCGCGCAGCTAAAGGCGCAGACCGAAAAGCTCGGCGCCGCCATGCGGCAGTCGCAGACGCGCACGGAGCAGACAGCAGGAGAGCTTGCCGCTATTGAAGCGGAGCTGCTCGGCAGCCGCGCCGAGCTGTCCAACCGTCAGCAGGAGCTGGTGCGTCTGGACGCGGAAAAACGCGCCTGCGAAAACGAGCTTGCAGCCGCACGCGACACGGCGGACAGTGCCGAAACGGAAATCAACACCTGTCTGGAGCGCATTGAGGGACTCAAAAAGAGCCGCGAACAGGCGCGCCAAAGGCTGACAGAGTTAAATATAAAAATTGCCGACGCGGAGCAAAAGGTCAACGCTGTCACAGGCGACCGCGCCGCGCTGACAGAGCAGCGCGAGGCGCTGACCGATGATCTGCAAAATATTCGTCTGGAAATTGTCACCGCACAAAAGGATATAGACGCGCTCAACGCCGAGATTGTCTACGCCAAAAATTCCGGCTCCGACATGGACGAGCGCCGTGCCGCGCTGAACGCGCAAATTGCGTCCTTTCAGCGGTCTGTCGCCGAAAAGAAGGAGGAAATCGAGGGCTACAACCGCCTGATTGAAAAGCTCCTGCAAACCCGTCAGGCACAGGAGCGGCAGCAGGAGGCGCTCTCGCAGCAGCGCAGCCTGCTCGAAAAGCGCAGCGTGGACATCCGCGCCGCCGAGCGTGCCAAAACCGCCGAGCGCGAAAATTCCGGCAGAGAGCTGGCGCGCTTGGAGGAGAGAAAAATCAATCTGCAAAAGGAATATGACACCATCATTTCCAAGCTGTGGGAGGAATATGAGCTGACACGCCGCGAGGCGGAAAAAATTGCCGTCAAAATCGAGGAGCCTGCCAAAGCGCAAAAGCGGCTGACAAGCCTCAAGCAGAGCATCAAGGCGCTGGGCAGCGTCAACGTGTCGGCGATTGAAGAATACAAAGAGGTTTCGGAGCGCTACGAGTTTATGAGCGTGCAGGTGCGCGACGTAGAGAAATCCAAAAACGAAATCGAGCGGCTGATCACCTCGCTCACCAAACAGATGAAAGAGGTATTTGTAGAGAGCTTTGAGCAGATTAACCGCAACTTTACCTATACCTTCAAGGAGTTGTTCGGCGGCGGCACGGCTTCGCTGTCCCTTGCCGACCCCGAAAATATACTGACGAGCGGCATCGACATTGTCGTGCATCCGCCCGGAAAAATCGTCGTTCACCTCGACGCGCTGTCCGGCGGCGAAAAGGCGCTGGTTGCCATCGCCCTGTACTTTGCGATTATGAAGGTGCGTCCGGCTCCGTTCTGCGTCATGGACGAAATCGAAGCCGCGCTCGACGATGTAAATGTCAACCGCTTTGCAAGCTATCTGCGGCGGCTGACCGACAAAACGCAGTTTATCCTGATTACCCACCGCCGCGGCACGATGGAGGAAGCCGACGTGCTCTACGGCGTCACCATGCAGGACGAGGGCATTTCCAAGCTCTTGGAGCTGCGCTCGACAGAGGTTGCCGAAAAACTCGGTATCAAAACGAATTAACAAAAAGGAATGATGATATGGGCATTTTCAGTAAAATTAAGGAAGGCTTGAAAAAAACAAGAAAAGCAGTCATGGGGCAGATCGAAGCCATGCTGCGCTCCTTTACCAAAATCGACGAGGATTTGTTTGAGGAGCTGGAGGAGCTGTTGGTAATGGGCGACGTGGGCGTCCCGACGGCGGAAAAAATCTGTGCCGAGCTGCGCGCGCGCGTCAAAAAGAACGGTATAACCGACCCCAACCAAATCAACGGCTTGCTGCAGGAAATCATCACCGAAATGCTCTCCGGCGGCGAGGAGCTGGACACCTCCACCTCGCCCTCCGTTATTCTTGTCATCGGCGTAAACGGCGTGGGCAAGACCACCACCATCGGCAAGCTCGCCAAAATGCTGTCCGATGACGGCAAGCGCGTGCTGCTGGCGGCAGCCGACACCTTTCGCGCGGCGGCAATCGACCAGCTCGATATTTGGGCGCAGCGCGCAGGCTGTGAGATTATCAAGCAAAACGAGGGCAGCGACCCGGCTGCGGTCATCTTTGACGCGATTGCGGCGGCAAAGGCGAGAGGCGCGGATGTGATTATCTGCGACACTGCAGGCAGGCTGCACAACAAAAAGCATTTGATGGATGAGCTGGCAAAAATCAACCGCGTCATCGACCGCGAGCTGCCCGACGCCACAAAGGAGAAGCTTCTTGTGCTCGACGCCACAACGGGTCAGAACGCCGTCAATCAGGCGGAGCAGTTCCGCGAGGCGACCGGCATCACCGGCATCGTGCTCACCAAGCTCGACGGCACCGCCAAGGGCGGCGTGGTGCTCGCCATCAAGGAGGGCTTGGGCATTCCCGTCAAGTTTATCGGCGTAGGCGAGCAGATAGACGACCTGCAGCCGTTCAACGCGGAGGATTTTGCGCGGGCGCTGTTTGAAACGGTGGAGTGATGAAGATGAAATTTATTATAGCGACCAACAACGCCAAAAAGCTTGTGGAGATGGAGCGCATTCTCCAACCGCTCGGCATCGAGGCGGTTTCGGCGCGCGACGCCGGCGTGGTGCTTGACGAAGTAGACGAAACCGGCACCACCTTTGCCGAAAACGCTTTTCAAAAGGCAAACGCAGCGTTTGTCAAAACCGGCATGCCTGCCGTGGCGGACGACTCGGGCATCTGCGTAGACGCCCTGGACGGCAGACCGGGCATCTATTCGGCACGCTACTGTCCGGAGCTTTGCCACAGCGACGAGGACAGAACGCAGCGCATTCTCGACGAGCTGGAGGGCGTTCCCGAGGGACAGCGCGGCGCACATTACACCTGCGCCATCTGCTGCATACTTCCAAACGGCGAGAGGATTGAGATAGAAGAAATCTGCGAGGGCACCATCGGCTACGCGTTTATCGGCGACGGCGGCTTTGGCTACGACCCGATTTTTATGCAGGGCGACAAGACCTTTGCACAGCTTACCGCTGAAGAAAAGGACAAGGTGAGCCACCGCGGCAAGGCGCTCCGTGCGCTCAAAACCAAGCTGGAAGCGTATATGAAGGGGAAGAATTATGCTGACAAGTAAACAAAGAGCCTATCTGAGAGGGCTTGCCAACACGCTCGAAACCATCTTGATTGTGGGCAAGGGCGAAATTACCGACAACATCATTATGCAGGCGGACACCGCGCTGACCGCGCGCGAAATCATCAAGGGAAAGCGGCTCGAAACCAGCGCCTATTCCGCGCGCGAATGCGCCGAGCTGCTGGCGGAAAAATGCGGCGCGGACGTGGTGCAGGTCATCGGCTCCAAATTTGTCCTGTACCGTCCGAATCCCGACGAGCCGGTCATCAAGCTGCCCGGGGCAAGAAAATGAGCGGAAGTGGTTGGATGAGCGAAACGGATTACAAGCAAATTATCAGAGAATTGATGGGTGATTACCGCTTTGCCCACAGCTGCAATGTGGCACAGGAAGCGGTGACGCTCGCGGAGCTTTACGGCTGCGACCCCCAAAAGGCGTATCTCGCCGGCATTCTGCACGACATCACCAAGGAAATACCGCACGAAGAACAGTTGCAAATTATGAAAGACGGTGGTATAATTTTAGACAGCGTGCAGCAAAATGCGCCAAAGCTCTGGCATGCCGTCAGCGGCAGCGTCTATGTGCAGACGCATTTGGGCATTGACGACAGCGATGTCATCAACGCCATTCGCTATCATACCACCGGCAGAAAAGGCATGTCGCTGCTCGAAAAAATCATCTACACCGCCGATTACACCTCCGCAGAGCGCAGCTATTCCGGCGCCGACATCATGCGCGAAAAGTCGCGCCAAAGCCTGGAGGACGCCATGCTGTTCAGCTGTCAGTACACGCTGCAAAAGCTCTCTGAGCAGGCGGCGGCGATTCACCCCGACCAGCTGGACTGCTACAACGAAATCGTATTAAACCGGAAAGGATAAACCTATGACATCATTGGAAACCGCGCGCCTCGCCGTCAAGGCACTCGACGGCAAAAAGGGGCTCAACATACAGGTTATTGAAATCAGCGATATTTCGGTGCTCGCCGACTACATGGTCATCGCTACCGGCACCAGCTCCACCCATGTCAAGGCGCTTGCCGACGAGGTGGAATACCGTCTCGACGAAGCCGGTATTTCCGTTAGCCACATCGAGGGCTACCGCTCCAACACGTGGATTCTGCTCGACTACATCGACGTGATTGTCCATGTCTTTGACAATGAGGCAAGAGATTTCTATGACCTCGACAGAATGTGGGCGGACGGAAAGCCCGTTGATGTTTCGGACATCATCAAAGAAAATTAGTGCAGTGTATAGTGGTTAGTGGTTAGTTGTCGGTAGATTTTCACTATCGGCTGAAATCAAATCACTAACCACTGTCCACTCAACTCTCAACTCTCAACTCTCAACTCTCAACTCTAAATTAAAACCGGAGGGATTAATTTGAAATATAATCACAAGGCAATTGAGCCGAAATGGCAAAAAATCTGGGAGGATAAGGGCGTTTTTCATGCGAGCGACGACAGCTCCAAGGAAAAGTTTTATGCGCTGATTGAGTTCCCTTATCCGTCCGGTCAGGGACTGCACGTCGGACATCCGCGTCCCTACACCGCGCTGGACACCGTCGCCAGAAAAAAGAGACTGCAGGGGCTCAATGTGCTTTATCCCATCGGCTGGGACGCCTTTGGCCTGCCTACCGAAAACTACGCGATCAAGAATCACATTCATCCCGAAATCGTCACCAAGAACAATATCGCACGCTTCAAAAAGCAGATTCAGTCGCTGGGCATTTCCTTTGACTGGAGCCGCGAGGTCAACACCACCGACCCCGATTATTACAAGTGGACGCAGTGGATTTTTATTCAGCTGTTCAAGCACGATCTCGCCTACAAAAAAGAAATGAACGTCAACTGGTGCACCTCCTGCAAGTGCGTGCTCGCCAACGAGGAGGTCGTCAACGGCGTCTGTGAGCGCTGCGGCAGCGAGGTTGTCCACAAGGTCAAGTCCCAGTGGATGCTCAAAATCACCGAGTACGCCGACAGACTGATCAACGACCTCGATTTGGTCAACTATCCCGAGCGCGTCAAGGCGCAGCAGAAGAACTGGATTGGCAGAAGCACCGGCGCTGAGGTCGATTTCGGCACCACCACCGGCGACACGCTGACCGTCTACACCACACGCGCCGACACACTCTACGGCGCCACCTACATGGTCATTTCTCCCGAGCATCCGCTGATTGAAAAATGGGCGGACAAGCTCCAAAATATGGATGCCATCCGCGCGTATCAGGCGGCTGCCGCCAGAAAATCCGACTTTGAGCGCACTGAGGTCGCCAAGGACAAAACCGGCGTCAGGCTCGAGGGCGTCCGCGCCATCAATCCCGTCAACAACAAAGAAATCCCGATTTTCATCTCCGACTATGTGCTCGTTTCCTACGGCACCGGCGCAATCATGGCAGTGCCTGCGCATGACACGCGCGACTGGGAATTTGCCAAAAAGTTTGATCTCCCGATTATCGAGGTCGTCAAGGGCGGCAACGTGCAGGAGGAAGCCTTTACCGACTGCGCCACCGGCGTCATGGTAAATTCCGGCATGCTCGACGGACTCTCCGTTGACGACGCCAAGGTCAAAATCATTGACTGGCTCACGGGGGAGGGCAAGGGTCACGCCAAGGTGAACTACAAGCTCCGCGACTGGGTGTTCTCGCGTCAGCGCTACTGGGGCGAGCCGATTCCGATTGTACATTGCGACAAGTGCGGCTATGTGCCGATTGATGAGAGCGAGCTGCCGCTCAGACTGCCCATGGTCGAGTCCTATGAGCCGACCGACACCGGCGAGTCACCGCTTGCCAATATGACCGACTGGATTCGCACCACCTGTCCCAAGTGCGGCGGCGCAGCCCTGCGCGAGACCGACACCATGCCGCAGTGGGCAGGCTCCTCCTGGTACTATCTGCGCTACATGGATCCTCACAACAGCGAGGCGCTCGCATCCAAGGAAGCCCTCAACTACTGGTCTCCCGTTGACTGGTACAACGGCGGCATGGAGCACACCACGCTCCACCTGCTCTACAGCCGCTTCTGGCACAAGTTCCTCTATGACATCGGCGTTGTTCCCACGCCCGAGCCTTACGCCAAGCGCACCTCGCACGGCATGAT
>CAMJOD010000010.1 GCA_946407465.1 uncultured Clostridia bacterium
GCTAAGGATAGTATACCATCATCACAACAAAATTTCAATAGATTATGGATAAAATATGTACAAAACCGCAAGCTTGAAGCTTGACCCAATCCGCAAGCGTGACGCTTGACCCAATCCGCGCTTCATGCGTTTGCTGGAAAGGTTACATGAATAGCCGCGTTCAAAATGGCTATGGCAACTTGAGTTCCAATGCCTTTTTGAACGCGGCGTTTATCTGCGTTTTATCTTTATATGCTGCTATCCAAAGCCGCGCTGCCCACCGTGGCAACGGCAATAGCGACTTAATCTCTAATGCCTTTTCTGACGCGGCGTTTATCTAAGTTTATCGTTAAATGCTGCTATCCAAAGCCGCGCTGAATCAAGCGTCACGCTTGCGCGCTGCCCACCGTGGCAACGGTTTCGACTTCGACTAATACGTTTTTGGGAAGGGTTTTGACGGCTACGCAGGAGCGTGCCGGCTTGGAGGTGAAGTAGGTGCCGTAAACGGCGTTGAATGCCGCAAAGTCGTTCATGTCGGCGAGGAAGCAGACGGTCTTGACAACATTGTCGAGCGAGCTGCCTGCGGCTTCGAGCACGTTTTTGAGGTTTTTGCAAACCTGCTCGGTCTGCGCCTCAATGCCCTCTGCGTCCACATTGCCGGTCGCCGGGTTAATCGCAATCTGTCCCGAGGTGAAAACAAAGCCGTTTGCCTTGATTGCCTGTGAATAGGGGCCGATGGCGTCGGGTGCGTTTTTGGTGTAAATCTTTTCCATAATTCTTTCTCCTTATACCAATTTAAAGCCTGCGCCGGTGAGTGCTTCCGAAATCTGGCGCACATGGTCAAAGTTTCTGGTTTCTATTACTATGCGCAAATAGGCGGCGGTTACGTCGCTGCCCTCTCCTGCCCTCTCGTGGTGAACCGAAATCACGTTTGCGCCGAGGTCGGCGATAATCTTGGACACTGCCACAAGCTGACCGGGCTTGTCCTGCAGCTCAATGCACAGCGTCTGCTGTCTGCCGGAGCGGAGGAGTCCGCGCTTGATGACGCGGTTGAGAATCGTCACGTCGATGTTGCCGCCCGACACAATGCAGACGACCTTTTTGCCCTCAACAGGCAGCTTGCCGAACATGACAGCCGCCAGCGGCGCCGCACCGGCACCCTCGGAGACCATCTTTTGGCTCTCAATCAGCGCCAAAATAGCGGAGGCGATTTCGTCGTCGGAGACGGTCACGATGTCGTCCACATATTTCTGAATATATTTAAAGGTATGCTCGCCCGGCTCCTTGACCTGAATGCCGTCGGCAATCGTTGAAACCTTGTCCAAATGAACCGGCTTGCCCTGCTTGATGGATTCAACCATAGACGGCGCGCCCTCTGCCTGCACACCGTAGACCTTGATGTTGGGGTTGAGGTTCTTGATGGCACAGGCTACGCCGGAGAGCAGTCCGCCGCCGCCGATTGCCGCCACAACCGCGTCTACGTCGGGCATTTCGTTGAGAATTTCGAGACCGATGGTGCCCTGACCGGCAATGACATTTTCGTCGTCAAAGGGGTGAATAAAGGTGTAGTTCTTTTCGTCGAGCAGACGGAGCGCCTCGTTGTAGGCGTCGTCATACACGCCGGGCACCATGCGCACCTTGGCGCCGTAGCCCTTGGTCGCCTCCACCTTGGAAATCGGCGCACCGTCGGGCAGACAAATCAGCGACTCAATGCCGTATTTGGTCGCCGCCAGCGCCACACCCTGCGCGTGGTTGCCTGCCGAGCAGGCGATAACGCCGTGCGCCTTTTCTTCGTCGGAGAGCTGTGAAATCTTGTAGCCGGAGCCTCTCACCTTGAACGAACCGGTGATTTGCAGGTTTTCGGGCTTGAGATACACATCACACAAATCGGTGATGCCGGACGCCTTGACCAAGTGTGTGGGACGGATAACGTCCTTGAGCACATAAGAAGCGTGATAAATCCTGTCGAGTGTAAGCATTTTCATACCTTCTTTTTAAAAATCATACCCTCATATTTTATACCAAACCGGTGCAGAAATCAAGCCCTATTCACGCTAATTAACAGTAATTTGAAGCGAATTATTTTGACCTCCGACACGAGAAACAAAAAACAGCTTGCTATTTTTAAATTTTTGTGATATATTAATACCAAGGTCACATCAAAAAATTATCGACTGCACACAAACGCACCTCGTTGACAGCATATTCCCGCCAAAACGCCCGTTATACATAACGTTTAACAGCGCTGTTTTGAACAAGAATCTACTATAAAATATTCGCACCCGAACAGGAGTGATGTTATGCAGCTGAAAGAATCCGGCGAAATGTATCTTGAAACCATCTATGTTCTCCACCAGCAAAAGGGCTTTGTGCGCTCCATTGACGTCTGTGAAGAGATGGGCTATTCCAAGCCCAGCGTCAGCCGCGCGGTCGGACTGCTCCGCGACGGCGGCTATCTGACCGTGAGCAAGGACGGCGGTCTCCACCTCACCGAAGCAGGTCTGGAGGTTGCCGAGCGCACCTATGAGCGCCACACCGTTCTCAGCGAGCTATTTGAAAAACTCGGCGTCAGCGAGGAACGAGCCGTTGCCGACGCCTGCAAAATTGAACACGTCATCAGCGTCGAAACCTTTGCCGCGCTGAAAAAGCTGAATCAGTCTATGTAACAAAGCAGAACCACCCGTTGTGATACAGGTGGTTCTGTTTTTCTTTTAATCGGAGAACATCGGTGTGGAGAGGTAGCGGTCGCCTGTGTCCGGCAGAAGCGCCACAATCACCTTGCCCTTGTTTTCGGGACGCTTGGCAAGCTGAATCGCCGCAAATACCGCCGCACCGGAGGAAATGCCGACCAAAATGCCCTCGGTTTGGGCAATCGCCTTGCCGGTTGCAAAGGCGTCCTCGTTGTCAACGGGAATAATTTCGTCGTAGATATCGGTGTTCAGCGTGTCGGGCACAAAGCCTGCGCCGATACCCTGAATCTTGTGGGGACCTGCCTTGCCCTCAGACAGCACCGGAGAACCGGAAGGCTCCACCGCCACTACCTTGACATTGGGGTTCTGCTGCTTGAGATAGCCGCCCACGCCCGACAGGGTGCCGCCGGTGCCGACGCCGGCCACAAAAATGTCAACCTTGCCGTCGGTGTCGTTCCAGATTTCGGGGCCCGTTGTGGCGAGGTGAGCCGCAGGGTTTGCCGGATTGACAAATTGACCGGGAATAAAGCTGCCGGGAATTTCCGCCGCCAGCTCGTCAGCCTTGGCGATAGCGCCCTTCATGCCCTTTGTGCCGTCGGTCAGCACAATTTCGGCGCCGTATGCCTTGAGCAGATTGCGGCGCTCCACGCTCATGGTCTCGGGCATGGTGAGAATGGCGCGGTAGCCGCGTGCAGCCGCCACAGCCGCCAAGCCGATGCCGGTGTTGCCGCTGGTCGGCTCGATAATCACAGAGCCTTTTTTGAGCTTGCCGGTCTTTTCGGCGTCGTCAATCATGGCAAGCGCGATTCTGTCCTTGACGCTGCCTGCCGGATTAAAGTATTCGAGCTTTGCCAGCACCTCGGCTTGAAGCTCCTGCGCAGCAATCAGATTGGAAAGACGGACTAACGGGGTGTTGCCGATGAGGTCGGTAATTTTATTATATACTTTCATGGTGATACTCCTTTTGATTTTAAATGATTATTTATTTGCGAACGTTTGCGGACGGGTTCAGCGTCAACATCGTTTTTGCCGCATGACAAAGCCCTCTTTCATATTAAAGTTTATTAATCCTAGTGATTTTGTAGGTTTATGATAGCACATCTTTTTCCGTTTGTCAACCCCTATTTTCTCTTGCTGACATGATTTCGCAAATATTGTCAGTTTTTTATGATTAGTTTTAGTTTTCACTTTACAAAACCGATAAAAAATAGTATGATAATAGTGACAGAAAACGAGGAGTGATTCCATGATTGTATTGGCTTCCAATTCACCGCGCCGCAAACAGCTGATGCGGCTGATTTCACCGAGCTTTATCATTGACCCTGCCGACATTGAAGAGAGCCGCGCCGAGAACATTCCGCTCGACCGCATGCCGGAATTTTTGGCGCTCCAAAAGGCGCAGCAGGTACAAAAAAAGCACCCCGACGACATTGTTATCGGCTGCGACACCGGAGTGTTTATCAACAATATGATGATTGGCAAGCCAAGCTCTGACAAGACAGCGTTTGAAATACTCAAAATGCTCTCGGGCAAAACGCACCGCGTTATCACCGGCTGCGCGATCATCAAGGGCGAGCAGACGCTCCGCTTTTCGCAGACGACCGAGGTGGAGTTCTATCCCCTCACCGACGAGGAAATGAAAGCCTACATCGCCACCGGTGAGCCTGGCGACAAGGCAGGCGCCTACGGCATTCAGGGCAAGGGCGCGCTGTTGGTCAAGGAAATCCGCGGCGACTTCTACAACGTTGTCGGACTGCCCGTCGCGCTGCTCAGCCGCAAGCTGCGCCTGCTGGAGGACGAATAAGCCTTTGCAAGCGCAAACATTTAGATATAGGAGATTATTATGAAAAAAGTATTGACCGTCTTGCTGGCGGCAACAGGCATGCTGGCTTTTTCTGCTTGCGGCGGCAACAACGTCCGTACACCGGAAGCGCCGTCTGCCGCAGACAGCACACAGTCTGCGCCGACAACACAAGCCGCGCCTGTCACACAGGCAACCACCGAGGCGCAAGCGTCCGACGAGGTGACCATCACCGACAACGGCGTCACCTTTGTTTTGCCCAAGGGCTTCCGCACTTATAACGACCGGATTCCGGAGGGAAGCGGCATTACCACGATGGTGGCAAGCCCCACCGAAAGGATTGTTTTTTGTGCTGTCAGGGAGGAAAAATCGCTCTTTGAGGGCACCGAAATCACCTCCGCCGAGAGCTATTTGCAGTTCCAGCATGACAACGCCAAGGGCAAGAACGTCACGGCAATCAAAAACGAACCGGGTATCCCCTACTTTGAATACGAATACACCAACGGTAATCAATCCTTTCGCTATTTTACCACCGCCATGGAATCCATCGGCGCCTACTACGCGCTCCAGTGCTTTACGCCTGCCGACGAATACGATAGCTATAAGGACAGGATCGTTAATTGGATGAGACAGATAAGCGTGGAATAATTTTCACGGTCATAGGCATGCCGTTTGTCCGACAGGCTCTTTGTTTTTTGAAGAAACAGAGGGTCTGTTTTAAATTTATACAAAAAATTACGTGACAGATGAAAACTAACTATTGCATTTTATCACAAAAAATGATATGATAGTAGTACGCTGAGAGGCGAACCTCTCCGCATTATCCGTGCGTCAGATGGATAAATTTTTTTAGAAAAGGTGATTTACGTGAAAACAACAACAATCCGGAAGGCAGCCGCTTTGACAATGGCTGCTCTGATGGCAGGAACCGCACTCGCAGGCTGCGGCGGCAACAACAACAGCAGCTCTTCCAAGGCTGACGGCACCGCCGACAGCGCTTCCAAGGCGGCAAGCGGCGCAAAGGGCTCGGTCTATTGGCTCAACTTCAAGCCTGAAATCGACGAAACCCTGCAGGCTCTCGCCAAGAAGTACACCGAGACCAAGGGCGTTGAGGTAAAGGTAGTAACCGCTGCTTCGGGCACCTACAGCACCACTCTCACCGCTGAGATGGACAAGTCCAATCCCCCGACACTGTTTGTTATCGGCAACCAGCAGGGCGTCAAGGACTGGGGCGACTTTGCTCTTGACCTCAAGGACACCGCGATTGCCAAGGAACTGAACACAGACGCTTACAACCTCTATGACGCAAACGGCAAGCTCGTTTCTATCGGCTACTGCTACGAGTGCTACGGCATCATCGCCAACCCCGACCTGATTGAAAAAGCAGGCCACAAGATGGAAGAAATCAAGAACTTTGACGGCTTGAAGGCTGTTGCCGAGGACATCCACAAGAGAGCCGCAGAGCTGAAGTTTGACGCTTTCTCCTCCTCCGACATGGACGACAGCTCCTCCTGGAGATTCACCGGCCACATGGCTAACCTCGAGTATTTCTATGAGGAAAAGGCTGCAGGCAAGACCTGGACCGAATGCCCCGCTACCATCACCGGCGACTACCTCCCCAACTTCAAGAATCTGTATGATCTCTGCATCAACAACTCCCTCACCGCTCCCACCGACCTGTCCGCAGGCGGCCACAACGCTGAGGAAGAATTTATCAACGGCAAGGCTGCTTTCTTTGTAAACGGCTCTTGGGAGTACGCTGCGGTTTCCAAAAAGGTTCCGAACGCGGTTATGATCCCCTACTACTGCGGTGTTGAGGGCGAAGAAAAAGCCGGTCTCAACTGCGGCACCGAAAACTGCTGGGCAGTTAACGCCAACGTCAGCGAGGACGATCAGCAGGCTACCATCGACTTTATGGTATGGCTCGTAAGCGATCCCGACGCTTCCAAGACTATGGTTGAGCAGCTCGGCGTTATGCCCTACAAGAACGCTGCTCCTTCCTCCAACGGCTTCCTCCAGAACGCTGAGGCTTACAGCGCTGACGGCTGCTACGTCATGGATTGGGCTACCAACTATCAGCCCAACGTTGACGAGTACCGCAAGGATCTCGTTTCCGCTCTGAACGCATACAATGCCGATCAGTCTGACGCTAACTGGGCAAAGGTTAAAGAAGCCTTTGTTGACGGTTGGGCTAAGCAGTACAAGGCTATCCAGGGCTAATCAACAATACACCATTTACGGGGCGGGCGCAGTCGCCCGTCCCGTTATTTCTTTTTCGCCGAGAACAGGAGGCTTATTTTGAAAACTACCGCAGCTGCAGCCGACGGCGCCAAGGCTAATCCGGTCAAAAAGCGCAA
The DNA here is from genome assembly GCA_946407465.1 of uncultured Clostridia bacterium. Taxonomy (GTDB): domain Bacteria; phylum Bacillota; class Clostridia; order Oscillospirales; family Acutalibacteraceae; genus Ruminococcoides. The sequence goes on from CAMJOD010000010.1 coordinate 6,828, forward strand.
AAAGGCTGCCTACAAATCCGGTCACAGCTCGATGACCAAGCGCTCGCTGCGCAAGTGGTCATGGCTGTTCATCGGTCCTGTTTTTGCCGCGTTCATCATCGGCTTTATCTGGCCGTTTGCACAGGGTATTTATCTCTCCTTCTGCGGCAAATTCAGCGTTATCTCACAAGCCCGTATCAAGGGCTTTGAAAACTACGTCAAGGCGTTTTCCGACGAAACCTTTTTCCATTCGTTCTGGTTCACCGCCCTATTCGCCGTCGTCAGCGTTATCCTCATCAACTTGCTGGCGTTCACCATCGCCTATGCCCTCACGCAAGGGGTCAAGGGCTCCAACCTATTCCGCACGGTATTCTTTATGCCGAACCTCATCGGCGGTATCGTGCTGGGCTATCTCTGGTCTATGATTTTTGACGGTCTGCTCGATTTGTGGACGACCCAAAACCTGGTTGACAACGAAACCTACGGCTTTTGGGGTCTGATTATCCTCCTGCTCTGGCAACAGGTGGGTTATATGATGATTATCTACATCGCAGGCTTGCAGGCTGTTCCCGACGATATGATTGAAGCGGCAAAAATCGACGGCGCCACCAAGACGCAGACGCTGTTCCGCGTCATCATTCCCAACGTGATGCCGTCCATCACCATCTGCACCTTCCTCACCCTCACCAACAGCTTCAAGCTGTTTGACCAAAACCTTGCCCTCACCGGCGGCAAGCCCGGACGTCTGACCGAAATGCTCGCGCTGAACATTTCCAACGGCTACTCCAACATGGCAACACGCGGCATGGCGCAGGCAAAGGCGGTTATCTTCTTCTTGTTTGTTGCGGCGCTGGGCATTGCGCAGCTCGTCGCCACCAGAAGAAAGGAGGTGCAGCAATAATGGGTAAGCAGCAATCCATTCAACAGGAAAAACGCCGCAAGGCGATTATGTCGATTGTGCTGGCGATTATCTGCGTTATCTATATGCTGCCAATCGTCACCATTTTGATTAACACCTTCAAAAACGCGGGCGCTGTCAAATCCAATCTGTTTGCACTGCCGAACGCCGAAACCTTTGTCGGCTTTGAGAACTACGTCACCGGCATGACCGCAGGCTCCTTCCCGTTCTGGAAGGCAGTGCTGTTCAACGTCATCATCACCGTGCTCTCAGCGTTTTTGATTTTGCTGTTCTGCTCCATGGCGGCTTGGTACGTGGCGCGCGTCAACAGCATTTTCTGCAAGATTTTCTATTATCTGTGCGTGTTCTCCATGGTTGTTCCGTTCCAGATGGTGCAGTTCACCCTCTCCAAAACAGCGGACTCCCTCTCGCTGAACACACCGTGGACAATCCCGATTGTCTATCTCGGCTTTGGCGCCGGACTGGCTATCTTTATGTTTGTGGGCTTTGCCAAATCCATTCCGATTGAGATTGAAGAAGCCGCTTCCATCGACGGCTGCGGTCCGCTGAAAACCTACTTCATGGTCGTATTCCCCATGCTCAAGCCGACCATGATTTCGGTTGGTATTCTGGAAATCATGTGGGTTTGGAACGACTATCTCCTGCCCTCTCTCGTGCTCGACCTCGCGGAATACCGCAACATTCCGATGCACATTCAGCTCACCACCACCGGCAGCTACGGTCAGATGAACCTCGGCGCTATGATGGCGATGATTTTCCTCTCCATCGTTCCGATCATCATCTTCTACCTTCTCTGCCAAAAATACATCATCAAGGGCGTTGCCGCAGGTGCGGTAAAAGGCTAAGTGCCCGTGGGCACTTTCGGCGGCTTTGGATAGGTTCATCCGGAGATAAATGCGGATGAACGCCGCGTCAGAAGTATCATAGTACGGTAATGTCACTATTGCCCTTTTAAACGCGGCTATGATGGTATTCTCACTATCAAACGTCATATTTGCGGATTGCCATTATCGCAGCTATACAAACACCTAAAAAACAGGGACGTGAACACAACCACGTCCCTGCTTTATTCTATATTGGAATATTAAAAGGATTTAATGACAGCTTTTCCCAACCGCCCATTAAGCATTAAGCATTATGAATTATGAATTATCTCAGGAATCCCTTGATTATCTGTTCTTCCGCTTCCGCTTCCGTGAGTCCGAGGGTCATCAGCTTGATCAGCTGGTCGCCGGCGATTTTGCCGATAGCTGCCTCGTGGAAGAGCATGGCGTCCACGTCGTTTGCTTCGAGCGACGGAATCGCGAGGATTTTGCCGCTGTCCATAATAATCGAATCACATTCGGTGTGACCGTTGCACGGCGCGTTGCCGGTAATTCTGGCGTTGAAGGTCTGTGACGAGGTATCTCTCGCGACCGAACGCGACACCACGTCGGCGGTGGCGTTTTCGCCGTTGAGCGTGACCATATAATCGCTCTTGGCAACCTGGTCGCCGTGTGTCATCAGGCGCTCCTTGACAACCAGCTTGGAGCCTGCTTTCAGCTCGGCAATCGTCGTGCGGACGGTGGAGTCCACACCCTTGATCTGCTCCATTTCCATCTCCATGGAGCTGTTCTCCTCCATATAGACCTCTGTCTGCGGATTCAAAATGCGCTTGCCGTTGCCGTCGCCGCTGCCGTAGTGCTTTTCCACATACTTGATATGGGCGTTCTTGCCCACATAAAAGCGGTGTACGCCATCATGCTGCGAGTCGTGCTCGCCGCAGTTGTCGATGCCGCAGCCTGCCACAATCACCACGTCGCAGTCGTCGCCGATATAAAAATCGTTGTAGACCGTCTCCTTGATGCCGGAGGCGCTCACCACAACGGGAATATGCACGCTCTCGCCCTTGGTGTGCGGCTTGATGAAGATGTCAATGCCGGGCAGCCCTTCCTTGGTCATAATGTCGATATTGTCGGTGGTGTGTCTGCCTGCAAGCTGCGAGTTAACACGGAAGTTGTAGGCGCCGGCAGGTGTGTCGTGAATGTCGGCAATCTCCGCCAAAAGCGACTTGCCGATGTCGTCAATATTCAAATCAAGCATGGTGTTCCCTCCTTACTTCAAACGCTCGCACGCGTCAACCGCGGCGGTGGTGCCGATCAGCTGCGGCAAAACCTCGTCAACCGAGCCGGTCTGCTTGATGGTGCCGTCGCTGAGCAGAATAATTTCGTCGGCGATTTGCAGAATACGCTCCTGGTGCGAAATAATCACAATCGAGCTGTCCTTGATTTCGCGGCGCATATTCTCAAAAATACGGATAAGATTCTGGAAGCTCCACAGGTCAATGCCTGCCTCCGGCTCGTCAAAGACGCTCAAACGTGTCTGACGCGCGAGCAGAGTGGCAATTTCAATACGCTTCAATTCGCCGCCGGAGAGGGAGGAATTGATTTCGCGGTCGATATAATCTCTTGCGCACAAACCGACCTCCGACAGAAAATCGCATGCCTCGCTGATGCCGAGCTGCTTGCCCGACGCCAGACGAAGCAGGTCAATCACGCGAATACCCTTAAAGCGCACCGGCTGCTGAAAGGCAAAGCTGACGCCGAGCTTGGCGCGTTCGGTGACGCCGAGGGCGGTAATGTCCTGACCGTCAAAGAAGATTTGACCCGAGGAGGGTTTTTCGATGCCCATAATCAGTCGCGCGAGCGTCGATTTGCCGCTGCCGTTGGGACCCGTGATGACGACAAATTTGCCGTCCGGAATGGTAAGGCTGAGGTTGTGGAGGATTTCCTTTTTTATTCCGTCGCTCTCAACCGAAAAGGAAAGATTTTTTAATTCCAGCATGGTGATTCTCCTACTTGTAAGCATTTCTACTATTATACATCAAATCCCGATAAAAAGCAATTCATAATATAGGTTTTTTGTAGGTTTTTTGTGTCTTTACAAAACCGCGGCAAAAGGTTATAATGTTTTTAAAGGACGGTGATTTTATGTTTAGAAAAATGAGACGCTTCAGGCAACAACTGACCGACAGTGCCTGCGCAGAAATTCTTGAACACGGACAGCGCGGCGTTTTGGCGGTTTTGGGTGACGGCGGCTATCCCTATACGGTGCCGCTCGACTATGTTTATACGGACGGAAAGCTCTATTTTCACAGCGCGGTAGAGGGGCACAAGGTAGACGCGGTGCGCGCCGAACCAAAGGCATCCTTCTGTGTGCTGGCACAGCGCGAACAGGACGCGGACGGCTGGTCATATTATTTTGACAGCGTGGTCGTGTTCGGCAAGGTACACATCATAGCGGACGAGGACGAACGCCTGCACGCGCTGCAGCTGCTAGGCACGAAATACTTCCCCGACGCGCAGATGGTTGAGGATGATATACGCAAAAACGCGGCGCGCGCACTGGTGCTCTGTCTGCAAGCCGAGCACATCAGCGGCAAACACATACATGAGAGGTAAGCGATGAGCCGGTATTTGTATCGCCAAAACGACCCCTCCGTTGCCGCGCTGCCCTACGGGAGACTGCGGCGTCATGTAGCGGACGCAGGCTGCGCCTTGGTCGCGATTTATAATCTGATGAACCGCTTGGGACAGCCGCAGGATTTTTCGGCGATTATCCGAGACGCGCAGCGGCTGCGTATGCCGTGGCTGTTTGGACTGTTCGGCACCAAACCGCATGCGCCGGCGCGCTATTTTCGCGAAAAGAGTATTCCCTGTTTTTGCACCAACCATGCAGAGACCTTCAAAGAACGGCTCGCGGACTGCAACGCCGCCATTATCTGCGCATGGAACAAGCCGCGCCGCTATGGGATTCATTTTTATGTCATCCGCAATGACGGCGGCAGACTGACAGCGCTCAACCGCTACGCAAACGACAACACGCCCACTGATTTTTCGCCTGATGATGTGGAAAAGGGTTACTTTATCACCGGATATATTTTTCCAAAAGAGAAAAAAGCTTGACTTAGCCAATCGGTTAAGTCAAGCTTTTGGTTTTATTATTTTAGTTTTAGTCTTCTACCGTTTCCAAATCCGCTTCGGAAACCTTGCGAAGCTCTTTTTTGTTGAACGCGTCATAAATCAGCGGAATGATGAACAGCGTCATCAGGGTCGCATAGAGCAGACCGCCGATGCAGACGATCGCCATGGGCTGCATCATTTCGGCGCCGGTGCCGATGCCGAGCGCCATGACCGAGAGACCGAGAACCGTGGTGAGCGCCGTGATAAAGATAGGCCGCATGCGCGTTTTGCCTGCCTCCACGATCGCCTCCACACGCTCCTTGCCCTCGAGCCGCAGCACGTTGATGTAGTCCACCAGCACGATGCCGTTATTGACGATGATGCCGCAGAGCATGATGAAGCCGACCAGCGATATGACGCTGATGTCAAAGCCCGTGAGGAGCAGCCCGATGAAGCCGCCCGTGAACGCCAGCGGAATGGTGAACATGATGATGAACGGCGATTTGAGGCTTTGGAACTGCGCCACCATGATGAGATAAATCATGATTACGCCGAGCAGCATCATCAGCATGAGCTGCTGCAGCGCTTCCATGGTCTCTTTGTCGCTGCCCTCGTAGTCGAGCGAAAAGCCGGTGGGCAGCTCATAATCGCTGAAAAGCCGCTTGGCGCGCGCATTGACGTCGGTGAGGTTGTAGCCCTCCTTGACGGTGCCCGAAATCGTCAGATAACGCTTTTGACTTTTGCGCGTAATCATATCCATGGTCTCGGCATTGTCGATGCTCGCCACACGCGCGAGCGAAATCTTTTTGTCGTTGCCCTCGGCATCCTTGTAGGTCAGGTTGATGCTGCCCAGCTTGTCGGCGGTGATTTTTTGCGCGTCGTCCTTGACGGTCACAATGTCCACACTTTTGCCGTCGCCGGTTTTGAGGGTGGTAGAGGTCTTTTCGCCTGCCACAGCCGCCGCTATCTGCTGGAACACCTGCGCGGTGGTCAAGCCCTTTTCAGCCGCTTTTTTGCGGTCAACCGTCACCTTTAGCTCAGGTGAGGTCGCGCCGACGCCGCTGTCGGTTTCGTCAATACCCTCCAGTGCGCCGAGCTTTTCCGCCATGTTTTCGGCGGTCGCTTTGAGCTTTTTGAGGTCGTCTCCGTAGAGCGTAATCTGCACGCTCCTGTCGCCGAGCATGGCGCCCATGGACGCGCTGGCGTCGGAGCTGACGGTGACCTCACCGTTGATGGTGAGCTTGCTCTCAACCTCCTTGCCGATGGCGCCGCCGCGCTTGATGTGTTCGGGCTTCAAGACGCCGTAAGCCGTGACTGTGCCGCTGTTGCTGCCGCTGCTGCCGCCTGCCGGCGCAATGCCCAACATGCCGCCGGTGCCGCCGACCATCACGCCGACCGTCTCAAATTCATCGTATTCGCGCAGCACCTCATTGACCTGCTCTGCCGCTTCGACGGTTTCTTCAAAGGTCGCGTTCGGGTCGAGCTGAACCGTGACCTGCACCTCGGTGTTGCTCATGCTCGGCAAAAAGCTAAAGCCGCGCAGCAGCACCAAGAATCCGCTGCCGAACAGCAGAACCAGCACCAACAGAATGGCGACAAGCTTGTGACGGAGCACAAAACGTAGGGATTTTTCGTAGGAGCGGAGAATTTTGCCCTCCCCTGTTCGTTTGGGCTGCCGCACCTTGCGCAGCATGCGCTGGCTCATGGCAGGCACCAGCGTAAGCGCAACAATCAGGCTCGCCGCAAGCGAATAGGTGATGGTGAGCGCCAAGTCCACAAATAGCTGCCGCGTGATGCCCTCGACAAAGACAATCGGGAGGAATACGCAAACCGTGGTGAGTGTGGACGCGACAATCGCGCCTGCCACCTGCTTGGCACCGTTGAGCGCCGCCTGTACGGGCGAATAGCCGAGATGGCGCAAACGGTAGGTATTTTCGATAACGACCACCGAATTGTCCACCAGCATGCCGACGCCGATTGCCAAGCCCGAGAGCGAGAACATGTTGAGCGTGATGCCGCTGAAATACATCATGACGATCGCGAACACCACGCTGACGGGAATGGAAACCGCGACAATCACCGTGGGCTTGATGTCGCGCAGGAACAGCAGCAGGATAATAATCGCCAGTGCCGCTCCCATCAGGAGGTTTTGGAGCACGCTGCCGATGATGATGCGGATATAGTCGCCCTGACTGTAAATCGTGGTAAAGTGAAGTCCGTCAAATTCCGCTTCGAGCTGCCCGGCTGTCTCGGTGATATGGTCGCAGACCGTGGCGGTGGCAATGTCGCTCTGCTTGGTAAAGCTGAGAATCACGCCGTCGCCGCCGTTGACCTTGGTATAAATCTCGTCGGAATTGTCGGCGGTGAACACGTCCGCCACGTCGCTGAGGTGAATCACGCCGATACCGTCAATTTTGGAGTCGAAGAGCGGCAGACCGGCAAGCTCCTTTTCGTCGGCAAGCTCATCGCCGACACGCACCAGATAGCGGTTGTTGTTGTCGTCGGTCACATAGCCTGCCGGCATGGAAAAGTTTTGGGCGGTCAGAATGCCCGAAACGGTGTCGATCGTCACCAGCGCGTTTGGGTCAGCTTTTTTCTTTGCCTCATCCTTTTGCGCGGTCAGCTCGCTGAGGCTCTTTTCCAGCTCGCCCTGTGCCGCGCTGAGCTGTGCCGCGGCTGCCGTGACCTCTGTCTGTTTGGCGGCAAGCGTGGCAACCGCGCCGGACATCTTAAAGTCCGCGCTTGACTGCTGCTGCGCAATGGTCGCAAGCGCCTCGTTGACCGTAACGGTGTTGTCGTCCAAGCCGCCGATTGCCGTATCTATCTGTTCGATGCCGCTGTTGATCTGCGCAATGCGGCTGCTGATTTCGTTGAGGGTATCATCAAGCAAAGAAGTGTCGGTGCCAAGCTCCCTGAGCTTTTGGTTCACGTCGACGAGCGAGCTGTTGACACGCTCCAATGCCGCGTTGGCAGCGGCAATCGCTACCGCCAAGCCCTCTTTTTTGACACCCGTCGGCTCGAGCTGTTTGTCGATTTCCGCAAGCTGCGCGTTGGCTTCCGCCCGTTGCTCCTCGGTGCTGTCGGGATTGGACAGCGTTGCGAGTGCGGCAAGATATTGTTCGTTTATAGAATTAAGGTTCTCCAGCCTGCCGACAAGCTCGTTTTTCTCCCTGAGCAAATCGTCATAGGTTGTCTTGACAGTCAATAACGCCTGATAGGTCGCCTCGAGCAACTGCTTGGTGGTGGCGAGGGTAGTCTTTTGGTCGAGCAGCTCCATTTTTGCGGAGATAATCTTGCTCTTGCCGTTGTCCGCTTCCTTTTGCGCGGCGGCAAGCTGCTCCACAAGCGCTGCCTGCTCCTTGTTTATCGTGTCGAGCGAGTCGGTGATGACCGCCGCTCCCTCCTGCGCCTGTGCGGCGTTGTCCTCCAACTCCTTTTTGGCGTCCTTGATCTTCTCCTCCGCTTCGTCAAACCGGCTGTCCAGCGCGGCGGTTATCTTTTTGTTGAGCGCGTCGAGCTTTTTTTGCGAGAGGACAACGTTCTCCTTCTCGACCACAACGCCTCCGTCGGAAACCGAGGCAATGCCGTCGATTCCCTCCAAGCGGTTGAGGAGTGTTTCGCTTACAAAATCGGAGATACCGATTCTGTCCTTGCCCTCATAGTCCACCGCCATCATGGCAACCGGCAGAATATTCGGGTTAATCTTGATCAAATACGGGCTGCCGACCGCATCGTCCCAGTTGTCGGACAGGGTGTCGAGCGCGGCACGGACGTCGATGGTGGCGGTGTTCATGTCGGTGCCGTCGGCAAATTCGATGATGCACATGGAATAGCTGTCGCTCGAGGTGGAGCGCACCTGCTCCACGCCGTCAATCACCGCAACGGAGGACTCCAAGGGCTTGGTGACAACGGTTTCGACGGTCTCGGGATTCTGTCCCGGATAGGTGGTGAGCACCAGCGCATAGGGTAAATCCATATTCGGCATCAGGTCGGGCGTCATTTTCAAAAAAGAAACAACACCCAAAACCATTACCAGCACCACCGCCACAAAGATGGTCATCGGCTTTTTTACACTGAATTTAGATAACATATTACCTCCCGGATGTTTGCAGCGCGCCGGCTTGGAGAATCGCGAGCTTGCGCCGGTAGTCGCGTCTGACCTTTTCGTATGCTTCTTCCATTACATAATAGTTGAACAGAGCGTTTTTGAGAATACCCGTCAGGATTTGCAGCAGGAGTTCAAAGTCGGTATCGTCCGGAAAACGCAGTTTTTCGCGCGAAAAATGCTTGGTGCAGTCCTTAAACTCGTCAATGCCCTTGAAGCGGTTTTTCATGTATTCAAACACCAAATCATCATTGGCGCGCAAATTGCTCGTCAGGCGCCGCAAAACGGTGCGGTTCTCGCAGTCCTCCGAAACGGCGGCAATGGTATCAAACAGCTGCGCATAAGTGAAAAAAATATCGCCGCCGGAGCCGGACGCCGTGGTATCAAGCTTCTCCAGAACCGTTTCGACAAAGGATTTCATCAGCACCTCAATCAAATCCACCTTGTCCTCAAAATATTGATAAAAACTGCCGCGTGAAATGTCGGCGCGGCGGATGATGCGGTTGATGCTGACCTTTTCGTCGGCGGACTCCGAAAACTCGCTGATAATCGCCGCTGTTATTCTGCGCCGCTTTTCTTCGGGCAGGTTATAAAATGTCGGTTTTATCACAATTTTTCCTCCTCTGCTCGTGTGACAACCGGTCATATGATAGGCTGTCACAATTGTAACACCACAGCGGTAACATGTCAATACCCACAAAAAATAAGGAGCCGAAATTCGACTCCTTATCACAAAATATGACAATTTTTTAAACGATAGATTCAAGATACGCTTTGATTTCAGCCTCGGAGGTCATTGCCATGACCTTTTCGGCAACAGCGTCCGCCTCTGCCTTTGTCCACTTGGCGATATTCTTTCTCACCTTGAGAACGGAAGGAGCGGAAACACTAAATTCGGTCAGACCGAACGAAATCAGCAGCGGAATCATAGTGGGGCTTGCTGCCGCTTCGCCGCACATGCCGACAGAAATGCCCTCGGCTCTGCCGCACTCGATAATGCGCTTGATCATGCGCAGCACGCTGGGCTGCAAGGGAGAGTACAGATAGGAAACATCGCTGTTGCCGCGGTCCGCCGCCATCGTATAGCCGGTGAGGTCGTTGGTGCCGATGGAGAAGAAATCCGCTTCCTTGGCGAGCAGGTCGGCAATTACGCCGGACGCCGCTGTCTCGGTCATCACACCCACCTGAATGTTTTCGTCAAACGCAATGCCGGAGGCTTTGAGGTCAGCCTTGGCTTCTTCCACCAGCTCCTTGCCTGCGCGCAGCTCGTCAACAGCTGTGATGAGCGGGAACATGATGCGAATATCGCCAAAGGCGCTGGCACGGAGAATCGCCTTGATTTGCGACTTGAACATATCGCGGTTCTTGAGGCAGTAGCGAATGGCGCGGAAGCCCATGAAGGGATTCTCTTCCTTGGCGAGACCGAGATACGGAATCTCCTTGTCGCCGCCGATGTCCAGTGTGCGGATAATAACGGGCTTGCCCTTCATAATCAGGGACGCCTGCTTGTACGCCTCAAACTGCTCGTCCTCGGTGGGAAGCTGGTTTCTGTCCATAAACAGGAACTCGGTGCGGAACAGTCCCACGCCTTCGCCGTCGGCGTCCATCGCCTTGGTGGCGTCCTTGGGCGTGCCGATATTGCAGAACAGCTCATACTCGTTGCCGTCGGCGTCCGCCGTCACCTTGCCGCGCAGGGTCTCCAGCTCGCGTTTCTCACGCAGATAGGCGGTACGCTTGGCGGTAAATTCCTCAATCTTGCTTGGATCGGGCGCGACAAGCACGTTGCCTTTGAAGCCGTCTACGATAACGATTTCCTGACTCGAAATCGCGGTGGTCGCGTTCGGCACGCTGAGAGCGGCAGGAATTTCCAGCGCACGTGCCAGGATGGCGGAGTGCGAGGTCTGGCTGCCTGTTTCGGCGATAATGCCGACGATGTTTTCTTTCTTGATGCCGGCGGTCATGGAGGGCGTCAGCTCCTTGACGACCAAAACGGTGCCTGCCGGCGCGTCGCTGATTTTGACCTCCTGCACACCGAGCAAAATGCCGAGAATGCCGTCGCGGATGTCGCGGACGTCGGCAGCGCGCTGCATGGTCAAATCGTCTCCGGTCGCGGAGAACATATCAATAAACATCTTGCAAATCTGGTCAACCGCAGCCTCGGCACACTGATTTGCTTTGATAAGGTTTTCAATTTCGCCGCCCATAAAGGGGTCGCGGATAATCGCGATGTGACCCTCGAGAATTTCGGCTTCCTTGTCACCGGTGGACTGACGGATGGCGTTTGCCTGCTCCACGGTGTTGTCACAGAATTTGTCAACCGCGTCGCGGTAGCGTGCCAGCTCCGCGTCAACGTCGGTTATTTCCTTGGGCGTGTAATCCAGCGACTGCTCGGCGAGAATCATAACTCTGCCGATACCGATGCCGTCGGATACGCCGATACCTTTCAGCATGTGAATCACCTCTTCAAAAATTCGTTATAATGTACATCAGGGAAGCGGAAGCCGCCTCCCTGAGCCATATTATTTCATACTGTGCAATGTCAGACGTTATTCGCCCAAGCCGCTCTCGATTCTCTCAACAGCGTCAGCCAGCGCCTCGTTCTCGTCGGGGCCGTCGCAGACCAGCTCAATCTCGCTGCCGCACTTGATGCAGGCTGCGATGATGTTCAGCAGGCTCTTTGCGTTGTACTGGTTGCCGTTGAATTTGATGGTAACGCTGGAAGCATATTTGCCCATAGCGGTCGCAAATACGGAAGCCGGACGCATATGAAAGCCCTGTGCGTTAACGAGTGTTACTTTTTTGGATACCATAAGACATTTCTCCTTTATGATGATTTTGCAAAATAATGAACTGATTTATTATAATAGATGAAAGATTATTCCTTGACGGGCTTTTTGAGAACGGCGAGCAGGAGCATGCCAATCACGGAGCCGATTACCAGTGCGAGGAAGTACATAGCGGGATTGCCGATGGTGGGCAATACGAAGATACCGCCGTGAGGTGCTCTCAGGGTGCAGCCGAACAAAGCGGACAGTGCGCCTGCGGCAGCAGAACCGACCAGGCAGCTCGGGATGACCTGCAGCGGATGACCTGCAGCGTAAGGGATAGCGCCCTCGGTGATGAAGGACAGACCCATGATGAAGTTAACGGGACCGTTCTTTCTCTCTTCGGGAGTCCAGCGGTTGCGGAAGATAGTGGTGGACAGCGCGATAGCAATCGGGGGAACCATACCGCCGATCATAACAGCAGCCATAATCTTGAAGGCAGGGTCGTTCGGGTCGGTGGAAGCGCCGGTGAGGAGTGCGGTTGCGGTTACATAAGCTGCCTTGTTGAACGGGCCGCCCATGTCGATAGCCATCATGCCTGCGAGCAGTGCGCATACGGGAACGAGCAGAGCAGGCTGAGAAGCCATGTAGTTAACAGCATTCTTCATGCCTTCGTTGATAACGCCCATGATGGGGTTGACAGCGCACATCATAACGGCGACGATTCCCAAGCCGGCAAGCGGATAGATGAGAATCGGCTTGATGCCTTCGAGCGCGTGCGGCAGATGGTCGCATGCCTTTTCGAGCATCTTGAGGAGCCAGCCGGCTACGAAGCCTGCGAGAAGAGCGCCGAGGAAGCCGGAGGGAATGGCGTCAACAGCGCCGGGGTTGGCAAAGGTGTTGCCGGCTGCTGCCAGGGCGCCGCCGACGATACCGACGAGCAAGCCGGGACGGTCGGCAATCGACATAGCGATAAAGCCTGCGAGTACGGGCAGCATGAAGTTGAATGCTACGCCGCCGATGTTCTTGAACCATGCGGATACGGGAGTACCGGTACCGAAGTTGCCGTCCTGCGTAACGCCTGCGAAGGAGTCAATCAGGAAGGCGATGGCGATGAAGATACCGCCTGCTACAACGAACGGAAGCATGTGGGATACGCCGTTCATCAGGTGCTTGTAAAGCTTGCGTCCGAAGCTTTCGTCGCCGCCGGACGCCTCGCCGGCAGCTACCTTGTGGTCGGAATGGAATACGCCGACTTCTTTGTTAACAATCTTGTTGATGAGTTCCTCGGGCTTGTGAATGCCGTCGGCAACCTTGGTCATCAGAACGGGCTTGCCGTCAAAGCGCGCGGTCTCCACGTTCTTGTCGGCAGCGATGATGATACCGTCGCAGTTGGCGATTTCTTCCGCGGTCAAAACGTTCTTTGCGCCGCCGGAGCCGTTGGTCTCAACCTTTACGGTGATGCCCATCTTGTCGCCTGCCTTGGCGAGTGCCTCGGCAGCCATGTAGGTGTGTGCGATACCGGTCGGGCAGGCAGTGACTGCCAGCACGCGGTAGCCGCCTGCTGCGGCAGGAGCCGGAGCAGCCGCTTCATCGGGGAACTGCTTGGTTTCCTGATCGTCAATGATGTTCAGGAATTCGGTGGCGGATTTTGCCGCCTTGAGCTTGGCGGTGAAGTCCTCGTGCATGAGCATCTGCATCAGGCGAGCCAGCACCTCGAGGTGAACGTCGCCGTCCAGTGTCGCCGCGATCATGAAAATGAGCTTGACGGGAGCGCCGTCGGGAGAATCATAGTCTACGCCGTTCGGAACCGTGATAGCTGTCAGCGCCGGTGCCTTGACAGCCTCGCTCTTTGCATGGGGAATAGCTACCTCCATACCGATAGCGGTGGTGCCCATATCCTCTCTGGCGAGAATACCCTTTTTGTACGCTGCGGTGTCAGACAGATTGCCACATCTCTCGTGCAGTTTGACGAGGATGTCAATCGCGTCTTGTTTGCTCTTGGGAGCCGCGCCGAGCGTGATTCCCTGTTTTTTGAGCAGGTCTTTAATACGCATAAATTTACCTCCTTGATTAATTAAATAATTTTTATTTAATGAATTGCTCAGCCAAACTGTTTTTCAAATTTCTCCAGCAATTCATTGATTTTTTCTTTGGTTGCCAAACCGCTGAGGAACGCCGTGGCGTTGCCGCAGACACTGCCCAGCTTGAGAGCGTAGCCATAGTCGCCTGTCTTGACGTAGCCGGCGACAAAGCCTGCTACCATGGAGTCGCCGGAGCCGACGGTGTTGATGACCTTTTCTTTGAGAACGCCTGCCTTGTGCTTGCCGCCGTTTTCGTCAATCAGCATAGCGCCCTCGCCGCCGAGCGAAATCAGCACGTTGCGCGCGCCGAGCTTTTGGAGCTCCTTGGCGTAATGCTCAATATCATCCTCGGTCTTGACCTCAACGTTGAAGATTTCGGAGAGCTCCTGACGGTTGGGCTTGATGAGGAAGGGATGATATTTGAGCGAATTGACAAGAAGCTGCTTGGTGGCGTCCACCACAATGCGCACATCCTTGCCGCCGATGCGCTGCATCATAATCTCGTAGGTGTCGTCGGGCATGGTGTTGGGAATGCTGCCTGCGAGAATCAGGGTGTCGCCGGGCTGAATACGGTCGATTTTTTGGAGCAGTCTTTCCAGCTCCTGTTCGTCTATGTGAGGACCCTGACAGTTGATTTCTGTCTCCTCGCCAGCTTTGATTTTGATGTTGATACGCGAAATGCCCTCTTTGAGCTTGATGAAATCGGTGATAATGTGGTCGTTGCGAATACCGTTTTCAATCGCCTTGCCGGTAAAGCCTGCCACAAAGCCGTAGGCAGTGGAGTCCAAATCCAGCTCGGCGAGCACCAGCGAAACGTTGATACCCTTGCCGCCGAAGTAGTATTCCTCGCTTGTGGTGCGGTTGGTGATGCCGCTCGTCAGCTTGTCAAGCCGCACGATATAGTCGATTGACGGATTGAGTGTTACCGTGTAAATCACTTCATGACCTCCTTGATGACCGTTTCCTTGGCAAACCGTGAGTCGGGCATGGCGTCGGTGATGATGCAGCACTTGCGCAGCGGCGAAAACGTGACCGAAAAGACACGCCGGAACTTGGTTCTGTCCGCCAGCACAAACGCCATGTAGGCATGGTTGACTGCCGCCTCCTTAATCATTGCCTCCTCCACATCCGGAGTGGTGAAGCCTGACTTGAAGTCAATCCCGTTGGTACCCATGAAAGCCTTGGAAAAATTAAAGTTTTTTAGATTGGCAATTGCCTCCGCACCGACTGTCGCCTCTGTTGCCGATTTGACCTTGCCGCCTATGAGGTAGGCGTTGAGTCCCTTTTGCACCAGCTTGCGTGCGTGCACGATGCCGTTGGTGACGTAGGTTGCCTGATTGTTGTCGATAAAATCAATCAATCTCGAAGTGGTTGTGCCTGCGTCAATGAAAACAAAGTCGGTATTGTTAATCAGCTGCGCACTGTAGCGTGCGATTTCGGTTTTTTCTTCGCTCATCAGCTTTTCGCGCATACTGACGGTGTCCTCATAAACACCCTCTGATTTGGTGATGGAGGTTGCGCCGCCGAATACTTTTTTCAGCTTTCCGAGCTCATCCAGCGCCGTCAGGTCGCGGCGGACAGTGGATTCGGAGATGCCCAGCATTTCGGCGAGCTCGGCGACCGTCACCGCGCTCTTCTCATTTACCATGCTCAAAATTGATTGATATCTCTCTTGAGTGAGCAAATTCATTCACCTCTATGCTCATTATAGCACAAATTCAATCAAAGTCAAGCAGATTTTTGCAATTTTTCTTATTATTTCTTCATATTATGAAGAAAAATTAGGCAATTGTTCAAAGTCACAAAAACGGCGCACCTTTGTTTGATAAAAGTGCGCCGTATCTTGCTGTTATATTATATTATTAAGGTAAAATATGTCCCGAGGACAGATAGAGGCGGTACCACTCCTCACGCGTCAGCTCAATCTCCGCCGCGCGTGAAATCTCCAGCATGCGGTAATAGTTCATGGTGCCGACAATCGTCTGCATTTTTGCCGGGTGGCGCAGAATCCACGCCGCCGCAATGGTGGACTTGGTGACGTTGTACTTGGCGCTGATTTCGCCGAGCGCCCAGTTGAGGTCGGGATAGCCGTCGTTGTTGTCCACAAACGCGCCTCTGCCGCTCTGGAAGGGCGACCACGCCTGAATCGTCATATTGTTCAGCCGACAGTAGTTGAGCACGTCGCCGCCGCGGTCAATCGCGCCCTCGGAGTTCATGTTTGCCTCCATGCCGGTCGATATTATATTAGAAAAGGGAATGCTGAACTGAATCTGGTTGGTTTGCAGCTCCTGCTTCACGCAGGTTTTGAGCAGCTCAATCTGCGAGGGCTTGTGATTGGACACGCCGAAATAGCGCACCTTGCCCTTGGTGTAAAGCTCGTCAAACGCCTTGGCGACCTCCTCCGGCTCCACCAGCGCGTCGGGACGGTGCACCAGCAAAATATCGAGGTACTCGGTGCCGAGACGCTTGAGCGTTTCGTCCACGCAGCGGATGATGTGCGCGTAGGAATTGTCATACATCCAGCCGGGCACGATGCCGCACTTTGACTGCAAAATAATCTGGTCGCGCGGTATGCCGATTTCCTTGAGGCTCTCGCCGAACATGGTCTCACATTCGCCGCCGCCGTAGATGTCCGCATGGTCAAAGAAATTGACGCCCAGCGAGATGCAGTGCCAGATGTACTGCGGAATATCCCAGCGCTCCAGCTCCGTCAGGCGCATGCAGCCCAGTCCGATTACGGGCACCTCCAAATCGGATTTGCCGAACCGTATTGTTTTCATAGCGCGTCCTCCCATGCCCTTTTTCTTCTTCTGTACGGAATCAGGAGGCCGACAAAATAGAAAACAATCGCCACGCCGAACCCAATCAGGGAATAGATAATCAGCCGCTCGGCGTTTTCGTCATGCACCTCCCCTGCAATCCAATCGCCCATTCGTGCGCTCATGCGCAGCAGATAGATAATGGCGTAGAGGAAGAAGCAAACGCCGCCCAGACGCAGCGCCGCCTGGTTGGTTTTGGGCGCATAGCCGATGACAAACGCAAAAAGAATCAAAAACGCGCTTGCCGCATAAAACAGCACCATGCTGAGCGCACCTCTGCGCGACGTGGCGTCGTAGTCGTTCATCAGCACCAGCGAGCCGAGCATCGTGACCGGCGGCACCAGCGTCAGCACCCACAGCCAAAAATGTCTTTTCATCTATAATTCACCCCGGTTTCCCGTCTTTTTTCTATATTATATACGAAAAACAACATGATTTCAAGTGGATAGAAAAAAAATTGCGTAATCCTGAAAAAAACATTTGACTGTATTTTAAAACGTGCTATAATAGTGTAGTATGAATTATAGTGAGATAATATGTCTTTTTTGCATAAAAAGCAGAAGTTATTTAATTAGAAAGGAATTTTAGAATGAAGCTCAACGAGAATTTTTTGACACAGGAAATCGACGATACACAGGTTATGGTTGCCACAGGCGACACGGCGTTCAGCGGCATTGTCCGCAGCAATCAGACCGCTGCGGAAATTGTCAATTTGATGAAGGAAGAAACCACCCGTGACGAGGTGGTGGACAAGATGTGCGCCAAGTATGACGCTTCGCGCGAGGAAATCGCCGCTGACGTGGACATGGTTATCGCAACCCTGCGCAAGGTCGGCGCACTGGACGAATGACCGAGCAGCTGAATTTGGAAACCTTGCTCCGCCGGGACGGCGTGCTGGTCTACAAAACGCGCGGCGTGAGCATGCGTCCCCTGTTTAAGGAGAACCGCGATTTGGTGACCGTCCGCCCCTGTCAGAGCAGCGGACTGAAAAAGTACGACGTGCCGCTCTACCGCCGCCGCGACGGGCGCTTTACGCTGCACCGCATTATCGACGTGCGAAACGGCGTCTATGTGATACGCGGCGACAACACCTTTGTGAAGGAATATGTGCCGGAGAGCCAAATTGTGGGCGTGCTCACCGAATTTCAGCGCAAGGGCAAAAAGCACACCGTGGAGGATTCCGGCTACCGTGCCTACGCGCGGTTTTGGAACGCCGTTTACCCCGTGCGTCTGGTGCTGCACAAGGTCAGGCGCCTCGGCGGCAAAATCAAAAGAGCCATAAAGGGTGAACAGAAGCCATGAACGCAACCGAACAATTTATCTATCTGACCGCCTGTGCCGCCGCCAAGCGGCAGGCGACGCTGGACACCGCGGACTTTGACAGGCTGTGGCAGATGGCGCAGGGTCACAACCTGACCGCGCTGGTCGCCAAGGCGCTGCAGGGCACCGAGGCGTTTCGCGCCGCCGACGCGCAGGAGCAAAAGCGCTGGAGCAGCGTGCTCGACAACAACATCAAAAAAACCATGCTGTTTGAAGCGGAGCGGCGCGCAATTGAGCGCTACTTCGAGCAAAACGGCATTTGGTACATGCCGCTCAAGGGCGTGATTATCAATCCGCTGTTTCCGCACTACGGCACCAGGGAATTTGCCGACTACGACATTTTGATGGATCCGTCGCGCATGGCGGACGGCAAGGCGTTTATGTTCAAACGCGGCTACACCTTCCGCACCGACAGCTTTCCTGCCGACGAATACTCCAAGCCGCCGTTCTACAACATCGAGCTGCACCGCGAGATGATTGACCATTCGCCGCAGTTTGAACTGTTCTACCGGTACTACGCCAACGTGAAGGACCGGCTGATCAAGGACAAGGGCAACGGCTTTGGCTATCATTTTTCGGACGACGATTTTTATATCTTCTTTATCGTCCACGCCTTTAAGCACTACGACAACCGCGGCACGGGCTTTCGCACCGTCGCGGACGAATATGTGCTGCTGCACACGGACAAGCTGCACTTTGATTTCTCCGCTGTCACGCGCGAGTTGGAAAAGCTGGGCATCGCCGATTTTGAGTACAAGCTGCGCACGCTTGCCGACGCGGTGTTTGAAAATCCGGAGCAGACGGCGGACAACCTTCGCGCGCTCTCGCCCGAGCTGCGCGAAATGCTGCAATTCGTCCTGTCCTGCGGCACCTTCGGCAGCATGGAGAACCTCTTTTCAAAGGAATTTGAGGAGAGCGCCGGCAGCAGCCACTCAAAGGCAAGATATTTTTTGAAGCGCGTGTTCCCCGAAAGAAAGCGCTTTAAGTATTCCAATCCCTTTGTGTACAAGCACAAGGCGGTCTATCCGTTCTTTTTGATGTACCGCATGGCGGTGCGTCCCATCAAGAACCGCCGCGAGCTCCGCAAGGAGTTAAAAACCATCAAGCATATCAAGTAGCAGGCTGTTCAACTGTCTATTATTGATAATAAAATAAATGTGCGGATGACCGCCCGGCGGAAATCCGTGCCGAAAACAGGAGTTTTAGCATGGAAAAAGAAATTGTTACAACAACCAAACAGGATCCGGCTGCGCGCGAGGTTGAGGTCAACATCGCTCCCCTGCTGTCCGCCATTGTCAAAAAGCTCTGGCTGATCATTCTGGGAGCGGTCATCGGAGGACTGCTGTTCCAAGGGGCTGTACGCGTCTTTGTCAAACCCAACTATCTGTCCTCCTTCACCGCCTTTGTCAACAACCAGACACAGAATAACGGTCAAAAAAGCGCGGTGTCGCAGGCGGATATTCAGGCGTCGCGTGAGCTGGTTGCCACCTATTCGCGTATTCTCACCAGCAACAACGTGCTGGTCGCCTCGGCTGAATTTATCAACCTGGACATGAGCTACGATCAGCTCTCCCGCTGCGTCAGCACCCAAGTCGTTGACAACACGCAGGTTATCCGTGTGAATGTCATCACCACCAACGCCATCCTCTCCTACCGGCTGGCGCAGGCAATCGCCAACACCGCTCCCACCTATATGTCGCAGATTGTAGAGGGCAGCTCGATGAAAATCGTCGACGCACCGCGCGCGCCAAAGGGCAAATACGGCCCCAACTACGCCATGTCCTCCGTGCTGGGCGCGCTGGTCGGCGCCGTGATCGCGCTGATTTATATCCTCGTGAAGTATTTCAAGGATGACTCCATCAAGAGCGAGGGCGATTTGGAGGGCAGATACGGCATGCCCGTTATCGGCGTGATTCCGAACCTGAACGAAACCAGGGGCTTGGGCTACTACCAAAACGATTATTACAGCGATTATTACGTGAAATCCGAAGAAATGAAAAAGCAGCAAAAGAAAGATAAAAAGAACCGGAAGAAGGGAGACATCGACAATGTTTAAGAAGAAAAAAGCCAAAAACAAGGTGTTCAATCCCTCCAAAATGCTGCTCGGAGAAAACGCCTCCTTTTCCATGCAGGAGTCCTTCAAGACCCTGCGCACCAACGTCTCCTTTTCGCTGCCCGGCAAAAAGAACCGCTGCATCGGCATTGTCAGCGCCAACCGCGGCGAGGGCAAAAGCACGGTCTCGGTCAACCTTGCCATTTCGCTGGCGCAGATTGACAAAAAGGTCGTTATCGTGGACTGCGACATGCGTATCCCGACCGTTGCCGCCAAGCTCGGCATGGAGAACTATCCCGGTCTGAGCGACTATCTCGCCGACGAGGAGGGCTACAGCCATCTTCCCATCGCGCACAACGACACCTTTAACATCGACGTGATTCCGGCAGGCACCATTCCGCCCGACCCGACCAAGCTGATTGAGTCGCCGCAGATGAGCGAGCTGATTGAAGCGCTCAAGCTTGTCTATGACTATATCGTTGTGGACTTTCCGCCTGTTACCGTTGTTTCGGACTCGGCGATTCTGTCCTCCGTTATCGACGGCTATCTGATTGTGACGCTGCACGGCTCCACCGAGGTTTCTCAGATGGACGAAACCATCCGTCAGCTCAACTTTGCCAACGCCAACGTGCTCGGCTTTGTCTACAACAGCAAGCCCGCGTCGCGCAAATCCTACAAGAAAAATTCGAAATACTACTATTACGAATACCGCTAATCCCGCAAAAGGAAAGATGATTTATGGAATACAGCGTACTGATGTCGGTCTATGCCAAGGATCAGCCTGACTACCTGCGCACTGCCATCGACAGTATGCTCTGCCAGACCGTGCCGCCGGCGCAGTTTGTGCTGGTGTGCGACGGTCCGCTTACGCCGGCGCTGGACGAGGTCATCAACGGCTACGGCGAGCGCCTGGAGGTTTTGCGTCTTCCCGTCAACAAGGGACCGGGCTTTGCGCGCAACCATGCGCTGTCCCACTGCCGCTGCGAGCTGGTCGCCGGCATGGACAGCGATGACATCAGCCTGCCCGACCGCTGTGAAAAACAGCTTGCCGCGTTTGAGCGCGACAGCGAATTGGCAGTGGTGAGCGGCGCGATTGAAGAATTTAACGAGAATCCGGACGAGCCGTTCGCGGTTCGCAGGGTTCCCCTGACCCATGAGGAGATTCTGCAATACAGCAAAAAGCGGATTCCCTTCAATAATGTTACCGCTATGTTCAAAAAAGCCGCCGTCGAAGCCGCCGGCGGCTACAATGCTACGCTGCGGCTTTTTGAGGATTATGATTTGTGGATCCGCACCCTGAAAACCGGCGTCAAAACCGCCAACCTGCCCGATGTGCTGGTCAAGGTGCGCAGCACACCGGCACAGCTCAGGCGCCGCGGCGGCAGGGTTTATGCCAAAAGCATGCTGCGCTTTCGCAGGCAGCTGCTGAAAACCGGCTGGATTTCGCGCCGTGATTATGTGCTGAGCGCTTATCCGCATTTTATTGTCTGCATGAGCCCAAACGGCGTGCGCCGCTTGGTGTATAAAATAATCAGAAAGTGAGGACGCCCGATGGTCGTTCTGCATATTTGCCCGTTGAGCGACGATTTGTGCAACGGCGTTCACAACGCGGTGCCTTGTCACGTAAAGGCGCAGAGAGCCTATGCGGATGCGGCGCTGTGGAATTTGGGGCAGCCGCTTGTAATCGACGGACTCGAGCAATGCTTTTCCGCCGATTCGTTCAGCGCACTCCCTGCACCCTACCGGCAACCGGATTTGGTTGTCTTTCATGAAATCTATATTCCGCGCTATCTTGCACTTTCCAAGGAGCTGCGCAGACGGCGGATTCCCTATGTGATTGTGCCGCACGGCGCACTGAAAAAAGGCGCCCAGCAAAAGAGCCGTCTCAAAAAAGCCGCGGCGAATCTGCTGCTGTTCAAGCGGTTTTGCAACGGAGCCGCCGGTATTCAATGCCTGACCGAGATAGAGCGGCAGGAGAGCGTCATGGGTAAAAACCTGTTTGTGGCGCCCAACGGCGTGGACATGCCTGCAAAGACAAAGACCGCGTTCCGGACGGACGAAACACACTTTGTCTATATCGGACGGATTTTGCCGTTCATCAAGGGGCTTGACCTCATGATACAGGCGTTTGCGCTGGAAAAGGATTTTCTGCGCCAACACGGCTGCCGTCTGGATATTTACGGTCCCACAGAGGACAGAGGCGTATCGTTTATTCCCGAAATGCAGAGCTACATCAGCCAAGGCGGTGTGGAGGAGCTTGTCAGCCTGCATCCGGCGGTTGTCCGTGAGGAAAAGCGCCGCGTGCTGCTCGACGCCGACGTCTTTATCCAAACCTCGCGCACCGAGGGCATGCCGATGGGGATTCTGGAAGCGCTGAGCTACGGACTGCCCTGTCTTGTCACCGAGGGCACGACCTTTGCGCAGACCATCAAAGGCAGCGGCGCCGGATGGAACGGCGGCACAAGCGCGAAAACCATTGCCGAGGCGCTTTGTCTGGCAGTGAACAGCCGCTCCCGTTTCGGCGAAATGTCCGCAAACGCCGTGCG
Organism: uncultured Clostridia bacterium; assembly: GCA_946407465.1. GTDB lineage: Bacteria > Bacillota > Clostridia > Oscillospirales > Acutalibacteraceae > Ruminococcoides. The sequence goes on from CAMJOD010000010.1 coordinate 29,359, forward strand.
CATGGCAGAGGCTTACAGCTGGAACAGCGCAGCCGCCACTGCCATAGGACACTATCGAGAATGTATAAAGGAGCGATAACGACTTGATTTTTAAATTCAACAAGGACAATCTGGCAAACGCGCTGCTGTTCGTTTTTCTGTCGCTCGTTTTTGTGGCAAAGGTGCTGGACGTCAACTTTCTGCTCTATCCTGCCATTATTGCGATAGCAGCCGCCCTCTGCATGGGCAACAACAGCTTTCGCGTCGGCGCCTGCCTGCTGTTGGTTCCGAATATCCGTCTGCTCGACAGCCTGAACATCAGCTTCGGCATCAACCTGCTGATTGCGCTGCCGGTGTTTATCTATCTGTTTGAAAGGCGCCGGGTCAATTTTACCGCCGCCATGCACGTGGTTATTATCGAAGTCTGGGATTTGGCGCACTCCGTCTGTTTCGGTCAGTACAACCAAATCCTGCCCAACCTGAGCACCGCCCTCGTTCTGTACTATGTGGAGTGTGTGCTGACAGAAAAAAACATCAAAATCAACTACGCCGACATTACCCGAAAGTTCTGCTTCGGCTGCATCTATTCCGGCGTGCTCTACATGATTCATATCGCGCTCTACGAATCGCTTCCGCTCGTCGATTATATCTCGCTCTGGCGTCTGTACGGCTACGCCGGCGACCCCAACTATTTTTCGCTGTATTTGTGCGTGGGCGTTGCCATGCTGTTTATTATCAAAGAAAAGCACAAAATACGCGACTATTTTTACATACTCATTATGATTGGCATCACGCTGCTGACCGCCTCCAAAATGTCGCTGGTCACCATGCTGCTGATTCTTCTCTACTTTGGCGTCTATTCTCTCTACAGCTTTTTGGCGAACAAAAACCGCTTTGCGCAGAGAATCGTGCTGATTGGCGCCGTTATCGGCGTGGTTTTCAGCAACCGCATCGCGGATATTATCAAGTCAACGGTGATTCGTCTGCGCGAAAAAAACGGCAGCACGCTTGATATTGACACCATCACCTCCAACCGTTTCATGATACAAAACTATTATTTTGCCGAAATGCTGGCAAATCCCATGGTGTTGCTGTTCGGGTACGGTCTGCAATACAACGAAACCGACTATTTCAGACGCTTCTTTCACATGGCGCACAACACCTACATGGACATTGTTTTGTCGTGGGGTATTCCCGGACTTATCATCATGTTCGCCATATTTTTCAGTATTCTGAGAAAAATGCGCAAAATCCGCACGGAGCGCCTGACGCTGAACCACTTCCTGCCGCTTGCGGTTGTCGGCCTCACCTTTATGGCGCTGAGCTGTCTGAGCGCCACCATGTTCTGGTGGATGGTCTGTGCCGTGCTGCTGCCGCTGAAAGGACTGAAAAATGAATCCGCTTATCTCCTGCGTAGTTCCCGTTTACAACGCACAAAAATACATTTCCGATTCCGTAACGTCCATAACGGCGCAAACGTATCCAAGGCTTGAGATCATCTTGGTAGACGACGGCTCCACCGACAACTCGCCTGCCATTTGTGACGCCTTTGCCGCCCAGTATGACAATATCCGCGTCATCCATCAGGAAAACATGGGTCTTTCCGGCGCACGCAACGCCGGTATGAACGTCGCAAGAGGCGAACTGATCACCTTTGTGGACAGCGACGACAGCATTCATCCTGAGATGCTGGAGCGCTTGTTCCGTCTGATGGAGGAAACCGGTGCGGACATCTCTTCCGCAGGCACCGATACAGGAAAACACGTCGGCGGCATGATGACGCCGGAGCAGGCGATCACCTGTCTGCTCAAGGAAAACACCACCTTCAACACCTCAGCTTGGGGCAAACTCTATAAGACAACGCTGTTTGACGGCATTCGCTTCCCGGAGGGACTGGTGTTTGAGGATTACGCCGTCATTCCGCAGGTGATACACCGCGCCGACCGCATCGCCCACACGGACGAAGCACTTTACCGCTATCGCACGGACAACCGCGAGAGCATCACCAAGGCGCCGTTCAATCCTGCGCATATGCAGTTTTTTACTGTTTCCGAACTTGTTATAAAATTTCTCGAAGAGAATTATCCTCAACTTCGCCGCTATGCAAGGCTGCGGCAAACCAGCTTTGCCGTCTCGTTTTTCAGACGCTGTGCGCAGTCCGGCGCTGCCGGCACAAGCGAAGAACGCCGCTTGACCCGATACGTGCGCGAGGGACTGTTCCCCTATCTGTTCAGCGCCTACAAGCTGACGGCAAAGGCATACGGCATGCTGATCGCCGTCTGTCCGCCCTTGGCGCGCAAGCTGTTTGCGCCGCGATAACATCCGAAAACCGTTCATCAGAGAGCAGGAAATCATATGTTAACAAAGCTAAAAAAAAAATATACCTCTCTGCCGGTACAGGTGCGCGCCTCGCTCTGGTTTTTGATTACCAATTTTATGCAGAAGGCGATTTCGGTCATTTCCACACCGATTTTCACCCGACTGCTGACCACCGAGCAATATGGCGAATACAACGTCTTTCAGTCTTGGCTGGGCATCATCACGGTGATTGTCACACTGAACATCAGCGCAGGCGTATTTTTGCAGGGTATGGTCAAGTTTGAGGACGACGCCAAGGTCTACGCCTCCACCATGCAGGGACTCACCCTGACGCTGTGCAGCATTTGGACGGTCATTTATTTTATTTTCCGCGACTTCTTTAACCGGCTGCTCAACCTCAACACCGTGCAGATGTGCTACATGCTGCTGCTGATATGGACAACGGCGGTGTTCTACTTCTGGTCAACCGAGCAGCGCGTCAAGAACAAATACCGCCTGATGGTGGCGATTATCACCCTTGTTGCCATCGCGCAGCCTGCGCTCGGCGTGGTGCTGGTTATCTTCTCCGACGCCTCCTACAAGGCGACCGCCAGAATTTTGGGCTTGGTGATTGTCAACATTGCCGCCTACGGCTGGTGCTTCTTTGTTCAGATGAAGCGCGGCAAAAAGTTTTTCTCCAAAAAATACTGGCTTTATGCGCTCAAATTCAACCTGCCGCTGGTGCCGCATTATCTTTCACAGACGCTGCTCTACAATGTTGACCGCATTATGATCAGCCGCTACATCAGCGAGAGCAAGGCAGGCATCTACAGTCTCGCCTATTCCGTGGCGGTGCTGATGACGATGGTAAACGCCTCGCTCAACCAGACGCTGGGACCGTGGGTCTACCGCAAAATTAAAGAACGCAAGGCGCATGAGATTGCGAGCGTGGAATACTCAGCCATGCTGATTATCGCCGTGGCAAACATGCTGCTCATTATGCTGGCGCCCGAGGCTATCTCCATCTTTGCGCCGCCCGAATACAGCGAGGCCATCTGGGTGGTGCCGCCTGTGGCGTTGGGCACGTTCTTTATGTTCATGTACGACATGTTTGCGCCGTTCCAGTTCTATTTTGAAAAATCATGGTTCATCATGCTGGCAAGCGTTTCGGGCGCTGTGCTGAACATCGCGCTGAACTATATTTGTCTCAGTCCCAACCTGCTCAATCTCGGCTATGTCGCGGCAGGCTACACCACGCTGATTTGCTATGTGCTGTACGCGCTGGGACACTACGCCTGCATGCGCTGGGTGTGCCGCAAGCATCTCGACGGTGTGAGGGTCTATGACGCCAAGGTGCTTTTGGGTGTTTCCATCTGCTTTGTCACCGCCGGCATTTTGATTTCTCTCACCTACAACGCGCCGATTCTGCGCTACAGCCTTGTCGGTGTTATTCTGGTGCTGCTGCTCATCTTCCGCAAGCGCGTGACCGCCTTTGTCAAAAAGCTGCTCTCACTGCGCAAGCTGCAGCAATC
>CAMJOD010000011.1 GCA_946407465.1 uncultured Clostridia bacterium
TCAGACAGAAGTTCTCCTGCTGACAACAAAGGCTCCCTTTTGCGAGGGAGCTTTTATTTTGCGAAGAATTGCCCCGTTTTGACCCCGCCGTTCCGCCGACGCTTCCATTAAAACCGTGTTGTAAAAAGGCGGAGTGGGTGCAGCGTCACGCTGCTGAAAAAATGCAGGAAAAGGGCTGGTATCCGGCACAGCAGGCAGAGCGCCCCAAAATTGAACAGGTCAGACAGAAGTTCTCCTGCTGACAACAAAGGCTCCCTTTTGCGAGGGAGCTTTTCTGCGCCCGAAAAACAACGTTTTTGCTGCCTTTTATCAGCGGCAGCCGTACCAAAAATCTTTTGTTGACAAAAAAGATTGACTTTTGCGCAAACATTCACTACAATATAGGTAAGCGGACGGGCGTCTGCGCCTGCCGTTTTCTGAGTATATGGTATATGAAAAGGAGAGATATGATGTTTTGCGAAAAATGCGGTCATTCCAATAAAAACAGCGCGCGCTTCTGCGAAAGATGCGGCGCGCCCATGAGCGGCGACGTGACGCAGCTCGCGTCCTCGCCGGACGAAACACCGGTGACCCGCGTCTGGAATCCCGACGCGCAGCAGGACGCATGGCAGCCGCCGGAGCGGTCGTGGCAGTCTCCCGAACAGCCGTGGCAGCCCGACGAGACATGGCAGCCTCCGGAAGCGGAGCCGTGGCAGCCGGGTGACGACGGCTACGAGCAGCTCCGCCGTCAGGATTATGCGCCCGACCCGAACAGCGGCTATGACCAGGGCTATCCGCCGGAGTATCCGCCCGAATATGAAGAACGGTATCAGCCGCAGCCCGATGCTTCCCAAAATGGAAAGGGCAAAAAAACCAAGTGGATTATTTTGTTTTCCGTCATCGGCGCAAGCGTGCTGGCGGTGGTGCTGGTGGTGCTCTTTGCGGTGATTTTGCCTGCCGCCAACCGCTCCAATCCCGTGGATATTGCGCGGTACTACACCCTCAAATTTGCCGGTGTGGACGAGGGCGTCCGCGAACAGAGCCTGTCCGACGGCAAAATCAGCGGCTGGTTTGACTGGGATTATCAGCAGTTTGCTCTCGACAGCCAAATGCCCAAAAGCAAGGCGAAGGAGCTGCTCGACGACATCGGCTTGCTCGTTGAGAAGCAGTACATTCTCAACGGCGAGGTTACTTATTTCAGCTCGTTTAGCAATCTAAAGACGACAGACACCATCAAGGTGAGCTTTATCTGGCCGTCCGGCGTCGTCGAAAAGAATTTGGCGGAGAAATACGAAAAGACCTACGGCGTGCGTTTTTTGCATGATTACAGCGCGAGAGAATACAACGTCGGGGACATGCTGCGGCAGAAGAATGTCACGGTCAAGCAGCCTGCCGAGGTGGGGCTTCTCCAATATATCGCCGACAACGGTTTGTTTGCGGAGGAGGTCAAGTCCGACGGCAGGGTGAGCGTTTCCATCGCGCCCTTTGAGGCAAAAATCAACGGCTATACCTTTGTGATGAGCAAGGGCAGCCTGTCTGTTTTGGTGATTGACGAAAGAAATTTTAACATCGGAAAGTTTGATTTGGAGATGAGCAATTCTGTCAATCTGCGCAGCGGCGATGTGGTGACGCTCAAATATGACAGCAGCGCCAGAAGAAGCATGCTCGACAAGGGCGTTGTGCTGCAGGGCGATTCCGTGACCTACACGGTCAAGACGCCGGCGGTCACGACCGTTCCCACCACGGTGCCTCCCACAACGGTTCCTGCCACCACGGCGCCGCCTGCGACGGCTCCTGTCACCGAGGCGCCCACCGAAGCGCCCACCGAGGCGGCAACGGAGCTGCCAACACCGGCTCCCAAAGCAGACTGAGCAAAAACGCATACTATATTATAAAAGCTCCCTCACGCCGAGGGAGCTTTTGTGCTTTCGTTTGGATTCATAATCATTTGCAGGTACGGGAGAAGATGAAAGCCCATGCGCTCATACAGCCGCTTGGCGCCTTCGTTGTCGTCCTCAACCTCAATGCGCAGACGGGCGATATTTTTTTGCCCCTTCAGATACGCAAAAAATTCCGTGGCAAGCCCCTTGCCGCGGTGGGCTTCGTCGATATAGATTTCTTCAATCGTCACCGACACGCCGCCTGCCTCCTGCGAAAAGGTTTTGGACAGCAGCACAAAGCCGCAGGGCTGCCCGTTGTCCTCAAACATATAGCATTTCAAATAATCCTGCGAGCGCATCAGCTCGGCAAAGGTCGCGTCGTAGTTTTCGCGCGGAACCGGCGCCTCCACCGCGTCGCTGTGATAGAACAAATCGACATAGTGATAATAGAGCGCCTTGTCCGCAGGCGTGAGAGGTCTGAACATAAAAGCCTCCTATCGGCACAGCAGCGCCGCCGCTTCGGTCAGGTCGCCGCACAGGTGGGTAATCATGGGTTTGATTTCGTCGGTCGGCGGCAGCAGGTCGGGCACCATCACGGTCACCATGCCTGCCGCAAAGGCGGACTTGACGCCGTTGATGCTGTCCTCCAGCGCGGCGCAGTCGCCGGGCGCCAAGCCGAGCTTTTTGGCTGCGGTCAAAAAGACCTCGGGATGCGGCTTGCCGTTTGTCACCTCTTCGCCGCAGACCAGCGCGTCAAAGTAGGACGTCACCTTTGCCAGCCGCAAATTCAGCTCCGCCGTGTGGCGTGAGGTGGAGGTTGCCAGCGCAATTTTGACGCCGCGGCTTTTCAGTTGCTCCAAAATCTCATACAGCCCGGGCTTGACGGGAATCCCCTCGCGCTCTACGCGCCGGACATACATCGCCTTGCCCTTTCCGGCAAGCTCCCAGTAGGGAAAGTCGTCGCCGTAGGTCGCGCGGTAGAACAGCTCGACCTCCTTTTTGCGTCTGCCGACGGTCTGCTTGAACACTTCTATATCATAGGGCAGCCCCAGCTCGTCCATCATGCGCTGCCAGTTGTCATAAACCAGCCGCTCCGTGTCGAACATGAGTCCGTCCATATCAAAAACAGCGCCTTTTATCATAAGTGGCTCCTTTTGTTTACAAATCTATCCTCAAAAACTCACAGCTCATTGCCGGCAGATACAGCTTGTTGTCCTCAAATTTATTTCCGAAGAACGGAACGCCGTCGGAGAAGCCGGGCGGCGGCGTGAGCACGTCGTCATGATCCATCAGGTTGTACGCGCAGTAGAGCGCGGTTTTGTCGTCGTGGCGGATATACGCAAGCCGTCTGTCCTTGGCGAAGGCGTTGATAAAGTCGCCGTCCCAGAGCGCTGAGCAGTCCGCGCGCAGACCGCCGAGCTTTTTGTGCCACGCGAGCAGCTCCTTGTCCTCTCTGCCCCAAGGGTAGCAGCAGCGGTTGAACGGGTCGCGGTAGCCCTCCATGCCTGCCTCGTCGCCGTAATAGACGCAGGGGAAGCCGGGCAGCGTGTACTGCATGGCGGAGGCGATTTTGAGCAAACGGACGCCGTGGGCGCGCTGTTCGGGGCTGAGCCGCTGGTTTGCCTGCCAGCCGCGGTCGCGTCCGTTGAGCGGTTCACCTGCCAGCATGGTCAGAATACGTTCGGTGTCGTGGGTGGAGAGCGAGTTCATCAGCACGCGCAGCACGGGACGCGGATAATTTTCAATCACGCTCATGATCGCCGCCATGGTGTAGCGCGCGTCCTGTCCGCGGCAGAAGTCGATGATCGCGCCGCGGAACACATAGTTCATCACGGTATCGAGCTGTTCGCCGAGCAGGAATTTGCGGCGTGCGCCGTAGCTCTCCTTGTTGCTCGCGTCCTCCCAAACCTCGCCGATAATCAGCGCCTCGGGGTTTTCGTCCTTGACGGACTTGCGGAGGTTCTCCATAAATTCGTCCGGCAGCTCGTCCGCCACATCCAGACGCCAGCCGGAGTTGCCGAGGCGCATGTATTTGCGGATAATGCCGTTTTTGCCGTTGATATATTCGTTGAACGCCGGATCGGTTTCGTTGACCTCCGGCAGGGTGTAGAAGCCCCACCAGCTGTGGTAGTTGTCCGGCCATTCGTTGAACTTGTACCAGCTGAAATAGGGCGAATTTTTGTCGCGGTAGGCGCCGCCGTCGCCGTAGCGTCCGGAGCGGTTGAAGTAGACGCTGTCGGAGCCGGTGTGCGAAAAAACGCCGTCGTTGATCACGTGGATACCGCGCGCCTTTGCCTGTGCGCACAGCTCGCGGAAGTCGTCCTCCGTGCCGAGAATCGGGTCAATGTGCGCATAGTCGCCGGTGTCGTAGCGGTGGTTGGAGTAGGCTTCGCCGATGGGATTGAGATAGATGCAGCTCACGCCCAGCCCGTGCAGATAGTCGAGCTTTTGGGTGATACCCTTGAGGTCGCCCATAAAAAAGTCGGTGTTGGTGATCTCGCCGTGCTCGTTGGGCTGCCAGACGGGCAGCGCGTACCAGTCGGTGTTGCGCTGAAAGTCGGTGCGGCTGAGCTGCTTTTCTTCGCCGCTGAAGCAAAAGCGGTCGGGAAAAATCTGATACATCACGCCGCCGACAGGCCAGCGCGGCGTCACAAAGCCCTTTTTGTAGCAGGTGAGCTGCCAGCTTCTGCCCGGGTGCTCCGCGACCTCGCTGACGCGGTAGGGATCGCTCGGAATAATATAGCGTATGCCGTTGACGGTGTTCATGCGGAAGCAGTACCAATACAGTCCCGTGCGGTGCGGCGTGAAGTCGCATTCCCAAATTTCGGTATGCTCGTCAAAATTGCCGCACCACAGCATTTTGTGGTACTCCCAGTTGTAGTCGTAGTCGTATTTGACGCACAGCTCCACGGTCTTGGAATGGTCGTCACGCGGCGACAGTGCGCGAAAATGAACGGTTGTGTCCTGTTCCACCGCACCGAACGGCGTGCGGTAATAGCTTCTTTGTGAGTCAAACGGAATTGACATCACTTTCTCCCCCTCTTGCGGACATTTTTAATAAAAGTAAATCACACTATAGTATACCATGTTTTACGCCTGATTGCAACTAATAATCGTAGTCCTCAAACATAAAATCCGCCCAGTAATACTGCGCCATATATTCGTTTTGATAGGCGTTCACCGCGCCGCCGTCCAGCTCCTTGAAGCGGTAGTAGTCGCAGTCGAGCAGCGAGGGATTGACGGACAGGCTGTTGTAGCTCTTGTTGATAACCTTTTCGGCGCCGACCTGCTTGAGGCTCTTCATCATGGCGGACATGATTTTTTGAATATACGCCTGCTGCTTTTTGTCGTAGGGCATGTCCTCAAACAGCGTGGCGGCAATTTCCTTTATCGTGCAGGAGCTGCCCTGCCGGTGCACCAGATAGGCAAAGACCTCCTTGGAGCGGCTGCGCTCAAAGTGCAGGGGCTTGCCGTCGGGCGTGAATACGTCAAAGTTGCCAAAGCACTGCACACGCAGCAGCGCGCCGCTCTTGGGCACAATCGGAAAGCGCAGATCCTCCATCTCCTCGGCGATTTTTTCCGCCGTCACGGGCTTCATGATGTAGCCGCTGGCGTGCAGGCGCATGGCGTCGCCGGTGTATTCGTCAAAGCCCGTCACAAAGATGATGTTCATTTTGGGGTTGACTTCCTTTAGCTTTTTTGCCAGCTCCACGCCGGTGATGCCGCGCATGTGAATGTCGAGAAACGCAATGTCACAGCCGTTTTGCCGCGCTTCCTCAAGCAGCTGCGAGGGCTTTTGAAAGGCTTTGAGCTCCGCGTCCGGCACCGCTTCCTCAATCGCTTCGGTCAGCATTTCCAGTGCCAGCGCTTCGTCGTCTACCGCGAGAATTTTCATATGGATAACACTCCTGTCTGTAATGATTATATTATGTAACTTATTTAAAGAAAATGACGTCTTAATAAAAAGCTGCGTCGGATTTTGTGTCAGAGCCTTCCCCTCGGGAGAAGGCTTTCGCTCACTTAAACGTTTATGGGGTATTAAGAGGTATTAGGCTTGATATTTTAGCTTTCTGTTTCTTCTTTTGGAATGATGATGACCGCCGTGGTGCCCTTGCCGGGCTCGCTGGTGATTTCTACCCTGCCGTTCACCATCTCCTTGAGGCGGCTGCGCACGTTTTCCATGCCGACGTGCGACCTGCCGTCGTTTTTGGGCACGCTCGGGTCAAAGCCCACGCCGTCGTCTTTGACTTCCACACGGTAGCTGTCGGCGGTTTCGCGCGTGGCGATTGTCACCGTGCCGCCGTCCTCCTTCATGCCGACGCCGTGCTTGACGGCGTTCTCCACCAGCGGCTGCACGCTCAGCTGCGGAATCAGAAAATCGCTGCACTGAATGTCATATTCGATATGCAGCAGGTCGCCGAAGCGCATTTCCTCCAGCATCAGGTATTTTTTCAGGTGCGCCAGCTCCTGCTTAAACGGCACCGGATTGCGCTCCTTGAGAGAGTTCATGTTGCCGCGCAGATAGTCGGCAAAGTTGATGGTCGCCGTCCGCGCGCGCTTGGGATCCTTGGTGCACAGCATGGCGATGGAGGTCAGCGAATTGTAGAGAAAATGCGGCTGAATCTGCGACACCATAATCGCCACACGCGCCTCATACAGCTCCTTTTGCATGTGCTCGTATTCGAGATTGGCATAATACTGCGCGCGCAGCGCCGTAATCAGCCGGATAATCTGGTTGAGCAGCGTCAGCGCGATGCCGATGGACATCGGAATCCGCGCGGCAGTGAGGTGGAACCACGCGTTGAAAATGCTGAACAGCACGGCGAGACCGATGGGAATCCACGAAATCAGCACGTATTTGGCGTCCTCGTTGGTCTTAAATTCGCGGAACAGCAGACCGCTGAGAATGATGCAGCAGACGATAAAAACAAGGTCGAACACAAAACCGGACTGATAGAGCGTGAGCGTGTCGGTGAATTGCAGTGTCATGGCGGCGGCGCTCATCAGCACAAAGAGCAAAATCATGACGTTTGCCACCTGACGGTGCGAGTGCTTTTTCAGGCTGGCGCGCACAAAGGACAGCGTCGCGATCAAAAAGGCGTAGGAAATCGAGTCATCCATAATCAGACACGCCGCCGGATTTTTGAACAACAGCGGCAAATAGCGGTAGACGACGTCGGTGCACAGATAGAGTCCGCCGAACAGCGCCGCCGCCGCGTAGGTCAGATAGCGAAAGTCGATGCCGCGCATGATAAAGCCGGCTATGCCGAACGAAATCAGTCCCGAAAAGCTCAAAAGCAGACAGAGCACCGCAAAGGGCAGGAGCTGAATCAGACGGTTGTAGAGCGATTCCCTGCTGCCGACCCACGTTGTCAAAATGTCGTCCCAGCCGCCGGATGCGACCGGCCGCGGCTCGCGCGTGAGCACCAGCTCCACCATGCCGTCGTTTTGCAGACTCTCCGCAGGGATATAGAGAATGGAGTTGCCGGCGGTGTGCGGCAAAAAGCTGTCGGCGCCGCGCCGGTTGGTGCCGATGCGTTCGCCGTAGGCGTAGACGTCCAGCCACGCGTTTGCCGACTGAATCATCAGATATTCGCCCTCGCCGGGCATTTCGGTCAGCCAGCCGCGAATCCGCGCGGTCTCAAACTGCCTGCCGTTCAGTCCGTTGTCGTCGGTGTCGCGCCAGTCGCCGCCGTCCAGCGAATAGGCGCCGGTGATGGCGGTGGCTTTTCCGGTGTTGCGGTCGGTTCCCGAGATGACCACGCTCACAATGCCCGCGGCGGCCAGCGCGGCGAGAACCAGATAAAAGCCCAGCAGCCACAAGCGGTTTGTCTTTACAGTAAATCTCATTTCATCACCCGTGCCTTTCGTTTCTATTTATTATAGCATACGGCGCGGCGGTTGCCAACTGTTTTTTGCAACGTGACGTTGCATCCAATCCGCCTATTGAAGCGTTTGGCTTGGAGGAGAACACCTGCAACGGCGTGTCGAAGCCTTGCGATAATTCATAATTCATAATGCGTAATGCATAATTGGCTGAAAGGAAAGGCTTTTTGGGTATATTTTTTGGGTATATCAAATTAATTTTCACCACGGCTGTGTGGTGATAAATTAAGGAACCATTGATTCACCCGAAACGTCTGCTGCTTTTCCTCTATATCAGGTAAATCTTCGGGAGAAAAACTTTTCCTAAAAAACAAACAAACGAAGCGACTAAAACTTTTCCTGAAAATTAAACCTCCGAAGCGACTAAAAGACTTGAAAAATTGAGCGGGTTGTGGTAAAATTAACTTGATACTATGGGATTTTGGGGTAATTTAGCACAAAACCTGTAGAATAATTCAAAACCTTCAGAATGGAGTTGATTTTTTATGGCAAGAAGCGCAGGTATACTTCTTTCAATCACGTCGCTTCCTACCCCCTACGGCATCGGCACAATCGGCAAAGAGGCACGCGAGTTTGCGGACTTCCTCAAAAAAGCCGGTCAAAAGGTTTGGCAGATTCTTCCCGTCGGACCGACCAGCTACGGCGATTCGCCGTATCAGTCCTTCTCGACCTACGCGGGCAACCCTTACCTGATCGACCTCGATACGCTGGTGGAAGAGGGCTTGGTGACCAAGGAGGAGCTTGACAGCTACGACTGGGGCGACGACGACCGCCACGTTGACTACGAAAAAATCTACAACAGCAGATACAAGGTGCTGCGCAGCGCCTTTGATACGTTCTCCAAAAAGGACGCAAAGAGCGACGAGAAGAAGGCGTTTCGCGCTTTCACGCGCAAAAACAGCGGCTGGCTCAAAAACTACGCGCTGTATATGGCAATCAAGAACTACTACGACATGGCGTCCTGGACGGAGTGGCCCGAGGACATCAAAATGCGCGAGGAGGCTGCGCTGGCACGCTATGAGCGCAAGCTGAAGGACGAGGTCGATTTCTGGAAGTTCCTGCAGTTCAAGTTCTATGAGCAGTGGGAGTCCTTCCGCGCCTATGTCAACGGTCTGGGCATCAAAATTTTGGGCGATATGCCGATTTATGTCGCGATGGACAGCGCCGACACCTGGGCAAATCCCGAAATCTTCCAGCTCTATGACGACGGCGACCCCATCGCGGTGGCAGGCTGTCCGCCGGATTATTTCTCGGCTACCGGTCAGCTCTGGGGCAATCCGCTCTATGACTGGGACTATCTCAAGGAGACCGGCTACGAGTGGTGGTTTGAGCGCATCAAGGCGGCGTCCAAGCTCTATGACATCACCCGTATCGACCATTTCCGCGCGTTCGCAAGCTACTATTCCATTCCGTATCCGGCTGAAAACGCCATCAACGGCAAGTGGGTCGAGGGTCCGCGCATCGAGTTCTTCCGCATGATGGAAGAGGAGTGCGGCAAGTTTGAAATCGTCGCGGAGGATTTGGGCACCCTGACGCCCGACGTGACCGAGCTGATGGAGCAGACCGGCTATCCCGGCATGAAGGTGCTCGAGTTTGCCTTTGACAGCGGCGAAGAAAACGACTATCTGCCCCACAAATATACCAACAATTGCGTAGTGTACACCGGTACGCACGACAACGACACCCTCATGGGCTGGCTCGAAACCGCCAATCCCGATGATGTGCGCTATGCAAGAGAATATTGCAAGATGCCCGACGACGAACCCTTCAACTGGGGCCTCATTCGCGTAGCGTATGAGTGCAAGGCGGACATGGCGGTTATTCCCATGCAGGATCTCCTCGGTCTCGGCAAAGAGGCGAGAATGAACACTCCCTCCGTGCTGGGCGGCAACTGGACATGGAGAGTCCGCAAGGAAGAATATTCCGACGAGCTTGCGCAAACACTAAGAACGATGTCTGTAAACAACGGACGACTGGAGGACTAATTTTATGGCTAACATTATGGAAAAGCTGGAGCTGACTGCCCAGTCCACGTACTGCAAGACAGTGGAGGAGCTGACCGCTTCTGAGCTGCACCTTGCGCTCGGCAAGGCAGTTATGGGAGAAATCGCTCCCAACTGGGCAAAGAGCAAGGCGAAGCACGACAGCCAGAGAAGAGCCTACTACTTCTCTGCGGAATTCCTGATGGGCAGAATGATGTACAACAACCTCTACTGCCTCGGTGTTCTGGAGGACGTGACCAAGATGCTCAAGAAAAAGGGCATCGACATCAACGTGTTTGAGGAGATTGACGACGCTGCTCTCGGCAACGGCGGTCTGGGCAGACTGGCTGCCTGCTATCTCGATTCCGCGGCGACCCAGGAGGTTCCGCTCGACGGTTACGGCATTCGCTATAAATACGGTCTGTTCAAGCAGCTGATCAAGGACGGCTATCAGGTTGAGGTCGCCGACAACTGGCAGCGCTTTGAGGATCCGTGGTGCATCCGCAGAGAGGACGAGACGGTTCTGGTCTCCTTTAAGGATCAGACAGTAAAGGCTGTTCCGTATGACATGGCGGTTATCGGCTGCAAGACCGACAACATCAACACCCTCAGACTCTGGCAGGCTGAGGCTGTCAATGAATTTGACTTCACCGCATTTAATAATACACAGTACGACGCGGCTGTCAAGGAGAAGAACGACGCGGAGAACATCTCCAAGGTGCTCTATCCGAACGACAACCAGTACGAGGGCAAGGTGCTCCGCCTGAAGCAGCAGTATTTCTTCTGCTCCGCTTCTCTGCAGGACATCATGCGCCGCTACAAGGCAAAGCACGGCAATGATTTCAGCTTCTTCGCACAGGAGAACGCCATTCAGCTCAACGATACCCATCCCGTATCCTGCGTTCCCGAGCTGGTTCGCCTGCTCCAGAACGAGGGCATGGGCTTTGACGAAGCGTTCGAAATCGCGCGCAAGACCTGCTCCTACACCAACCACACCGTTCTCAGCGAAGCGCTTGAAAAATGGAGCGCCGACCTGATGACGCAGGTTATTCCCGAAATCTACAGCATCATCTGCCTGATTGCCAACAAGTGTCAGGAAGAGCTGATGGCGATGGGCATTCCCAACGAGACCCGCGCCAAGATGCGCATCATCGACGGCAACGTGGTGCATATGGCAAGACTGGCGACCTACGCCGGCACCTATGTCAACGGCGTCGCGCAGCTGCACACCGAGATTCTCAAGAGAAGCCTGCTCAAGGAGTGGTATCAGATTTATCCCGACCGCTTCCTCAACAAGACCAACGGCATCACACAGCGCCGCTGGCTGGGACTGTGCAACCCCGAGCTCTCCGATTTGATTACCGAAAAGGTCGGCTCCGACGAGTGGCTGATCGATTTGGACAAGCTCAGCGTGCTCAACAACTGCCTCGACGCGAGAACCATCAACAAGTTCAACAAGATTAAGGCGAAGAAGAAGGTGCAGCTCGCCGAGTACATCAAGAAGATGGACGGCTTTGACGTCAATCCCGACACCATCTTTGACGTGCAGGTAAAGCGTCTGCACGAGTACAAGAGACAGCTGCTCAATGCGTTCTCGATTATGGCGATCTACTTCCGCATCAAAGAGGGCAAGCTGCCCAACTGGACGCCCACAACCTTTATCTTCGGCGCAAAGGCGGCTCCCGGCTACGCAAGAGCCAAGGCTATCATCAAATATATCACCCAGATTGCCAACCTTGTCAACAACGATCCCGACACCAAGGATTTGCTGCAGGTGTTCTTCATCTCCAACTACAACGTTTCCTATGCGGAAAAGATTGTGGTTGCAGCTGATATTTCCGAGCAGACCTCCACGGCAGGCCTTGAGGCAAGCGGCACCGGCAACATGAAGTTCATGCTCAACGGCGCAGTCACCCTCGGCACCTGGGACGGCGCCAACATCGAAATCGCCGAGTGCGCAGGCGTTGAGAATGAGTACATCTTCGGCGCGCGCGTTGAGGAGATTGAAAGACTCAAGAGAGAGGGCTACAATCCGCAGGCGCTGATTGCCGCGAATCCCGAGCTTGAGCGCGTTGTCAACACCCTCTGCGACGGCACCTTCAGCGACGACGGCGCAACCGGCCCCGGCAGCTTCCGCGAGCTCTATCACGCCCTCACCAGAGGCACCCACTGGCACGATCCCGACCACTACTTCCTCATGCTCGATCTGCCCGATTATATCGAGACCAAAATCCGCGCCAACGCAGATTACGCAGACCGCAAGGAGTTCGGCAAGAAGTGCCTGCTCAACGTTGCCAACGCCGGCAAGTTCTCCTCCGACAGAGCGATTCTCGAATATGCCAACGAAATCTGGCACGTTTCCCACAAATAACAGCAATTGCTGCATAAGCATAAAAACGCCTCCGCGATTTGCGGGGGCGTTTTGCTGCGATAATACAGAAATCCTTGCCTGCATTTTATCCGCGAACAGCGAAAAAGTGCAGATATAATGCGGAAATATGGTGAATATAAGGTCTGTTCGAAATGCTGTCAAAAAAACTGCACAAAACCATCACTTTTCTTTTGTCCATTTATACTAATCTCTAATTAAAAGTAGACGCTATCCATTTTCTGCAAGTAATGGATTTAATGGTATCAGCAGACAAGGAACAAATGGATTTGCAAATCGGTGGCGCTCTCCGCCAAGCAGGCGCTCAATGTCACCAATATCACCTACAGCTGGCTGCCGACCGACCTCGATACGTCAAGGGACGGCGAGCACAACGGCAAAAACTATGTCGCCTACACCTTCTACTGCAAAAACGAGGGCGAAGCGGAGGTGGACTACGAGGCGACCCTGGACATCAGCGGCGTATCCAATTTGGGTGCGTTCTCTGGTGGAGACATTGACACAACTGTAACAGCTCTCTCGGCAGATGAAACAGATGTTAGCAAGGGCGTAAAAGTCTTTGTATACCTTGATGGTCAGGATACCAACTGCTTCTCCGATAAGGTAAAGACAATCAATGCTCAGCAGATTATCGACAGCATCAAAGTCGATTTCACTCTTGCGTAAATATAATCCGCAATTTCAAAATAACTAAATGAAACGGAGACCCCTGCGAATGAATAAAGTATTAAAAAAAGTCATCAACATCATAATAGATATTATTGTGGTGGTTATCCTATTAATATCATTGCTTGTTGTGATATTATCTGTTACTTCAAAATCTGCGGGGGTTCCCAACATTTTCGGCGTTGCACCCATGGCTGTCGAGACCGAATCCATGAAAGACACCATAAACGAGGGCGATTTGATTTTTTCCAAGTTGACTGACGGAAAAACAGAGCTGAAAGAAAATGACATCGTCACCTTTTATCAGAACATTCAGGGAGAACAAAGACTGAACACGCACCGTATTATTGAAATTACGGAGTATAATGGTGAAAAGGTCTACAAAACCAAGGGTGACAACAACATTGACCCCGATGAAGAGCTGAAAACCGCCGACCAAATTGTCGCAATTTATACGGGCGGAAAAATCCCCGTTGTCGGCAGGTTCTTCAACTTCATCCGCACCCAACTCGGCTTCTTCCTCTGCATTTTGCTTCCCATGATCATCTTCTTTATCTATGAGGCGATTCGTGTGATTATGAACATCATCGCCTACAATAAAGAAAAGGCGCTGGAAGCTGCTGCCGAAACCGTCGCCAATTCCGAGCTGACGGAGGAGCAAAAGCAGCGCGCCATCGCGGAGTATCTGGCGCAGCAAAAGGCACAGCAGGAAACGCCGACACAGGACAGTGACGCAGAGGTATAAACACCTGCCTCTGACGCCGCACAGCTCCTGCACCCGGCACGGCAGCCGCCGAACCGGAAGAATCTTTTATCAACAAATTTGTCCCTAAGCACTAATAGTGCGACTCATAAAGTTACGGAGAATTCCTTCCGGCGCAGCCGCCGGAAGGAAGACCGTACTATTTGTCAATTTGGAATTTGGAATTTGGAATTTGATAATATTCAGATTTTGAGCCTTATTCCGCAAGCCATACACACTTTCTATTTTCCCGAAAGCATAAGGAGATTGCGAACGGTGGAATCAACCTATTCATTCCAAATTCCACATTCCAAATTCCAAATCAATATTGAGGGTAGATTTTTTTAAGGAGACGAAGCGCCGTGGATACAGTATTTGTTTTTTTGTTCCAGTTTCTCGGCCAGTTCTTTGGCTCGCTGTGGTCAATCATAACAGGCATTTTTAAGGGAATTGGGGGCATGTTCAACTTCCCCCGCTACTACAAAATAATTATGGACTTCACCGGCGAACTGGGCGGTCTCGCTTGGGTCATCGCGATTGTGGCGATTGTTTTGCTGATTGCGTTGATGGGTCTTATCGTTTGGCTGATTATCGTCGCCATAAAAAAGTTTATCAAATCACGTCAGAGAAGAAAAGACACCGACTCCCTTGTCAGAGAGGTGCAGTCCCTCAACAAGGAGGTCATGCGTCTCAACCTCGAAAAGGACAAGATTCTCTCCATGAAGGTTTCGCAGATCGGTCTCAACCCCAACGAGATTGCCGAGCTGACGGGAGAGGAAATCGAAGCGCTCAACAAGGGCGAGACTGCCGAGGGCGACGAGGACACCGGCGGCGTCCGCTTCCTCAAGCTCACCCAGCTCGACGAGCTTTGGGCGGACTATCAGCCGCCTGAATACGACAACAATATCACCCTGCCTGAGTTCTGCGACCGCTTCCGTCTGTTCGCGTGCTCCAGACTCGGCTTGTATTACGACATTGCCATGATCAGGCGCTTTGTGGCGGCGTTTGCCTCCACCCGACTGATTGTATTGCAGGGTATTTCCGGTACCGGTAAAACCTCGCTGGCGTATGCGTTCGGCAAATTTGTCAGCAATCCGTCGGTCATCACGCCGGTTCAGCCGTCGTGGCGCGACCGCTCCGAGCTGTTCGGCTACTTCAACGAATTTACCAAGAAGTACAACGAAACCGAGCTGCTCCGCGCTATGTATGAGGCGAGATTTAACGAGAACGTTTATCTGGTTATCCTCGACGAAATGAACATCGCGCGCGTGGAGTATTACTTTGCCGAGATGCTCTCCATTCTCGAAATGCCGCGCCGCGAGGAGTGGGTGGCCGATCTTGTTCCCTCTCAGTGGAAAAACGACCCGAAGCTGCTTGAAAACGGCAAGTTTACCCTGCCTCCCAACATGTGGTACTGCGGCACCATCAACAACGACGACTCGACCTTTGCCGTTACCGACAAGGTCTATGACCGTGCGATGCCGATCAACATCGACAACAAGGGCGTTGCGTTTGAAGCGCCCGACACACCGCCTGTTGTGATCAACTATCACCACTTTGAGGCGATTCTCAACAAGGCAAAGCAGGACAATCCTGTTTCCGAGGATATTCTCACCAAGCTCGCGCTCGTGGACGACTACATCATCTCGCACTTCCGCGTGGCGTTTGGTAACCGTATCATGAAGCAAATCAAGGACTATGTTCCGGCATACGTCGGCACCGGCGGCACGGAGATTGACGGTCTGGACTACATCCTGGCGCGCAAGGTGCTGCGCAAGTTTGAAGCCCTCAACCTCTCCTATATCCGCGACGAAATCGACGGCTTGATTGCCTACATGGACGAGCTCTTCGGCGAGGAGAATATGGGCGAGTGCAAGAGCTATCTGCGCATGCTCAAAAAGCTTGTATAAGTAACTGCACCGAGGGATGTCGTTAAAAAACCGGCATCCCCAAAGGCGCTTAATCCGTTCATTCAAAAATGAGGTGAAGCCGTTTTGGAAAATTTTGATCAGTATTACCGCTCCTACAAATACATGCAAAAACACCTCGGCACCGACTTTACTGCCAACTACCTCACCTCCAACATGGCGGACAACGACAAGGGCGAGGACATTTTGTCCGGCAAGCTCCATGAAAAGGTTATTGACATGGAGTGGGTCACCGCGATTGAGGACACCCTGCCCTACATCGAAAAGGCGATTGATGAACAGCGCCGTTTTATCATCGAGAACAACGAGGTCTACCGAATCGACAAGGCAAAAATCATCAACAAGGATTCTGTCAAGCACCTCATTCAGCATACCAATTTTATCGACAATATCGACGAGCGCGGAAAGGTCACGCCCAACAGGGTGCTGACAATTGAGCGTGAAGACAGCTTTGAAACCTACGAAAACCGTTTCCTGATTACGCTGATTGAAAACGCGCTCGCCTTTGTTGCGGACAAATACCGCAAAATGGTGGACGCGCTGACCGATACCTTCAACAAGGTAGAAATGGAACGCGACCTGGTGCTCAACAACCAGCGCGTCACCTTCAAAATGGAATATTCCAACGAGGTCAAGGACGCCAAGGCGGCGGATTTGGACGTCAAGGATTTTGAGAAGCTCTCCGACTTCGACCGCGTGCGCCGTATCCGCGAAAAGCTCAATTCCTTCCTCAACACCGACATGATGATGGCGCTCAAAAAGTGCATTCGCGTCAAGCCGCCGATCAACCGCACCAACCTGATGACAAAGAACCCGAACTACAAGGCAGGTCTGGATTTGTTCACCTATCTCGGCGCCTACAACAAGCCGGGCTACGAAATCATCGGCAGAGATTTTTCCGGCAAAATGGACAAGGACGTGCAGGAGGCAGTCTATATTTCGCAGGGCTTCCAGCACTTTATGATTACCATCGCGACCAACCCCGCCCTGAGAAGAATGCTCGAGGAGCGCTATCAGGAAAACAAGACCGGTCACGGCAAGGCAGGCGACAGCGAGCTGGAAGCGATGATTGAAAACGTTCGCAAGGAAGAAATGAAGCTTCGTCTTCAGGAAATCCGCGAGCGTGAGAAGATTATTCGCGACCAAAAGTCCCAAATCGCCGCCCTAAAGCGTGAAATCGAAAAGCGCGACAAGCAGATTGAAACCCTCAAGAGCACCATTAAGATGCTGGAGGACAAAATCAAGGAGCTCGAAAAAGAGCTGCAGCAGGTCAAGGCGGAGCTGATTAAGGCAAAGGAACGCATTGCCGAGCTCGAGGCGCGTGTCGCCGAGCTGGAAGCGCGTGTGGCGGCGCTGGAGACGCAGGTTGCCGCGCTGACCGCCAAGGTAGCCGAGCTGGAGCAGGTCAAAGCGGAGCTGGAAGCGAAAATCACCGAGCTGGAAGGCGTCATCGCCGAACAAAAGGCGAAGATTGCCGAGCAGGAACGCATTATCGTGGCGCAGCGCAACCGTATCAACGAGCTGGAGGCATACGTTGCCGAGCTGGAAAAGACCAAGGCAATGCTCGAGAGCCGTGTGTCCGCGCTCGAAGCCGAGAACGCGCAGCAAAAGGCGACGATTCAGCAGCAGGAGGCGACCATCGCAACACAGCTGGCGGCAATCGCCGGACTGGAGAGCGAAATCGCTTCCGCAAAATCACAGATTACCGAGCTGAGCAGCACACTGGAACAGCGCGACGCGACCATCGCGAACCAATCCGAAAAAATCGCACAGCTTGACAGCAGCGTGGCGCAGCTGACCGCCGATTTGGCAGCGGAAAAGCAGGCGCACACAAATGATATAGAAACAGAAAGGGCAGCCGCCAAGAGCAGAGAAGAGGAGCTGAACAAGCGCTTTGACGGCGAGCGCGCCTATCTCGAAAACAAGCATAAAACCGAGCTCGAAAAGCTCGCAAAAGAACATCAGGCGGCAATGGAGCGCCTTGAAAAGCAAAAGGAATCCGAAAAAACCAAGCTTCAAAAGGACGCCGACAACCGCGTAAAGGCAGCGCAGAGAGAAGCCGACAAAAAGGCAAAGGAGCAAATCAAGGCGGAGGTCGGCAAGGCGCAGAACAGCGCCAGGGAAGCCGCCAAAAAAGCGAGCGCCGCAGCCGCTATGTACAAGAAGGAGCTCAAAATTGACCGCGGTGTTGACGGTCTGTTCAAGTATGATTTCACCTCCGGCGCGCTGGGCGTGCAGGCGCTCAAGGCCGTCTCGCTTGCCGGTGCCGGAAAGGACATGGGCAGCCTGCCGAACAGCAGCAAAATAGCCTGCCTGTATCTCGTCCGCGACAGCAAAAAGGTTACGCTCTACAGCGGTCAGCAGAACAAGATGGAGGTTGTCAAAAACTTCCGCGGCGAAACAAGCTTTGACGTTTGCAGGGACGCCGTAAAGGAGCAGCTGGAAAAGGCGGACAAGGGCTGCGCCTATCTTTCCTACAAATCCGTTGAAAAGAGCTACGTCAGGAGCTTCTCCGATTTCCTCAAAAATGACGCCCAAATCAGCGTCACGCAGTCCTTCCACAACAAAACGCAGCGCGGCGGAAAGTCCATCATCGGAATTTATTTTTACAGAGGTTAAGCAATGAAGATTAAAACAAGCCGACTCAGGTATCTGTTTTTCTCAAAAAACTTCATAATGATGCTTGTTGCGCTTGTTGTCATCATCGTTGCTGTCAGCGCGTGGTTTGTGGGCAGGGTCGATGCAGAAGCGCAGGGTATTTCTGTGCGAACAAGCAACAGCGGTATTGATATTGCGCCGTGCGTAAAGACATATAACAGCGATTACACAAAGGTTTTGACCGACGGTCCGGGCGAGTTTAAAAATGGCTTGAGATTTCCCGACGACTTGACAGATGAGCAAAAAAATTTTCTCGGAAGCAAGCTGAGTCTGAGCAAGGATTGCACCGGAGACGGAATGGCTTTGATTGTTCCGGATTTTAACGTGACAAACGATTATGAGCGCGTCAGAGAAACAACCGGCAAAGAGGTAAATCCGAACATTATAGGAAACGAAGCGGTGTCGCAGGAACAAGCCCGCATAAAAAAACTGCAAAATCCCGAGAAGGATACGGTGGAGTATCAATATCTTCAGTTTGAGTTTTATGTTCGCTCCAAGGAACCCGAACTCTATTTAAGAGCAGATTCGCAGCTGCTTGCCGAGACCGAGTCCAACGGAAGCATTTTTACGGAAATCACAGATAAAGATAACCCCCAAAAAAGTGCATACGGCAATTTTAATGTGGATGGTCTCGTCGGCGCCATGCGCGTTTCATTTGTTGCCGAAGCCTGCAATGCGGTCGAACAAAACTGGATTCCGGAGAATGATACATCAAGACTGGACTACACCAACACAGTGCGGTCGCCAAGCGTCAGGCAATTGCTGTGGGTGCCGCGTCCCGATGTGAAATTAAATATTCCCGCAGAAAAGGGAAATATTACCGATTGGTCTCTCAGTAAGCAGCCAAGCGGCGATGCGTATCAAAACGCATATTACTCATATTATAAAAACAAGGAAGATAAATCCGGATTGCAGTTGATTTCAAATAGTACCGATTCAAAAGCGGTTGTTTCACCGTATGTTGAAACCGGTCACCCGTCGTTGGGCGATAACATAAATATTTCGGATTTTTCATCTTTGCAGAGCTTTGTGAGAAATACCGTTACGTTACCGATAAAAGACAATAATAGCTTGACGGATATGTATTACCTGACAAAAATAACAATGAACATATGGATTGAAGGAACCGATTCCGAAGCCAGACGCGCAATGGACGGCGGAAAGTTTAACCTGATACTGACGTTTTCCGGCAAGTAATCAAACAGCAGCTCGCCCACGGGAAAAGAGGTGATGAGATTATGGACAAAATAAAGAGGGCTATTCACAAAAGCATTTTTGGAATACAAATCAAAATCAATCGCCGCAAATCCCTTCGGTGGCTGCTAATGTCCGTAATCTCCTTTATCATCGTGTTCACGCTTTTGACCGGCATGAGCTTTTCGTGGTTTACGCTAAAGGTATCAGACCTGACGGCGACAACCTTTGAGCTCAATTGCAGCAAGGGCTTGCGTGTGAACGATACGGGCACAAGCCAGCTCTCCTTTAAGACGAGTCCAAAGGAGCTCACACCGGCATCCTCCGTTACCGGCAGGAATCTGTTTTTTCCGACAGACGGTTCCGATTTTTCATCGGCAACAGAGAATATGACCTTCCGCAGCGCGAACGCCGGTGACAAAAATCAGAATTACATTCAAATTGACTTTACGCTGACGGCACAGCATAATCACACAGCTCTGTATATCAATGCCAACAAAACAAGTATTCTTGTAAAGTCGAAACAAGAAAATGATTTTACGGTTACGCAGGCTGCGTCTCTTCGCGCAGCGCTTTGGTCTTCTACGGCGGAAAACGGCGTGCCCAATACGCCGATTGTGTTTAATCCCACGGCAAGCACCGTCTATACGGCGGCGGTTGCCGATGTTGACCGCTCGTCGGGTGCTTTTATCGCCGGCGGCCGCCAGGTGGCGCATGCGTTCAGTGAATACGCGTTCGGCGGCACACCGGTAGCCACTCTGTCCAAGGGTGTGGAAACAAAGTTTTCTTATATTATCTGGCTCGAAGGCACGGATCCAAAGTGTACGGATAAGATTGTCAGCAAGGATATTCAGGTGAATTTGGCGTTTGCTACCTCATGGGACAAAACGCAGACCATTCGTTTTGAGGCAACGCAGGATATCAAGTCCAAGCTGGATAATAAAACCTACTCGCTCAGTCTGCATTATTTCGATTTGAACAACGAGAACAAAGAGGTCAACACCAGCGATTTCAATATGTATGAAGCTTATGCTGCTGCGGATAATAATCAGTGGTCCTGCAATATTCCGGGCGACATGAGAAAGAATATTTCGTTTGTGCTTCGTCCAAAGAACGCTGATTCAAATTTGCCGACATATGAATTTAGATATGATACGGCAAACAATCCGACCCTTGACAGAGGCGCCAACCGCTATTATGTGGCGGTTGACTTAGCGGCAGCCTCAAACGGCTATCTTGGCCGCGGTCACTGGATTGCGGTCGGCGACAGCGACGGCGCCGGACATGACGACGGCGGCGGATTTGAGGGCGACGACTTCTAAAAAACAAAAGGAGGTGACACTGTGAGAAAGGGAAAGCATTATCGCAAGGAACCAAAAAAAGTGCGTTTTAGTAAAGCTTTGCTCCTTGGCGCGGTGTCACTGCTTCTTGTCGCCTTGATGGCAGTCACCTCCACCGTCAGCTGGATTGAAGATGTTTCTCAGGTTGAATTCAGCTCCACCGACGGTCAGGAAACACCCCTGCACATCGGCAGCAAAATCCTGTTGTCGGATGCCACGATGATGAAAAACGCCGACACGGTGGATTTGAATAAGTATTTTAACAAGTCGGGCGATATGCATCTGTCTCCCTGCTTTGGCGACGGAGAAAACTTCTATTTTCCGGTTCAGAACGGTACCGGCTACCGCATTGGAACAAAGGACGACGCCAATGTGAATTATCTCAGCGTCACCTTTCGCGTTATCTCAGAGGGCGCCGCGACCGCCTATTGGTTTGAAAAAACAGGAAATACGTCCTTTGTTACCTTCAAAAAAGGCGATACAGACGTTTCCGGTTCCGGGCTGGAGCAGCAGCTTCGCTGTTCCGTAACGGTTGACGGCGTGACAAATGTCTACGCGTTTGATGACGGCGATCAGACCAACGGTTATCAAAAAAACTATTACACCGTTGAGGCTGTCAACGGCACGGACACGCCGACTGAGAAAACCGGCAGAAGCGTTGAGGAATTTAGTTATTACGATGAGCAGTTCGGCTCAGACGGAACACCCGCCGCGACGGCGAACAATGCGTTCGCGAATCAGGGAGCTGACAAAAAGAAAAAGAATCTAAACGGAAATACGCTGTTTACAGTCAACAAGTTTGATTCGAATCACAAGGCGGAGACTGCCAAAACGGTGACCTTCAAGCTTTGGCTCGAGAGCCGTGAGCGCGGCGAAACTGCGGACATAGCGGGAGTTGACCTTGCCTCGCTCAATCTGAATATTATTTCCGGCTGGGCAAAAACCAGACGCATCTATGTGGCGGACAAAACCATTGACCAGTGGGATGCTGGCTTAAATGACGGTCAGGGCAATTACACCGGCGCCAATTGGCTGACAGGTGACAACGCCACCCTGCACTGGGCAATCGACGGAAACGAAAACAATGCGCACTATTCCTCCAAGGGCAATATCGGGAACATAAAAAAGCAATACTTTGAGATCCCAAATGTTTACAATAATACGGCATGCCACCTGTACCGCTGCAGCAGCGAAGGCTGGAACCACGGCGTTGCCCATACAGATGTAAACTTAAACTACTGGGATGCTTATCCAACGGCATTTCCCAATACATTTCACAGCGAAACCTATACGGTTTACTCAAAAATATTTGGTACATGGGAAAGTGAAGAAGGTGTGCATTATGTCAAAATGCTAAACTCGGGCGGTTTTAGTAAGGCATATGCGTACATGTGGGACAGCAGTACGGTATATGGAGATGATAATAAAAAAGTAGTTGAAAACAGTCCGTGGTACGGAGTGGAAATGCTGAAGATGAATGAGTATGTTACAATTTCAGACAATACTCAAATTCCTGTCTATGGTTTTTATTATAACTCTGATTATGACCGCATTATTTTTAACGATGCACACGTCGGCAATCGTGACCAATACCAAACGCAGGACTTGAAGGTCAGAGACGGAACCGATACAAGATGGGAAGATAAATATTTTGATATTGCAACGCTGACTTGGTTTAATAGCGCTGCCGGACTGCCTCAATTCGGAAAGAATTATTTGTGTTCAAATTTTGTCGGAGCCAAGCGTGAGGTCAAGACAAGATTTGGATGGACACACAGTGGTCTTAGTCCGGTTACCGGAGAAAACAGCTCGATGTTCAATGAAACATCAGGCGATAAAGAGCTTTGCCGTTTTTACATAAAGAACGATGGATACTATGAGTTTAATTTGGAAATAAATGGGGAAAAATTCGGAGCAAATGCGACAGACGATAGGTTTCCTGCCAACACATGGTATGATTTGTACAAAAATGAAGCCAAATTGCGCGTTGATTTAACAGAAGGAATTTATAGGTTCTATTTAAATTTCAAAAAGGAAAACGATACCGAAACGCCTCAAATCTATTATATTAAAGAGAGTTAAGCGGCAGCAAAGGTGGTGATAACATGAAACTGACAAAAAGAATATTCTTGCCGGTGCTGGCAGTGGTTTTGATACTGGTCAGCACAGTCGGAACGACGGTTTCATGGTATTCCCACAAGGGTAACGCAAACGGAAAGAAAATGAACTACGCGCAGGATTTGCCGGTTTCTGTCAAATCCGAAAGCGGAACCATTTCGATGACCACATACATTTCGGACGCGAACGGAGAGGCGACAAACCAAACGGTTAACGCAATCAGCGTTGACGCCGGCAACAAGGTGGTCTATTACAAAACCGTTTTTCAAAACAGCGGTGCGAATGATGTCTATATAAATTTGGAAACCTCCGAGCTCGGAAACAACGCCGATTTTTATATCGGCACAGTGGCGCCGACTATCAACGAAAAGGCTTATGCTTCGCGTCCGCAGCGCACAAAGGTATCGGACACAAGTGTGCGCGTGTACTTTAAAACAACCAACAGCTTCAGCGACTTTTGGGGCACCTATGCGCCAGATTCGTTTTTTCCGAATAATGCGGTCGGCAGCAGCAACGGCACCACCAATGATTTTAACATTGCCTATACCGAGGGCGGAACAGAGCATCTGATGGTGATGACGCAGTGTCCCACAGAGGATACCACTGCCTCTGGTAACGAAAGAAAGGTCTATTATGCGGATATTCCCTCAACCGCCGACTCCTTTTATTTCTTCAATCACTGGTATCTTTGCTCAAGCTCAAACCGCGAATGGAACCGAACCTTAGATTTTAAGGATTTGTCGGGCGGCAGGCTGTATTATTTGACAGGAGGCAAGGTAGACGAAAAGTGGAAGGAGTGCGCTGTTAAGGACACAGACACCAACCTTGTCGCTGTTAACCAGCATTACCAAAGTGTGCGCATGAGCAGCGGTGCCGGTGTTTTTGCGGATATTGGGCTAAAAAAGACCGGTGACGCCGACGGTTTTGTGCCGGAGTATTACGGCGCTTCCATTTCCTACAGCAGTGCAGACAACAATAAATGTACGATCAACAGAGACGGCTTGATTACGCCCACCGGCACAGGCAATACAACGGTTACAACAACCATCACGGGAAAATACGGCGACACGGATACTATCACAACAAGTGTGAATATTCCGTCAAACATCAAACAAGTGCCCGTTATTCAAAATGTACGGGTGCCTGCAGGCGAAAAAGTGACGATTGACTGGTATGCGCTGAACAAAAGTCCGTCAAACCAAATGACGACCTCGGCGTTGTACTATACATTATAATGCATGACAAACAAAAATTCATCTATTGAAAAATTCAAAACAAAGCTCAAAGAAAAAAAGACATTCAAGGTTTTAAAAGCAATCAAAAATGTTGTTTTGGTCGCGTTTTTTGTAAGTCTCCTTTGCGTGCTTGCCCTTACGCTTATCTCGCGCATAAACGGCGAAACGCCGTCTGTGTTCGGCTACACCATCTATCGCGTCAGCTCGGCAAGCATGACGCCGTATTTGCAGGTCGGCGATATTATTCTGTGCCGCGAATGTGACCCCATGACATTGCAGGACGGCGATATTATCACCTATAACGGAACAAGCGGCGAGCTTGCCGGCAAACGGGTGACGCACCGCGTTGTGCGTGAGCCGTATCAGGACGCATCTGACGGACGGTATTATTTGGTCACAAAAGGCGATGACAATCCCATTGAGGACACACCGATAACAGTTTCTCAGGTAACGGGCAAAATGCAGTGCAAGCTGGGACTGCTAAAGCATCTCTATGACTTTTTTATCACCCCATGGGGCTTGCTGACGATTTTGGCTTTGATTATCTTGGCTTTCTTTAATGAGATTATCAATTTCGGCAAGGCGCTGTTTGGGCACGGCGCAGAAGAAGAGCCGGAGGATATTCAAGACGTTATCGCGCGTATTCAGCGAGAGGACGCGGAAAAAGCAAACAAATCGGCGGAGCAGTCTGACGACAAGAATAAGTGATGTGAAGCCTTCCTGTCGGGAGGCTTTTGCTGTTTTTCTCAGCAGAGCGCCGCCGTGATGATGCGGATGATGACAATAATTTACGATATGCACGCGACACGAATCCCCAACTTGGAGGTATTATTATGAGTATCAAGACAAAGTGTTTTTCAAAATCAGTGACATCGGTTATTCTTTCACTGTGTATGATATTTTCCTGTATCAGCGTCAGCCTGATTCCCACCGGCGCGGCAAGGGTTGAGAGCGGAAGTGTGGGCACAACGGTTCCGGTTGGAAAAACATTTTATTTGGATGTCACAAATTTCAGCGGTGGTTATGATAGCGGATATTATATGTCTTTATCCGGAAACGGCAGTACAACAGCAAATAAAGATGATACCACCGGAGTGTCGAGCTATATTCCCAAAGATGATTCCAGTTGGGTTCAAATGACACAAGTTAGAGAAAATATTTACAAAGGAACCACTACAGCGGAATCAACAAACGGAAGAATATCTTTTTGGAGCAAGAACGGCAGCTCGTATGATACTGTATGGGAAATGAACGTTTCTCTGGGAAATAGCTATGATGAAAGCAAAAACATGTTTGTTGTTTCTTCCGGTAGTACGAGACATAATGGTCAGCGTGTGGATTGTTTTAGCGGAACATGGGAATCGTATATGCCTGACATTTATTTTTTGAACAATCACGGTTGGAGCAACGTGTATGTTCTCTTGTTTGATGCTGCACAGTGGAATAATACTTACGGTGTACAAGCTAACCAGAATGTAGAACATGCTCAGATGACTCGCGTCGGCAATACGGATGTTTACAAGTATTCTCCGACCAAGCCGTTTACGCATGTAGCATTTGTAGCAAATGACCAGTATAATTATCAGTATCTATACCAAACTGAAGCTGCATACGCAAGTGGCTGCTCGGAAAGCCAACCGCTCTATATACCCGGCTTCGCTTCAAAAACAGTTAACCAAACGGTTTATTATAACGCTGACGGAGACGGAAACAATATCAATGGTGGTTATTGGACAAGCTACAGCGAAGGTGACGCACCATATTCCGGAATGAGCTTATATATTGCCGGTCGTTTTCATGTGAGGACGATAGACACCGGCAACGATTGGATCAATTCCTTTGACACCGGTGACTGGTCGGATACCGGTGATGATAATATTGCACTGACATATGTTTCCGGATCGACTTATAAATTGGAAACACACGCCAGTTTAAGAGATTTGTCCAGTTTATTCGACGGAAACTATGTACCGTTCTTTTATATTTACGACAAAGGAAATCAAAAGTACTGGTATGCCGCAACCGTACAGTCGCTTACTTCTTCAACACAAACTGCATCATTAAGCAGATATAATAGTATGACTTCTTCGGTAAACAATAAGCTTCGCTTTAACGATCAGTCAACAGATTTGCCGGTCACTATGTTTTTTGACGTCGCCACAGGTCAGTTGAGCTACAGCATTCCCACTTACTACAATGTGGCTTGTCCTGCGGCAACGGGCGGCACGGTGACGGCGTCTCCCGCAAGACAAAAAGCAGGCGGCGAGGTTGCGCTGACGGTTACACCGGACGAGGGCTACAGCCTTTCGAGCTTGGTTGTGAAGGACGCGAGCAACCAAACCGTCACGGTTACGAGCAACAAGTTTTCCATGCCTGCAAGCGATGTGACGGTCACGGCGACCTTTGCCAAGAACAGCTACAATCTGACAAAGGCGACCCCTTCAAACGGCAGCTTTACACTCAGCCCTGCCGCAACGGCAAACTACGGCGATACCGTCACGGTCACCTGTACGCCGGATGCGGATTTTGAAGTGGACACCGTTACCTACAACGGCACGGCGATTTCCGGCACAGGCAACACCCGCACCTTTGCCATGCCTGCTCAGGACACAACGGTTGCGGTCACGTTCAAAGAGAAGAAATATGCCATCACCGTTCAAAACGACGGACACGGTACCGTTACGCGCGACGGCAGCACGGTTACGGGCACAATCGAAATCGGTAACGTCACACCGGTGACGCTGAAAGCGGAAAACTTCGCCGGCTATGCCTTTGACCATTGGGCGATCACCACGGATACCGCTACGCAGGCGACCGTCAACGAAACAACCGTCACCCTGACAGAAGGAGAGCAGAGCGTTTCCGGCGCACCCTTGCAATCCACATTCAAATTCAACGGTACCGCTACGGTAAAAGCGTATTTCAAAGCGGTGGATTATTCTATAGTTGTCAATTTTGCTGCGACATATGATGCCGGAAACAGTATTCGCATCTGCGATGCAAGCGGCAACGACATTGAGGAAACGCAGTATCAGCAATCATACAAGATTATAATCACCTTGGCGGACGCGTATGAGCTGCCGTCAAATCCCTTTAGCGGCACCGGTCTGACATTGGATGAGACAGCGGCCACGAATCCGGAGGTCAGCGAAAATGTCTATACATATCATTGTGTGATGGGCGACGCTGCATTAAATGCCAACCCAACCGGTGTGAACGCCACGGTGACGCTTGCCGCAAAAGCACCTGAAATCACCAATGTGCAAGTCAAAGGAACGGATTTTAGTTTTCATGAACCGACATCCAATACCTTCGACATCTATTATTTGCAGCCGCTTGTAGCAAAGGCGACCGCCAATACATTTACACAGCTTTCCTATACGGACACGGTGACTACACAAATAAGCACTTCGTCCGGAACAGAGGTAACATTGACGGAAAGGAGCAATATAAAGCCGGACGACAAGGATGGCACCAAAACCTATACCCTTACCGTTACAGCGACCAATTGTCCGACCGGTATCGCCGCTGCCGATGCAAAAACAGATCAAAAAACCTATACCATCCGTGTGAGCTTTAATGACGCGCAAAAGGTGCATTATGATTTGCTTCAGCTGTATGACAGATGCTTGCAAGAAAAGGATTTGGACACGAGTTATTTTGAAGCCAACGCGCCGCTTGATGTCTATCGGACTGCTTACAGTGCGGCGGAAACGGAGATAGGTAAAGGTTATCCGGCTTATAATGCCAATAAGGCAGAGCGGCAAGGGGTTTATGATGATCTCTATTTGCAATATAAGAATCTGAGAAATACCGTCAAAACCACGACCGTTTATGTGTTGAGCAAATACGACAACACAAAACCGATGCTGCTCCACGTTTGGGCAAACGGATCTGATGGGGAAAAGAATGAAAACTATTTGAAAATGTACGCCTTCGAAAATGATTCGCGGGTTGGTGATAATACATACCGCATGTCCTATGACGGCACCTTTACGAAGGACGGCGACAGGTATCTCTATAAATTCACCTATGCAGGCCATATTGATTTCTTGGTTTGGCGAGGTGCTTCCGACACGGATACTTCGATGTCTGACAGCAAAAAGCTGACCCAAGATGTTACGTGGGCGACGGAGTTCAAGGAGTATTATATCGACCTGTGGGATACCGATATGAGCCCCAGTGCTCCGGTGCCGACAGAGAAAGCATATGTTGATTTTGATTTGACAAAAATCAACAAAAAGGTTTGCTTTGATTTGACAGAGAGCGGCGGCAAAACGGCAGCTGAAATTATAAACGCCTTCCAGTTCCAAAATATCAGCTCCCTTGTCACTTCGCCCGGAATTGACGTGACGAACACAACCTTCACCATCAAGGGACCTGCCGGAAAATCCGATGCCGTAGAGTACGATATGACAGAGCAGAACGCCGTGTTCCCGACCACGCGTTCAGGCCGTTATGAGGTGACCTACACTGTCCGGTTCACAAAAGCAGGCAGCGCTCACGAACGGGTAAAATCCATCACCACGTCCCTGTGGGTTGCCTTGGATGAGATCAGCATCTATGTCGATATGAATGAGAATATCGGCACGCCGATTCTCAACTTCAAGTATTTTGTTGACAGCAGCGGCAATCCTGTTTCCGAAGAAACCACCGGTGCGGAAGAAGCGTTTCTGCCATACGAAATGGACTTGGTGACCGGCAGCGAATCGATTTATAAATACACCATCAAGACCTCAAAGCTGCGAAAGGACTACAAGATAGATTTTACCATCAGCAATCCCGTCAAGATCAACTACATTATGGTAGAGGGCGAATATGTTAACACGGACGGCAGATTTCCGCAAAAGCCCTCCGATGCGGATATAGACGCAAAAGCCTTTGAGATTGACATTGACGCCGAAATCACCGGTGAAGCATGGTTCAAGGCGGATTCCACGCACCTGAAAACCTTTGAGCGTATCTCCTACGGCTCCGTTACCTCACACTTTTTGGCTGTGACAGAGAGCGAAAACACCGTGCTCAACTCTGCCTTTGATTATGTGCGCGGCACCGGCATCAACACAGATGAGGACGAGGTGTATGCGTCTCAATACGCGGCGCTCTATACGCTTGATGAACAAACCGATTGCATGAAGGACTTCAAGTATGTGCTGCATGCAAGGGTCAAGGAAGAGGTTTCGGCAAGCAACGGCACTTATTATTTTGACAAGTGGGTGGCGTTTAAAACTCCGGTGGACGGCGTTCCGGTTTCTTCAACAACACAAAATGACGTCACCGTAACAACCCTGACCTTCCCCGACGGCGAGAACGCTCCGGCGGACTATTCGGATGTAACGGACATCAATTTGGTAAAGGCATATGATTTCGACGAAGGAAACGGTCATATGACTTATGTAGCGCTGTACAAGCAGGTGAGCCAAGAGGACCCGACTGTTCGCGTGGAGCTGACCTACAAGTTTAAGGATTACGACACCTCCGACGGCAACTATATCTTTGACGAAACCAAGGACAAAGACGGACACTATACCAAGGTCAAAAACGCTTCCTACACCAAGACCGTCAAGGTGCAGACCGGAACAGGGGCGGCATACAGCGATATAGACGCCGTAAAAAGTGCTGCCGAGACGATTGCACAGGCGAATCTTCCGTACATCACGAGCAATTACTTTGATTATTCCTATGAGACCGGCTCCGCGAAGGTTGAGGCAGCGAAGGAAAATGATGTGAATATCGTCAGAATTTCCGCCTCGCTAAAAGAAGAAGCGCATCCTTACAGGATTGTGGTGGTGGATGCAGACAATGAAAACACGCCGGGAATTGATATGAAGAGCGGTTATTATCAGCAGACCGTTACATTGTTGTCTGACAAGATATATCCGGTGTGGATGGACAGCAATGATAACATTTTAGCTGTCGGCGCATCATATACGGCGAGATTTGTGGCGAGCGGCTTTGAGTCCAACGGCAACGACGACTGCCAGATAATCAAGGTGAAGTCGGGAAAACAGAGCGACGCAACCAACCATACGTCTGTTGTCACGAACAGCACCACAACGGCAGACAACGACGGAACCAATCTGGTGCTGCACCACAATTTCTACATCACGGACTATTGCAGCAAGGGCGAGCTGATTGGCGGCGGCGTGCTGTTCGCCACGACTGATGAAAAGGGCTATCGCCAAACAAAAGCGGCGCAGCATCTTGCTGACAAAGCAACGCGCGAAAGCTTTATCACCGGCATTTTGTCCTCTCCTTATGATGTGGAATATAAGGCGCAGACGATTGATAATGTCGGGTTCCGCTACAAGCCCTTCAACAGCCATGAGGATGTGTTCCGCTATTCCGACATCAGTCATGCGTACCAAACGGTTTACACCGGCTCCAATGTCAACAGCGCAAGCTACCAAGGACAAAAGCTGCGTCTGTTTTCGTTCATGGTTTATAAAACCGGTGAAGATTACATTGTTGTTTCGTCCGAGGGCTATGGCGAAGTAGACAGATATTTGGAACAATAACAACGGTAAAAAAG
>CAMJOD010000012.1 GCA_946407465.1 uncultured Clostridia bacterium
AAAATCTTGCTGCGCAATCCGCACACCTGAATTATGCGGTATTGCCTTAACAAACAGTTGAAAGGACTTTTCAGATGAGGTTAGACAAATATTTGAAGGTGTCGCGCTTAATCAAGCGCCGCACCGTTGCCAACGAAGCATGCGACGCCGGCAAGGTCACGGTCAACGGAAAAATCGCACGCGCCTCCTATGATGTGAAGGTCGGCGATATTCTCGAAATCACGCTCGGCGCGCGCAGCGTCAAGGTGAAGGTGACAGAGGTCAGGGAGACCGTCCGCAAGGAGGACGCGGCGAGCATGTACACCGCGATTTAAGGAAAAATAACAGGCATTTTTTTCATTGTTTCTCCGTATATATGAACGTAACAAAAAACGGAGGTCATGATATGAGCGAAACACCGAGCAAGAAAAAGCACACCCTCATGCTGGACAACCGCAGACGGCTGGTGCTGACCGGCGCCGAGGACGTGAGCGGCTTTAACGAGGAGGCCATCGCGGTCAAAACCTCGGCTGGCAATTTGATGATAAAGGGCAGCGGTCTGCATATTGACCGCTTGAATCTCGAAACGGGAGACGTCACCGTGGACGGCACCGTCAGCTCGCTGCAATACAGCGGAAGCGACGGCTCGCGCTCGCGGCTCTCCAAGCTGTTCCGGTAGGGGATTGCCGTGGAGCTGACAGTGGCGCAGCAGTCCGTCGCCTTTGGCTGTTCCGTCATCATGGGAATCGGTCTCGGAATCGTCTACGGACTGCTCAGGCTATGGAGAACCGCCTTTTGTCTCGGCAGGCTCGCTGTCGTCCTCTCGGACAGCTGCTTTATGCTCTTGTGGGCGCTGGCGATATTCTTCTTTTCGCTGGCATATCTGTCGGGCTTTGTCCGCTTTTATGTCGCGGCAGGCAGCTTGTCGGGAATGGTGCTCTACCGGCTGACGATAGGGCGCGTGCTGTTTCGGATATACAGCCCTATTATTCGGTTAACGAAAAAAGCTTTTCAAAAAATTTGCGAAAAAACAAAAATATTTGCAAAATACCTATTGAAAATTGCCTGCAAGTTATTGTATAATATAAACAGTGGATTAGCATGTCTAAAGAAAAATCGCAATATAAAATCGGATTTTGAAAAAAGGAATTTGAATGATCAGAAAAAAAAGAAACTCCCGAAAGACCACGTCAGCGGCGCCGGTCACAAGCACCGCCAAGACAGCCGCAGGCGCGGATGAAACCGCCGTGGAGCAGGGACCGAAGGTTATTGAGAATCCACGGAAGAAACGCAGGCTGCGCTATGTTTTGCTTTATCTCGCGGCAATCGGCTTTGTTTTTTATGCCGTGATTACCATCATCAACCAGCATGTAAAAATCGCCGAAAAACGCGCAGAGCTAAGTGAATTGCAGCAGCACATCAATGTTGTTGAAATAGAAGCCAATTATCTCCAAAAGGTTCAGAGCTATGAGGGTGACGAGCTGGCGGAGTATATGGAAAAAATCGCCAAGGAGGATCTTGGCTACGTCAGCGAGGGTGAACGTATTTTTATCAACGTCGCAGGCGACTAAACTGCAAAAGGACATACTGCAAAGGTATCGAGGGGAAAGTAAAATTTATGGCAATTGAGGTCGGAGCAATTTTAGAAGGCAAGGTTTCCGGAATTACAAAATTCGGTGCGTTTATCGACTTGCCGGAATCCAAAACAGGCATGGTGCATATTTCCGAGGTTGCACCTACCTTCATCACGGAAATCAGCGATTATGTCAAGGTCGGTCAGACCGTCAAGGTGAAGGTACTCGCTGTGAACGGCGGCAAAATCAGCCTGTCCATGAAACAGGCGCTGCCCAAGGAGCAGCAAAAAAAGCCGCAAAAGCAAAAGCAGCAGCAGCGCAGCCAGAACCGCCAGCCCTACAAGCCCGCGCCGCCGGTCAAGTCGCCCGGCGACTACGAGTGGCAGAGCTCGCGCAAGGCGTCGCCCTCCAGCTTTGAGGACATGATGTCGCGGTTCAAGCAGACCAGCGAGGACAAAATCTCCGACTTAAAGCGCGGTGAGAGCCGCGGCTACAGCCGCCGCGGCAACGGCAACGGAAGAAGATAGCTTCCGCTTATTCGCAACCTGCGCCGCCGCAAGGCGCGTATCATATTCGAATGCAAAAACACAACGCGCAGATTTTCTGCGCGGCTGAAGGAGGTTTATGATGACTATTACCTACACAGCCAGAAAGGTCACATTACGAGACAATTTTAAGGAACGCGTGGAGAAAAAGCTCGCCAAGTTCCAGAAGATTTTTTCCGACAAGGCGGAAGCCCATGTGGTGGTGACGGTGGAAAAGAACCGTCAGACGGTGGAGATTACCATCCGCGACAACAAGATGATTTATCGCGCCGAAAGCACCATGTCCGAGATGAACGACGCGCTCGACCGCGTGGTTGACATTTTGATGCGCCAGATTCGCAAGAACAAGACGCGTCTCGAAAAGCGTGTCAAGGCAGGCGGCATTGATGCGCTCACCGCGGATATGCCCGCTCAGGAGGAGCCTGAGGAGGAGTATCAGGTCGTTCGCAAAAAGCAGGTGATGCTCAAGCCCATCAGCGTCGAGGAAGCGATTCTCGAAATGAACATGATCAACCACGACTTTTTCATGTTCATCAACGCCGAGACCGACGAAATGAACGTTGTCTACAGACGCGCCAACGGCAACTACGGTGTGTTGGAGCCGGCCAAGGACTGACAAAAATAAACCACAGGGAAGGGTATCGGTTATCCGATACCCTCTGTTTTTGGAGGAGCTATGAAAATGACCTTTTGCGCGCCCTGCATTTTCGGCTTGGAGGGCTACTGCGCCAATGAATTTCGTTTTTTGGGGCTGGAAAACGTCCGCGCCGAAAACGGCAGAGTGCTGTTTGACGGCGATTTTTCCGCCATGGCGCGCGCCAACATCAACGCGCACTACGCCGAACGCATTCAGATTTTGCTCGGCGAGTTTCGCGCCGTCAGCTTTGAGGAGCTTTTCAACCGTGTAAGGGCGTTGAACTGGGCGGATTTTATTGGTCCCAACGATGCGTTTCCCGTCAAGGGCAGCTGCCTGAAATCACAGCTGATGAGCATGACCGACTGCCAAAAAATCATCAAAAAGGCGGTTGTCAACAGCTTGTCCGAGCGCTATATGCTCTCTTGGTTTGAGGAGACAGGCGCTATGCACCAGATTCAGTTTTTGGTGATGAACGACCGCGTGAGCATGCTGCTCGACACCACCGGCGCCGGTCTGCACAAGCGCGGCTACCGCGCACAGGCAAATGACGCGCCGCTCAAGGAGACGCTGGCGGCGGCAATGGTGGAGATGTCAGGCGTGCGCCGCAATCATTTTGTCGTTGACCCGATGTGCGGCAGCGGCACGATTCTGATAGAAGCCGCTATGAAGGCGCTCAAAATCGCACCGGGACTGACGCGCCATTTTGCCGCCGAGGAATGGGGCTGTGTGCCGGACGGCGTCTTTGATGCCGAGCGCGAGGCAGCACGTGCCAAAATTGACCGCGACTGTCCGTTTCACGCCGAGGGCTATGATATTGACGAAGCCGCGCTCGCCATTGCCAAACACAACGCCGAGGTGGCAGGCGTAGGCGACCGCATCACCTTTCAAAAACGTGACATACGCGATTTTGCGGCGCCGGAGGGGTACTGCACGGTCATCACCAATCCGCCCTACGGCGAGCGGCTGCTCGATTTGAACACTGCCGAGGCGCTCTATGCCGTGATGGGGCAGCGCTTCAAAAGCGAAAAGGGCAAGCGCTACACCGTGATTACGCCTGACGACGATTTTGAGAAGATTTTCGGCAGAAAAGCGGACAAGCGCCGCAAGACCTACAACGGCATGCTGAAATGTCAGATTTATCAATTTTTTAAATAAACTCTTGACAAATTTTTCCGTTCGTACTAAACTATATAGCGAAGCAGGGGAGTCCGACCAAGCGGACTGAGAGTAGGCTGTTTGCCTTGACCCTTACACCTGATGCGGATTATGCCGACGTAGGAAGCTGTAATAGTTTCGTTGTGAAAGCGTTGCGTCATCCGCAGCGCTTTAATTTTTTTTAAGGAGTTGTTTTTATGAACGCAAGCGTTGCGATTCAAACCCTCCCCGAAGCAAAAAATGATGAGGAGCTTATCCGCATCGTGGACGAGGTAATCGCCTACATCAAAAGCACCGGTCTCAAGTGCTATGTGGGTCCCTTTGAAACCGCTATCGAGGGTGACTATGATGAGCTGATGGACATCGTCAAGGAGTGCCAGCACATCGCCATTCGCGCAGGCGCACCCTCCGTGCTCGCCTACATCAAGGTCGATTACCGTCCGGAGGGAGATGTGCTGACGATTGAAAGAAAAGTTACGAAGCACCATCAATAAGGTTCTGCCGCCGCTCGCCGCGCTGCTGCTCATTTTTTTGGCATGGTACTGCATCTGCGCCTTTGGCAGCGTGCCAAAGTATATGCTGCCCTCGCCGGGCGACGTGCTCGCCGCCTTTCAAAAGGATTGGCAGCTCATGCTCTCGCATGCGCGCGTCACGCTGGCGGAGACCTTTATCGGCTTGTTTTTCGGCATACTGACGGGCTTTTTGATGGCGGTCATCATGGACAAAATCAGCCTTGTCCGCAAAATGCTCTATCCGCTGATTGTCATCAGCCAAACCATTCCCACCATCGCCATCGCGCCGCTGCTCGTTATCTGGCTGGGCTATCAAATGCTGCCCAAGATTATTCTGATTGTGCTGGTCGTGTTCTTTCCGATAGCCATCAGCCTGCTGGAGGGCTTTGCGTCGGTGGACGCGGACACGGTCAACCTGATGCGGACAATGGGCGCGTCCGATATACAGATTTTTCGCTATGTCAAGCTGCCCAATTCGCTGGGACAGTTCTTTTCAAGCCTGAAAATCTCGGTGAGCTATGCGGTCGTCAGCGCGGTCGTCTCCGAATGGATCGGCGGCACCGAGGGCCTCGGCTGCTACATGACAAGGGTGCGCAAATCCTTTTCGTCCGACAAAATGTTTGCGGTCATCATTTTGATTTCCGTACTGAGTCTGCTGTTAATATGGCTCACGCACATCATTCAGCACGCGTGCATGCCGTGGGATAAAATTAATCAAAAAAGGAGAAACCAATGAAAAAAAGACTTTCAGCTGTTCTGCTTGCCTGTGCGCTTCTGTTGGGCGTTGCGGCAGGCTGCGCGGCAAATAACCAAAAAAGCGAGACCAAGAGCGAGGCGGCAAGTAAATCCGCAACCAAGGATTCCGCCGCAACCGCCGATTCCTCCGACAGAACAAAGATTACCTTTGTGCTCGACTGGACGCCCAACACCAATCACACCGGCTTGTATGTCGCACAGGAAAAGGGCTATTTTGACGAAGCCGGTCTGGACGTTGAGATTGTGCAGCCGCCCGAGGACGGCGCCGAAATGCTGGTAGGCTCCGGCAAGGCGCAGTTCGGCGTTTCGTTCCAGGACAGCATGCTGCCTGCCGTCGCCGGTGAGGGCAAGGTGCCGATTGAGGCGGTTGCCGCGCTGGTGCAGCACAACACCTCCGGCATTATTTCGCTCAAGGGCAACGGCATGGACAAGCCCAAGGGCATGGAGGGCAAAACCTATGCCACCTGGGATTTGCCGATTGAAAAGGCAACCCTTCAAACCGTGGTAGAAAAGGACGGCGGCGACTTTTCCAAGGTCAAGCTGATTCCCTCCACCGTCACCGACGAGGTTTCCGCCTTGCAGAGCAAGCAGGTAGACGCAATCTGGGTGTTCTACGGCTGGGCAGGCGTTGCCACCGAGGTTGCCGGACTCGAAACCGACTACTTCGCGTTCAAGGACATCGACCCTGTATTTGACTACTATACGCCCGTTGTCGTCGGCAATATCGACTGGATGAAGCAAAACACCACCCAGACCATGCGCTTCCTCAGCGCCCTCAAAAAAGGCTATGAGTTTGCGATTGACAATCCCGACGAGGCTGCCGACATTCTCTTAAAGGCAGCGCCGGAGCTGGACAGCAAGCTTGTCAAGGCGAGCCAGCAGTATCTTTCCAAGGAATACAAGGCGGACGTTGAGAAGTGGGGCTACATGGATCCCAAGAGATGGAACGCCTTTTATAACTGGATTAACGACAACAATCTGTTTGAGGAAAAAATCGCCGAGAACACCGGCTTTACCAACGATTATCTGGTGTAAGCATGCACGCGCTCGACATTCAAAACGTCAGCTTTTCCTACGACGGAAAAACCAATATCCTCGAAAACCTGAACCTCACGCTGCATGAGGGAGAGCTGATTTGTCTGCTCGGCGTGAGCGGCGGCGGCAAAACCACGCTGTTCAACGTCATTGCGGGACTGAACCGTCCGCAGACGGGCAAGGTGCTCCTCGGCGGCGAGGACATCACCGGTCAGTCCGGCAAAATCAGCTACATGCTCCAAAAGGATATGCTCCTGCCGTTTCGCACGGTGGAGGACAATGTGGCGCTGCCGCTGATTATCAAGGGCATGAAGAAAAAGCTCGCGCGGCAAAAGGTCGGCGGGCACTTCAAGGCGTTCGGCATCGACGGCACGCAAAAGCGCTATCCGGCTGAGCTTTCGGGAGGTATGCGCCAGCGCGCGGCACTGCTGCGCACCTATATGTTCGGCGGCTCAGTCGCGCTGCTCGACGAACCGTTCAGCGCCCTCGACACCCTGACAAAGAGCGAAATGCACCGCTGGTACCTTGATGTGATGGACGAAATCAAGCTGTCCACCATCT
Organism: uncultured Clostridia bacterium; assembly: GCA_946407465.1. GTDB lineage: Bacteria > Bacillota > Clostridia > Oscillospirales > Acutalibacteraceae > Ruminococcoides. The sequence goes on from CAMJOD010000012.1 coordinate 6,755, forward strand.
TTATCACCCATGATGTGGACGAGGCGATTCTGCTCTCCGACCGCATCTGTCTGCTGCGCGGCAGACCGGGCTCCATCACCGACGAAATCGTCATCACGGAGCCAAAGCCGCGGCGCAGGGATTTTAATCTCACTGAGGAATTTTTGCAGTATAAAAAACAGATTATCTCCAAATTACAGTAATACACGGACAGGCAAGGGCACGCGCAGGCGTGTCCTTGTTTTTGCGCGGCTGTATAAAAACATCAAATCCCAAGTGTTTCGCAAAATAAAATGTGGCTTTTAGGGTTTACAAACGCAATATATTGTGGTAAAATGGTATTTGTAAAAATATGCAAACAAATATTTGATTACGGAGGACATTATGGAAGCTTACAAAAAGGAATTTATTGAGTTTATGGTAGACTGCAATGTGCTGAAATTCGGTGATTTTGTCACCAAGAGCGGCAGAAAGACACCGTTCTTTGTCAACACCGGTTTTTATCGCACCGGCGCGCAGCTCAGACGTCTGGGCGCTTATTATGCCGAGGCAATCAAGGACAAGTTCGGACTTGACTTTGACGTGCTGTTCGGTCCCGCCTACAAGGGTATTCCGCTTTCGGTTGCGGCAACCATCGCCATCAGCGAAAAATTCGGTGCCGACATCCGCTACTGCTCCAACCGCAAGGAAATCAAGGATCACGGCGACAAGGGTATTCTGCTCGGCAGCCCGATCAACGACGGCGACAAGGTCGTTATTATTGAGGACGTCACCACCGCCGGCACCTCTATTGAGGAGACGCTTCCCATCATCAAGGCGCAGGGCGACGTAACGCCGGTTGGCTTGGTCGTGTCCGTTGACCGCATGGAACGCGGCAAGGGCGAAAAGAGCGCCTTGGCTGAGATTGAGGAAAAATACGGTCTGCAAACCACCGCGATTGTCACCATGGCGGAGGTTGTGGAGCACCTCTATAACAGAGAATACAAGGGCAAGGTGATTATCGACGACACGCTCAAGGCGGCAATCGACGCTTATTACGAACAATACGGCGTAAAATAATGGCGGACAATCAGGAGAAGGAAAAGAATCTGCATGCAGGACACCGTCAGCGCATGAAGCAGCGGTTTATTGAGTATCGGTTTCAGGGAATGCAGCAGCACGAAATTTTGGAGATGCTGCTGTATTATGCGATTCCGCGCAGGGACACCAATCCGCTGGCGCACCGTCTGCTGGATCGCTACGGCTCGTTCGCAAAGGTGTGCGACTCGCCTGTTGACGAGCTGCAAAGGGATTTCGGCATGAGCGAATCCGCTGCCGTCTTGCTGAAAATGATACCTGAGCTGGCTCGCACCTATTCCGAAACCAAAACGCTGCTCGACCGTATCAACATGAAAAACGCGCCGGAAATTCTCCGGAAAAAGTTCATCGGCGCCACCATAGAAAAATCGGCAATCGCGCTGGCGGATTCCAACGACAGGCTGATTTTGTGCGAGATTATCGCCGAAGGCTCCGTTTCCGCCACCGAATCGCCGGTGCGCAAAATCGTTGACCTAGCGCTGCGGCACAATGCAAAATACGTTTATCTGGCGCACAATCACCCGAGTGAGATGTGCGTCCCCTCACGTCAGGACGTTGAAACCACACACATGATTTCCGTCACGCTGGACGGCATCGGCGTGGTGTTGGTTGATCACCTGATTATCACCTCAAACGATTATTTTTCTATCCGTTCACACAAACAGCTTTCCAAGGTTTTTGTCAACAAACGTTATGAAATTTAAGATTCATTCCAAATACAAACCCACAGGCGACCAGCCGCAGGCGATTGACGCCATTGTGAACAGTGTCAACAACGGCAACCGCGAAACCACGCTGCTCGGCGTCACCGGCTCCGGCAAAACCTTTACCATGGCAAATGTCATCGAACGCACCCAGCGTCCGACGCTTGTTTTGGCGCACAACAAAACGCTTGCCGCGCAGCTCTGTACCGAGTTCAAGGAGATATTCCCCGAGAACGCGGTGGAGTATTTTGTCAGCTATTACGACTACTATCAGCCGGAGGCGTATGTCGCCCAGACCGATACCTATATTGAAAAGGACAGCTCCATCAACGACGAAATCGACAAGCTGCGGCACAGCGCCACACTGGCGCTGTCGGAGCGGCGCGACGTGATTATTGTCGCCTCGGTTTCGTGTATCTACAGCCTGGGAGACCCGATTGATTACCGCAACATGGTGATTTCGCTGCGTCCCGGCATGGAAAAATCGCGTGAGGAGCTGGTAAAAAAGCTAGTGGAGCTGCAATATGAACGCAACGACATCAATTTTATCCGCAACAAATTCCGCGTCAGGGGCGATGTGGTGGAGATTTTTCCGGCGTCGTCCAACGATTCGGTTTTACGCGTAGAGTTTTTCGGCGACGAGATTGACCGCATTTCCGAAATCAATCCGCTCACCGGCGAGCTAAAGGCGTTTTTGAAGCACGCGGCGGTTTATCCCGCTTCACACTATATTGTTTCGCGCGACAAAATGCAGGTCGCGCTGGCGGAAATTGAGCGCGAGCTGGACGAACGGCTCGCCTACTTCCGCGAAAACGGCAAGCTGCTCGAAGCCCAGCGCATTGAACAGCGCACACGCTACGATATGGAGATGCTGCAGGAAATCGGCTTTTGCTCCGGCATCGAAAACTACTCGCGGATTCTCTCCGGCAGACCGCCCGGCTCCAAGCCGTACACCCTGCTCGATTATTTTCCCGATGACTTTCTGCTGTTCGTGGACGAATCCCACGTGACGCTGCCGCAGGTCAGGGGCATGTACGCCGGCGACCGCGCGCGCAAGCAAAGTCTGGTGGACTACGGCTTCCGTCTGCCGTCGGCGCTCGACAACCGTCCGCTGAACTTTGACGAATTTTATGACCACATCAACCAGGCGGTATTTGTCAGCGCAACGCCCGGCGACCTGGAGCTGGAAAAAAGTCAGGTCGTGGCGGAGCAGATTATTCGTCCCACCGGCTTGCTCGACCCCGAAATCTCGGTGCGTCCCACCGAGGGACAGCTCGACGATTTGGTGTCCGAAATCAATGTCCGCGCCGCCAAAAAACAGCGCGTGCTCGTGACGACGCTCACCAAAAAAATGGCGGAGGACTTGACCAATTATCTCGAAACCATGGGCATCCGCGTGCGCTATATGCACCACGATATAGACACGGTGGAACGCATGGAAATCGTGCGCGATTTGCGCCTCGGCGAGTTCGACGTGCTGGTCGGCATCAACCTGCTGCGCGAGGGCTTGGACATTCCCGAGGTGTCGCTGGTCGCGATTCTTGACGCGGACAAGGAGGGCTTTTTGCGCAGTGCGCGCTCTCTGATTCAGATTGTCGGACGCGCCGCGCGCAACAGCGAGGGCATGGTGATTATGTACGCCGACAGCGTGACGGACTCCATGCAGCAAACGCTCACCGAGACAAACCGCCGCCGCGAGATTCAGCAAAAATACAACGAGGAGCACGGCATTGTGCCGCAAACCATCGTCAAAAAGGTCGGCGAAATTCTCGAAATCTCCACTCACTCCGACAGCGAATTTAAGAATGTCAAAAAGCTCAGCAAGGCGCAGCGCCAGCAGCTTATCGAAAGCCTGACAAAGGAAATGAAGGCGGCGGCGCGTCTGCTTGAATTTGAGCACGCAGCCTATCTGCGCGATAAGATAAAAAAGCTGCGCGGAGACAAGTGACGAATAAAGCGGAAACTAATTTGGAATTTGGAACTTGGAATTTGAAGGGTCGCTTCGCTCCGATTGGTAGTTTTTGCAGCAGAGGACAGGCTGTACGCCGGCTTGCCTTGACTTGTAGGGCACAGGGAAAATCTCAAGAATCTGAAACGTTTCCTCTCATCCAATTATGCATTATGAATTATGAATTACGAATTGCGAATTGAATTTCGCACCATATGGATTTATTCGGGACGCCACCTTTCGGAACAGCCGCGGTATCCGTCCCGACCAAAATTCCAAATTTTAAACTCCAAATTCCACATTAAAACAAGGAAGTAGTATATGGCAAGAAAAAAACAGCAGGCATACGGCAACGACAGTATTACCACGCTGAAGGGCGCCGAGCGTGTGCGCAAGCGTCCTTCGGTTATCTTCGGTTCCGACGGACTCGACGGCTGCGAGCATTCGGTGTTTGAAATCCTCTCCAACTCCATCGACGAAGCGCGCGAGGGTCACGGCAAAAAGATTATCGTGACGCGTTTTTCTAACGGCGCGATTGAGGTCGAGGATTACGGCAGAGGCATTCCCGTCGATTTCAACGAGAAGGAACAGCGCTACAACTGGGAGCTGGTGTTCTGCGAAATGTATGCCGGCGGCAAGTACGGCAACAACGAGGGCGAGAGCTATGAGTTTTCGCTCGGCATGAACGGTCTCGGTCTGTGCTCCACGCAGTACAGCTCCGAATATATGGATGTCGATATTCGCCGCGACGGCATGCGCTACACCCTGCATTTTGAAAAGGGAGAGAATGTGGGCGGCTTAAAAAAGGAGCCGTACAGCAAAAAGGACACCGGCACCAAAATTACCTGGAAGCCCGATTTGGAGGTCTTTACCGACATCAATATTCCGCCCGAATACTTTCTCGATGTGATGAAGCGGCAGGCGATTGTCAACGCAGGCGTGGAATTTGTCTTTCGCAACCAAAACGGCAGAAGCTTTGACACAACGGTGTTTCAGTATATGAACGGCGTTTCCGACCATGTGGCGGAGCTTGTCGGCGAGGACGGTCTGACAGGCGTGCAGCACTGGACAACCGAGGTCAAGACGCGCGACCGCGACGACAAGCCCGAATACAAATGTAAGATGGACATCGCCGTCGCCTTTTCCAACAAGGTCAGCACCACCGAATACTACCACAATTCCAGTTGGCTGGAGCACGGCGGCGCACCCGACAAGGCAGTGCGCAACGCCTTTACCTATCAGATTGACAGCTATCTGAAAAGCACCAACAAATATAACAAAACCGACAAAAAAATCAGCTTTGATGACGTCGCCGACTGTCTGGTCTGCGTTATCTCGTCCTTTTCGAATATCGCGTCCTATGCCAACCAGACAAAAAAAGCGGTCACCAACAAGGGTATTCAGGACGCCATGACCGCCTTTTTGCGTCAAAGCCTGGAGGTCTATTTTATCGAGAATCCGCTCGAAGCGGACAAAATCGCGGAGCAGGTGCTTATCAACAAGCGCAGCCGCGAGAATGCCGAAAAGACGCGTTTGAACATCAAAAAGAATCTCTCGCGCAATCTCGACATCACCAACCGCGTCGAGAAGTTCAAGGACTGCCGCAGCAAGGATATTTCCGAACGGGAATTATTTATCGTAGAAGGCGACTCTGCAAAGGGCGCCTGCGTGCTCGCGCGTGACGCCGATTTTCAGGCGATCATGCCCATCCGCGGCAAGATCCTCAACTGCCTAAAGGTCGATTATGACCGTATTTTCAAAAGCGACATCATCACCGATCTGCTCCGTGTTCTGGGCTGCGGCGTCGAGGTCAAGTCAAAGGCGAACAAAAACCTCTCTTTGTTTGATTTGGACGCGCTGCGCTGGAGCAAGGTCATCATCTGCACCGATGCCGACGTGGACGGCTTTCATATCCGCACCATGCTGCTGACCATGCTCTACCGCCTCACACCTACGCTGATACGCGAAGGAAAGGTGTTTATCGCCGAATCGCCGCTATACGAGATCACCACCAAAAATCAGGTGTATTTTGCCTATGACGAAGCCGAAAAGGAGCAGTTTATCAAGGCAATCGGCGACGAAAAATATACCATCCAGCGCAGCAAGGGTCTCGGTGAAAACGAACCCGATATGATGAACTTTACCACCATGAATCCCAAAACGCGCCGTCTGATCAAGATCATGCCCGACGACGCGGAACAGACCGCCGCGATTTTTGATATTTTGATCGGCAACAATTTGCAGGCGCGAAAAGATTACATCGTCGAGCACGGCAGCGAATACATCGACCAGCTCGACTTAAGCTGAGGAGGACAGCGCATTGGCACCGAGAAAAAAGAAAACATCGAAGGCGACGGACTCCAAGATCCACGGCGTCATCAACGGCGCAGGTGGGGTCGTGGAGCAGCCGATCGTTTCGACCATTCGCGAAAACTTCATGCCCTACGCCATGAGCGTCATCCTGTCGCGTGCGATCCCCGAGATCGACGGCTTCAAGCCCTCTCACCGCAAGCTGCTCTACACCATGTACAAAATGGGACTGCTAAAGGGCAGCCGCACCAAGTCCGCGAATATCGTCGGCGCGACCATGAAGCTCAATCCGCACGGCGACGCGGCGATCTATGACACGATGGTACGTTTGTCGCGCGGCTACGAGGCGCTGCTGCACCCGTACGTAGACTCAAAGGGCAATTTTGGAAAGTTCTACAGCCGCGATATGGCGTGTGCTGCCTACCGATACACCGAAGCCAAGCTCGCGCCGATCTGCGCGGAGCTGTTTAACGATATTGACAAGGACACCGTTGACTTTGTTGACAACTACGACAACACCATGAAGGAGCCGACGCTCCTGCCGGCGAGCTTTCCGTCTGTGCTCGTCAACACCAACACCGGCATCGCTGTCGGCATGGCGTCCAATATCTGCTCCTTTAACCTCAGAGAAATCTGTGAAACCACCGCCGCGCTGATTCGCAATCCCGACCATGACGTCAAGTCCACGCTGCCGGCTCCCGACTTTATCGGCGGCTGCCAGATTCTCTATGACGAAAAGGTCATGGATCAGGTCTACGAAACCGGCAGGGGCAGCATCCGTCTGCGCGCGCGTTACAACTACGACAAAAGTCAAAACTGCATTGATATTCTCTCCATCCCGAGCACCACGACCTCTGAGGTGATTATTGAAAAAATCATTGATTTGGTCAAGCAGGGCAGGGTAAAGGAGATTGCGGACATCCGCGACGAAACCGGTCTGGACGGTCTCAAAATCACGATTGACCTCAAACGAAACGTCAATCCCGATATTTTGATGGCAAAGCTCTTTAAGCTCACGACCTTGGAGGACAGCTATGCCTGCAACTTTAATGTGCTGATCGGCGGCGTGCCGATGGTGCTCGGCGTCAAGGGGCTGCTGAACGAGTGGATTGCGTTCCGCATGGAATGTGTCCGCCGCCGCACCTACTTTGACCGCACCAAAAAAGCGGAGCGCCTGCATCTTTTGGAGGGTCTCGCCAAAATCCTGCTGGATATTGACAAGGCGATAAAGATTATCCGCGAAACCGACGAGGAAATCGAGGTGGTGCCGAACCTGATGATAGGCTTTGGCATCGACAAAACGCAGGCGGAATATGTGGCGGAAATCAAGCTGCGCCACCTCAACCGCGAGTATATCCTCAAACGCACACAGGATATTGAACAGCTCGAAAAAGACATTGCCGAGCTGGACGACATTCTGAAAAGCAAGGCGCGCATCAAGACGATTATCGTCAAGGAGCTGAAGGCGGTCGCTGCGCAGTACGGCGAACCGCGGCGCAGCATCATTCTCTATGAGGACACCGTGCAGTATGTGGAGGAAGCCGCCGCCGTGCCCGATTACGCCTGCACCTTCTTCTTCACCAAGGAGGGCTACTTCAAAAAAATAACGCCGCAGTCCCTGCGCATGAGCGGTGCGCACAAGCTAAAGGACGGCGACGAGATTACGCAGGAAATCGAGCTTTCCAACAACTGCGACCTGTTGTTCTTCACCGACAAGGCGCAGGTCTACAAGGCAAAGGCGAGCGATTTTTCCGACACCAAAACGAGCGTTTTGGGTGATTATGTCGCGGCAAAGCTCGGCATGGACGAGGGCGAAAACGCGGTGTACATGGTCGCCACCAAGGACTACAAGGGCATTCTGCTCTTTGCCTTTGAAAACGGCAAGGCAGCCAAGGTGCCGCTGGAGGCGTACGCCACCAAGACAAACCGCAAAAAGCTGACCGGCGCTTACTCCGACAAAGCGCTCATGACCGCCATGCTGTGGCTGGATGAGGACAAGGAGGTGCTGTTCTCCGCGTCCTCCGGCAGAATGCTGTTGCTGCACACCGGCGCGCTGTCGCTCAAAACCACGCGCACCACACAGGGCGTGGCGGTGATGAAGCTCAAAAAGGGTCAGTGGCTGATGGGCTTAAAGCCTTATGCGGAGGGAACCTTTGTCAAGTCGCAGCGCTACCGCACCCGTTCGCTGCCTGCTCTCGGCGCACTGCCGAGCAGCGAGGACAAGGGCGAGGAGCAGTTGTCTTTAATCTGATAAAATCCCATAAAAATTTCAAAAAAACACTTGAAAACTCCGGTTTTATATGGTAATATATATAAGTTGATTCGTGCGTATAGGTACGCAAAATGAAAGGACGATAGTATGAACGCATTATTTATTGTGCTCGGCATTGTACTCGCGATTGTTTCCATCGCTATCATCGTAGTCATTATTCTTCAGGAAGGCAACCAGCAGGGCATCGGCGTTGTCACCGGCGCGGCTGATTCCTATTTCTCCAAGAATAAGGCTCGTTCCATCGACGCTTTTCTGTCCCGTTGGACAAAGGTGTTTGCGGCGGTGTTCGTCGTGTTCGTTATCGCGCTGAACGTGCTTTCTTTCCTGCAGGAGAAGGGCATTATTTTCAGCTGAGTGCGGCTCGGCAGCATAATTTTTCACATCCAAGCATAAGATAGACTGTCTTTTTGGCAGTCTATTTTTGTTTTGGAGATGAAGCTATGCCATGGTGGGGAATTGCCGCCCTGTTTGCGGCGACCTTTGTTGTGTTTGCGCTGGTTCACGCGCTGTCAAAAAATAAGCACCCGTTCAAGCGGGCGCTCTTGTCTGTCGGGTCGGGGCTTTTGACGCTCAGCGGCGTCAATCTGCTGTCCGGCTTTACAGGCGTAGCCATACCGGTCAGCCTGCTGTCGATTCTCACCGCCGTGATGGGCGGCGTGCCGGGCGTGACCCTGTTGTTGTTTTTAAATCTGATTTTTTAAGGAAGCGGTGCCGTAGACCTCCTCCAATGCTTCGCCGACGTTTTCAATATCCTTGGTCATCAGCCCGAGCATGGTCTTGTAGACGGTCTGCGGATAGCTCAAAAAGTTCTTCTTGAGCACCTCCGCCTGCTCAAAGCTCGGCGCATAGAGCGTGAAATCGAGCAGCGTCACCTCGCCGCCGGAGACGCGGCAGTTGACCAAATAGCCGTTGTCGGTTTTTTGAATATCCACAAAATTCTCTCTCGCGGTCTTGCGCTCGCTGAGCAGCCGCAGCGCGCAGTCGTAGGATTTTTGCTTGACGGTGTGCGCAAGCGTGGTTTCGAGCTGGCTGGCTATCACCTTGCCGTTGACGGTCAGCTCATAGGTCTGCTCGTTGTCCACCATGTCGCTTTCACGCAGGTTGCCGTCGTGAATCAGCTCCTCAAAGGCGACGACAATCTCAAAAAAGTTTGCCAGCTCATGGGAGCGGATTGCCTCCACCACCAGACTTTGGCTCATCTTGTCGTTTACCGAGGCAAAGAGGTAACAAATCAGTATTTTTATTTCATTCTTGCTGCGCAGTCCGCCGGGCGCTACGCCGGCGTCAAAGGTATCAAAAGCCATATCGTTCACCGTTTCATTGAATTTTCTTCTCTATTATAACACATAATAATCAAAAAGTGTAGAGGCAAATAAAAATTACAAAAAACAGTTGATATTTTTATCAATTTGTGGTATATAATGGGTAGAGGTGATGTGAATGGAGCCTTATATGATGGCATATATTTGGATTGCTCTGGCAATTGTCATGGTCTTGGTCGAAATCACCACGGTTCAGCTGGTTTCGGTATGGTTTATGGTGGGCGCGCTCTGCGCTGCGCTTACGACTCTTTTTACCGATTCCGTCGTGATTCAACTGGCTGTTTTTGTCGGCGTGTCGCTGCTGGCGCTGCTGCTCACGCGGCCGCTTGTCAGACGTCTCAAGGAGAACCGCGTGCAGCTGCGCACCAACATTGACCGTCTGCCGGGCGAAAAGGGCGTGATGCTCAAGCCCGTCGAAAATACCGAATCGGTGGGACAAGCCAAGGTGCTCGGCAAGGTCTGGAGCGTCAAAACCGACAATCCGCCGCTCAAAGAGGGCGATACCGTCCGCGTAATCGCTGTTGACGGCGTCAAGCTGATTGTGGAAAAAGTTTTTTAAGGAGAGAGTATTATGGTAGCAACGATTATTATTGTCAGCATCATTGTTCTGATTATTTTAATTCTGATTGTGCGCAACATCAAGATTGTGCCGCAGGCACACGCCTTTGTGGTGGAGCGTCTGGGCGCCTATTACGCCACATGGGACACGGGTCTGCATCTCAAAACACCGTTTATCGACCGCATTTCGCGCAAGGTTTCGCTCAAGGAGCAGGTGGTGGATTTTCCGCCTCAGCCGGTTATCACGCGCGATAACGTCACCATGCAGATTGACACGGTCGTCTATTTTGAAATTACCGACCCCAAGCTCTATACCTACGGCGTAGAACATCCGCTGAGCGCGATTGAAAACCTCACCGCCACCACGCTGCGCAATATCATCGGCGATTTGGAGCTGGACAACACGCTCACCTCGCGCGACACCATCAACGACAAAATCCGCATTATCCTCGACGAAGCCACCGACGCGTGGGGCATCAAGGTTATCCGCGTGGAGCTGAAAAACATTCTGCCGCCGAGAGAGATTCAGGACGCGATGGAAAAGCAGATGAAGGCGGAGCGTGAGCGCCGTGCAAGAATTTTGGACGCAGAGGGCGAAAAGCGCAGCCAAATTCTTGTTGCGGAGGGCTTGAAGGAATCCGCAATTCTCAAAGCCGACGCGGTCAAGGAGCAAAAAATCCGTGAGGCACAGGGTGAGGCGGAAGCGATTCTCACCGTCCAAAAGGCAAACGCCGACGCGCTGCGCATGCTCAACGAAGCCGCTCCCAGCGACCGGGTTATTCAGCTCAGAAGTCTGGAAGCGTTTGCAAAGGCAGCGGACGGCAAGGCGACCAAAATCATTATTCCCTCCGATATTCAGGGCTTGGCAGGCACTGTCACTACCGTAAAGGAGCTTTGGAAGGATACGGACGTCAAAACAAAATAATGCAAATTCAGCGGCAGCCGACCCTCGGCTGTCGCTTTTGCGCATAATTCTGCACGCTTCTGTATATGAAATGACTAAAATATAATAGCGCTTGGGACGCTTTTTTTCGCTCTATTTTCTCCAAACATATTGAAAAACCTCCGTTTTTTCGGTATAATAGTTGGGATAAATCTATAACAATAAAGGTAGTGAGCCAATGATGAAAAAAGTAGCCGTAATTATGGGTTCGGACAGCGACTTTCCCGTTGTGACCAAGGCAGTCCTGAAGCTAAAGGAATTTGGCGTTCCGTATGAAGTGCATGTGATGAGCGCACACCGCACACCCGACGTCGCCATCCGCTTTGCCGGCGAGGCAAAGAAGAACGGCTTCGGCGTGATTATCGCGGCTGCCGGCATGGCGGCACATCTGGCAGGCGTGCTGGCAGCAAAGACCACGCTGCCGGTTATCGGTATTCCCTGCAAATCCGCGCAGCTCGACGGCATGGACGCGCTGCTGGCGACCGTGATGATGCCCACCGGCATTCCCGTTGCCACGGTAGCGGTTGACGGCGCAGCCAACGCGGCGATTCTCGCTGTGGAAATGCTGGCGCTTTCCGATGACTCTCTGGCGCAAAAGCTGGAAAAGATGAAGGCGGACATGGAAAAGGGCGTCGGCGCAAAGGACGCGGCTATGCAGGCTAAGGTGGCTGAGCTTTAATGAATCAGTTTGCATTAATCGACCCCGCTCTCGACAAGGCAAACGACGAGTGCGGCGTATTCGGAATATATAAAAACAACGACGACCTTGACGTCGTCAGCATCACACACGACGCGCTCTACAGCCTGCAGCACAGAGGGCATGTGAGCGCCGGTATCACCGTTAACGACAACCGCCGGTTTTTTACCGTCAAGGAGCTGGGCATGGTGTCGGAGGTGTTCAACCAAAAGACGCTCTCCAAGCTGCCAAACGGCAACATCGCCGTCGGTCATGTGCGTTACACCATGAACGCGGCGCTCGACCGCGCGGCCAACCAGCCACTGGTGCTGCGCTATAAGGAAGGCTCTCTGGCTATTGCGAGCAACGGCGCCATCACCAACTTTCCGCAAATCCGCAGTGAGCTGGAGCGCGGCGGCTCTATCTTTCAATCAAATTCCAACGCGGAGCTGATGGCATATGTCATCGCCACCGAGCGTATTCACACGGATAATTTGGAGGACGCGGTGCTCTGTGCCATGAAGCGTCTGAGGGGCGCTTACTCCACGGTCATCTGTGCGCCGACGCGCTTGATTGGCTTCCGCGATATTCACGGCTTCCGTCCGCTCTGCGTCGGCAAGCTAAAGGACAGCTACATCATCACCTCCGAAAGCTGCGTCATTGAAACCCTCGGCGGCGAGCTGCTTCGCGACGTCGAGCCGGGTGAGATGGTCGTGATTGACAAGGACGGCTTTCACAGCTATATGGCGGAAGAAAAGGCAAACAAGACCTCGCTGTGCGTCTTTGAATACGTGTATGTGGCGCGTCCCGACAGTGTGATTGACGGCGTGAGCGTGTTCAGCGCCAGACGCAAGGCAGGCGAGCTGCTCTTTAAGGAATATCCCATCGAAGCCGATATGGTCTGCGGCGTGCCTGATTCGGGCATTATCGCCGCCGAGGGCTACGCAAGCGCCTCGGGCATTCCGTACGGCATGGGCTTTATGAAGAATAAATTTTTGGGACGCAACGCCGGCACCGGCATGGACAAAAAGAAGCGCCTGCTGCACACCAAGCTGACGGCGCTCAAATCGAACGTCGCCGGCAAGCGCATTGTGGTCATTGACGACTCGATTGTGCGCGGCCAGACCTCGCAGCATATTGTCAACCTGCTCCGCAGCGCCGGTGCAAAGGAGATTCACATGCTCGTCAGCTCGCCGCCGTTTGTGTTTCCCTGTCACTTCGGCATCGACATCAGCGACGAAAAGAGCCTGATTGCCAACCGCATGACCGTGGATGAAATCCGGCGCGAAATCGGCGCGGACACCTTTGGCTATCTGAGCATTGACAGCCTGCGCAAAACCGCCGAGGGCTGTCATATCGGGCTGTGCGACGGCTGCTTTACCAAGCAGTTTGACGCCGAGGTGCCGACGACCTTCTTTGTCGATAAATACGCAACCAAGATTCACAAATAAGCATTACGGAGGATTACTATGGAAAGCTTTTCTGAAAGTTACAAGGCGGCAGGCGTGGACATTACCGCAGGCTACAGAAGCGTGGAGCTGATGAAGGAGCACGTCAGGCGCACCAATATTCCCGGCGTGGTGTCGGGTATCGGCGGCTTTGGCGGACTCTTTGCGCCCGACTTCAAGGGCATGGAGGAGCCTGTTCTCATCAGCGGCACCGACGGCGTCGGCACCAAAATCAAGCTCGCCTTTTTGCTCGATAAGCACAACACCATCGGCATAGATTCCGTTGCCATGTGCGTCAACGACGTCATCTGCTGCGGCGCAAAGCCCCTGTTTTTCCTCGATTATATTGCCATCGGCAAAAACATTCCCGAAAAGGTGGCTTCCATTGTGGAGGGCGTCGCCGAGGGCTGCGTGCAGTCCGGCTGCGCGCTGATTGGCGGCGAGACCGCCGAGCACCCGGGACTCATGCCCGAGGACGAATATGACGTGGCAGGCTTCTGCGTTGGCATTGCCGACAAGCCCAAGATGATTGACGGCTCTAAGCTGAAGGCAGGCGACGTGCTGCTCGGTCTGCGTTCCTCCGGCGTTCACTCCAACGGCTTTTCGCTTGTCAGAAAAATTTTTGATATTAACGAAACCACCATTCACAACACCTATCCGGAGCTGGACAAGCCTCTCGGCGAAGCCCTGCTCACGCCCACCAAAATCTACGTCAAGCCGCTTTTGCGCCTGATGGAGCAGGTGGACGTCAAGGCGGTCTCGCACATCACGGGCGGCGGCTTCTTCGAAAACATTCCGCGCATGCTCAAAGACGGACTCTCCGCCAAAATCACAAAAGACGCGATTCCGGTGCTGCCGATTTTCACGCTCATGCAGCGCGTCGGCAACATCAGCGAGCACGATATGTTCAACACCTTCAACATGGGCGTCGGCATGGTGATCGCCGTTGCCGCGGAGGATACCGACAAGGCGCTCAAGGTCTTGAAGGAGGCAGGCGAGGACGCGGTTGTTCTCGGTGAGGTCATTGAGGGCAGCGAAGGAGTTGTGTTTGCCTAATGAAAAATATAGTTGTATTGGTATCGGGCGGCGGCACCAATTTGCAGGCGCTCATTGACGCCCAAAAGAGGGGAGAGCTCACCGGCGGCAAAATCACCTGTGTCATCTCCTCCAATCCGAACGCCTACGCGCTCACCAGAGCCGCCGACAACAACATCGAAACCGCGGTGATTCGCCGCAAGGACTTTGAAACGGCTGAGGACTACGACAGGGCGCTCACCGCGCTGCTGCAAAGCAAGCAAGCCGATGTGGTGGTGCTCGCGGGCTTTATGACGATTCTCGGAAAAGAGGTCATTCACTCCTTTGAGAACCGCATTATCAATATCCATCCGGCGCTGATTCCGTCCTTCTGCGGCGAGGGCTACTACGGTCTGCGCGTACACGAGGAGGCGCTCAAAAAGGGCGTCAAGGTGACCGGCGCCACAGCGCATTTTGTCAACGAAATCTGCGACGGCGGTCCCATAATCATGCAAAAGGCTGTCGTTGTGAATGATGGGGCGACCACCGAGATTTTGCAGAAAAGAGTGATGGAGCAGGCGGAATGGAAGATTCTGCCGCGTTCCGTGGCGCTGTTCTGTGAAGATAAAATCAAAGTATCAGGCAACAAAACCGAAATTCTCGACTAGGAGGAAATCACATGAAAGCGGTATCACTTACCAAAGAAATCGCGTCCACCAGTTATCCGGGCAGAGGCATTGTCCTCGGCAGAACAGCCGACGGCGCCAAAGCGGTTATCGCCTATTTTATTATGGGCAGAAGCGAAAACAGCCGCAACCGCATCTTTGCCGAAACGGCGGACGGTATCAAAACCGAGGCATTTGACCCCTCAAAGCTGGTTGACCCCTCATTGATTATCTATGCGCCTGTGCGTGTGCTCGGCAACAAAACCATTGTCACCAACGGCGACCAGACCGACACAATCTATGATTTGATGAATCAGCAGCTCACCTTTGAGCAGGCGCTGCGCACCCGTGAATTTGAGCCGGACGCGCCCAACTACACACCGCGTATTTCCGGCATCGTCAAGTGCAGCGATGGCAAAATGAAATATGCGCTCTCTATCCTCAAAAGCGCCGACGGCAATCCCGACTGCTGCGAGCGCTACACCTTCTCCTATGACGCGCCGCTCGCCGGCATGGGTCGCTTTATTCACACCTACATGGGCGACGGCAATCCGCTGCCGAGCTTTGAGGGTGAGCCGACGCTTGTCACCATCGGCGACGAGGATATTGACGCCTTTGCTGCAAGCATCTGGAACGCGCTTGACGCGGACAACAAGGTCTCGCTGTTTGTGCGCTACATCGACATCGCCACCGGCGAGGCGGATTCCAGAATTATCAACAAGAACAAATAATTCAGTATATACACAGAAAGGGACGATTCCGATGAATGAACTTTCGCTCAAATACGGCTGCAACCCCAACCAAAAGCCCTCGCGTATTTTTATGCAGGACGGCAAAGACCTGCCGGTTGAGGTGCTCAACGGCAAGCCGGGTTACATCAATTTTCTCGACGCATTCAACTCCTTCCAGCTTGTCCGTGAGCTGAAGGCTGCGACCGGACTGCCCGCGGCGGCTTCGTTTAAGCACGTCAGCCCTGCCGGCGCGGCGGTTGCTACTGAGCTTTCCGACACGCTCAAAAAGATTTATTTTGTAGATGACTTGGAGCTGTCTCCGATTGCGTCCGCCTATGCCATGGCGCGCGGCGCTGACAGAATGTCCTCCTACGGCGACTGGGTTGCGCTCTCCGACACCTGCGACGTGCAGACTGCCAAGCTGCTGCAGCGCGAGGTCTCCGACGGCATTATTGCGCCGGACTACACGCCCGAGGCGCTGGAGGTGCTCAAAACCAAGAGAAAAGGCACCTATAACGTCGTCAAAATTGACCCGAACTATGTTCCCAATCCGATTGAGCACAAGGACGTTTTCGGCATCACCTTTGAACAGGGCAGAAACGAGCTGAAAATTGACGAAGCCATGCTGATGCAGAACATCGTCACACAAAACAAGGAGCTCCCCGAGGAAGCCAAGCGCGACCTGCTGATTGCGCTGATTACCCTCAAATACACCCAGTCCAATTCCGTTTGCTACGCCAAGGGCGGACAGGCAATCGGCGTCGGCGCCGGTCAGCAGTCGCGTATCCACTGCACCAGACTCGCCGGCAACAAAGCGGATATTTGGTTCCTCAGACAGCATCCGAAGGTAATGAACCTGCCGTTTGTCGATAACATCCGCCGTCCCGACCGCGACAACACCATCGACGTCTATATCTCCGACGACTATGAGGATGTGCTCGCCGACGGCATTTGGGAGCAGTTTTTCAAGACAAAGCCCGAGCCGCTCACCAAGGAAGAAAAGAAGCAGTGGCTCAGCACGTTCAGCGGCGTATCGCTCGGCAGCGACGCGTTCTTCCCGTTCGGCGACAACATCGAGCGCGCCAAGCGTTCCGGCGTGCAGTATGTGGCGCAGCCCGGCGGCTCTATTCGCGACGACAACGTGATTGACACCTGCGACAAATATAACATGACGATGTGCTTCACCGGCATTCGTCTGTTCCACCACTGATTATTTGCGGAGAGTCGGAGGTAGTTACCAATGAAAATATTAATGATAGGCTCCGGCGGCAGAGAGCACGCGCTCATCAAAAAGCTGCTCGAGAGTCCCAAATGTGAAAAGCTCTACTGTGCTCCCGGCAACGGCGGCATTTCGCGCGACGCCGAAACCGTCGCCATCAACGTGATGGACAAGGAGGGCATGGTTCGGTTTGCCAAGGACAACGCCATTGACCTTGTTTTTGTTGCTCCCGACGATCCGCTTGCCGCCGGCATGGTGGACGCGATGGAAGCGGCAGGCATCCGCGCCTTCGGTCCGAATGCCGACGCCGCGATTATCGAGGCGAGCAAGGTGTTCTCCAAGAACATGATGAAAAAGTACGGTATTCCGACCGCCAAATATGAGGTGTTTGACGACCCGCAAAAGGCGATTGACTATATAAAGACCGAGAACACCACACCGGTTGTCGTCAAGGCGGACGGTCTGGCGCTCGGCAAGGGCGTTATTATCGCGCAGACAATTGACGAGGCGGTCGCAGCCGTCAAGTCCATCATGGAGGACAAGCAGTTCGGCGAATCCGGCAATCAAATTGTTATCGAGGAATTTTTGACGGGTCCCGAGGTGTCGGTGCTCGCGTTTACCGACGGTCACTGCGTCAAGCCCATGGTCAGCTCCAAGGATCACAAGCGCGCCTACGACAACGACGAGGGTCTGAACACCGGCGGCATGGGCACTGTCAGCCCGAATCCCTACTATACCGACGCGCTGGCGGACGAGTGCATGCGGACTATCTTTGTTCCCACCATCGAGGCGATGCGCAAGGAGGGCAGACCCTTCAAGGGCTGTCTGTATTTTGGTCTGATGATGACCCCCAAGGGTCCCAAGGTGATTGAGTACAATGCGCGTTTTGGCGACCCCGAGGCGCAGGTGGTGCTTCCCAGACTGAAAACCGATTTGGTAGAAATCTGCGAGGCAGTTATTGACGAGCGCCTGTCCGATTTGGATATTGAATGGGAGGACGGTGCGGCAGCCTGTGTTGTCATGGCGAGCGGCGGCTATCCTGTCTCCTACAAAAAGGGAATCGAGATGACCGGCTTGGACGAGAACGGTCAGGTGGACGGCGCGATTGTCTACCATGCCGGCACCAAGTTTGAAAACGGCAAATTCTACACCAACGGCGGCAGAGTGCTGGGTGTGACCGCAAAGGCGCCCACACTGGACGAAGCGCTGGATAAGGCGTATGCGGCGGTTAAGAAGATTTCCTTCGAGGGTGCGCACTACCGTACCGATATTGGCAGAACCAAATGATTTGAAGGCGTTTCGCACGATGCGGAGCGCCTTTTTTGCCTTTAGTACTGGTTTTTAATATAAAATATTTGACATTCTTTATCAGTTTCGATATAGTTCTTTACATTTTTTGTAAACTGAAGTATAATAAATCCGTTATTTTACACAAACGGAGAAGGCAAAATGATTAATTCCGTACAACACAAGCTTACAGGGCTTTTTTTGAGTATAATCATATTCTTATTCATTATACCTTCGGTATCAGCCGCCGCCGACAGCTGTCACACCGCCGGCGTCACGGTTATCGAAATCAGCAAAGAGGATATGGAAAGAGAGCAGGGCGGCGCCATCAGCAAAGCGCTGCTGACAGCCAAGGAAAACGCGACCGAAGCGAACATCTGCAAAATTGTTGTGCCGGCAGGCACCTATTATCTCTATGACCGGTTGGAGATTTACAGCAACACATGGCTTTCGATGAACGGCGTCAAGCTGGTGCGCTCACCGCAGGCGCGAAACATGCTGCGCGTCGGCAAAATGGACAGCTTCACCGACGGCGTCACCGGCTATCATTACCGCAATATCACGATTGAGGGCGGCATCTTTGACGCGGCGTGGCTTGAGGGTACCGTGCTCAAAATCGGTCATGCCAAAAACGTGATGATGAAAAATGTCAGCTTCTGCAACAGCCACAACTATCACTTTTTAGAAACCGCCGCCGTGGACGGACTCACCGTAACGGGCTGCTCCTTTTCCGACCAGCTTGCGGACGAAGGCTTCACGCAGGCATATGAAGCCTTGCAGCTTGATATTGTCAAGGACGGCAACTTCTACGATTACCGCTCCGAGGATTTGTGCTGCAAAAATGTTCTGATAGAAAATTGCACCTTCAACAATTGTCCGCGCGGCGTTGGCTCCCATACCGCTGTGTTCAACAATCCGCACAGCAACATCACGATCCGCAACAACACCTTCACCAATATGGGAAGTGTTGCCATTCAGACCCTCGGCTGGGCAAACAGCGCCATCACCGGCAACACGATTGACACGGCGCCCAGGGCAATCGCTGTTTATACCGCCAATTCCTCCGGCACCTGCTTATCGGGCGATATTGCAGACGAGGGCGGCACCGATCAGCATTATTCGCATGAAATGGAAACGCACTGGGCAAATATTTTTATTGAGAACAATTTTATCCATAACTGCGCTACGGTTACGGATAACTATTCCTCCTATGAACGCGCGGCGATTTCCGTCATGGGCAGCAACATCACCTCCGGCGCACTGCCGCAGGGTGTACACGAGTGTATTAATGCAGCTGTCAAGCACAACTATATCAGCGCCAAGGGCAACGGTATCCGCGTTGAATACGCGAGAAATATCGTCGTCGAGGGCAATGTCATAAATTCCCTCGGCAAGAGCAACAACAACGATTACGGCGTTGTGATGCGTAACAACGTCAGCAATGCCTACATCAACAAAAACTATATACAGAATATCCCTGTCAACGGCATACAGATTGACAGCTGTTCGGTCAAGGAAATCTGTTCCAATGACATCATGACCGCAGGCAAATACGGAATGGGCTTTTATGCCGCAACCGTCGGTTCTATCGTTAACAATGAAATTCGGGACACCGTGAACCGCGGTATCCTGCTCTCCATCGCTTCGTCGGTCACGAATAAGATTGCGGAAAACCGCTTTTTGAGAACAGGCAGCACCGCCGTTAAGGTGGACAACGACGGCTCTGTCGCCAAGCTGGTTGACAAAAACACGATGTTCCGCTGCGGCGGCGCGGTAGACGCACCGGGCACGACAAAAATCGGCACCAATTATACAACGGCAGCCGCTATATCAACATTTACGCTCTCCGAAGAAGAGATTACCCTGAAAGCAAACGCATGTTACCGCTCCGCCAAGTTTGTTTCTCCGCTCAACTCGTTTTATCCCTATACCTACCAATCCTCCGATACCGATGTGGCAACCGTTTCCGCGGAAGGGCTGATTACGGCGCACCAACCGGGCACGGCGACTGTAACCGTCAGTGCCGGAAGTGCCGTTCGTCAGACCGTAACGGTGCATGTCACTGCCGAAAAGCCCGATTATGCTCTCGGCGACAGCGACGGCGACGGCTATGTGACGCCGGTTGACTACGCGCTTCTCTGTGCGCATGTTGCCAAGCTGCGCGGATATGAAGCGGTGCAAAACGCCGACCTCAACGCAGACGGCGCTGTTGACGCCGCAGACCGCCTGCTTCTGGCAGGTTACCTGGAGCGCACGGAAGGCTGCGATACCCTTCCGGTGCAGCTCGACATGACGTATGCCGGAAACGGCTCCCTTACGATTCAAAAAAGCAGCGCAGACAGTGCGGAAGATATTTTGCTGGAGGTAGTTTTGACCGAGAATCCGGGCATTGTCTCCGCCGATTTTGACGTGGCGTTCGACACGGAAGCGCTTGCCTATGCAGGCGGAACTTTTGCGGCACCCTTTGACTGCACGGCTTCGGTGATTTCCGACACGAAGGACAGTCCGGTTCACTGCTCCTTTATCAACGACCTTTCGCAGACGAACAGCACCGGCACCGGTGTGCTTGCGCAGCTGCGCTTTAAGCGGAAGGAGAATGCGCCTGCCGGTCAGTATTCGGTTAGCGTACTGCCCCAAACCGCGCGGTTCTTTAATGCCGACAGGCGTCCGGTTCAGTTTGACTGTTCTGCCTGCACAGTCGAGGTTTCGGAACAATCGGCAGCTGTCAGCGGCACGGTCAGCGCACCCAATCCGGGCGGCGTTACGGTTGAGCTGATTCCCAACGGTGCGCAGGACGCTGTGCAAACCGTGAAGACCGGCGCTGACGGAAGCTACACCCTTGAGCGTGTCGGCTTGGGCGACTATATACTGCGCGCCGCCAAGCAGGGCTGCACTGCGGCTGAAACCGCTGTCTCCGTGACCGCGGATACCAAGGCGCCTGTGCTCTCGCTTCGCTTAATCGGCGATGTTGACGGCGACGGCTGTGTTACTGTCCGAGACGCCACCGCGATGCAGCGCCATCTGGCTGAATTTAAAAATTCGGACAGCTCGCTTGTTTTGGACTTGTCCGATCCGCTTGCTTTGCAGCTTGCGGACGCAAACGGCGACGGTATGTTTGATATTCATGACGTCACCTGCTTACAGAGAAAAATCGCGGAATTTGGCTAAAAAAAGCAAAGGCTCAAACGGTTGCCATTTCCGTTTGAGCCTGATTTATATTTATATTAAATTCTCGCCACGCCGGATTCCCTAGCCGCCTTTTTGACCGCCTCGGCAACTGCCTTGCCGACTCTGGGGTCAAACGCATGGGGAAGAATGTAGTCGGCGTTCAGCTCACTCTCGTCGATAATGGACGCGAGCGCATAGGATGCGGCGATTTTCATTTCCTCATTGATGTCGCTTGCACGGCAGTCAAGCGCACCGCGGAAGATGCCCGGGAACGTGAGCACGTTGTTGATCTGGTTGGGGAAGTCGCTTCTGCCGGTGCCGACCACAGCCGCGCCGGCTTTTTTGGCGAGGTCGGGCATGATTTCGGGCGTGGGATTTGCCATTGCAAAGATAATCGCGTCCTTGTTCATGCTACGCACCATTTCCTCGCTCACACAGCCTGCCGCGGAAATGCCGAGAAATACGTCTGCTCCGACCATAGCGTCGGCGAGCTTGCCGGTCTTGTGTTCGAGGTTCGTGATTTCAGCCATCTCGCGCTTGACAGCGTTGAGCTTTTCGTCGCCCTTGCAAATAATGCCCTTGCTGTCGCACATGGTAATGTGCTTGACGCCCATGTTCATCAGGTGCTTGGCAATCGCAATGCCTGCCGCACCGGCGCCGTTCATGACAACCTTGATTTCGTCAATCTTCTTGCCCGTGATTTTGAGGGCATTGAGCAGACCTGCCGCCACGATAATCGCGGTGCCGTGCTGGTCGTCATGGAAAATCGGGATGTCGCATTTTTCCTTGAGCTTTTTCTCGATTTCAAAGCAGCGCGGCGCGGAGATGTCCTCCAAATTGATGCCGCCGAAGCTGCCGCTGATCAGATAAACCGTGTTGACAATCTCGTCCACGTCCTTGCTCTTGACGCAAATCGGAAAAGCATCCACATCGCCGAACGCCTTGAACAGCGCGCACTTGCCCTCCATCACCGGCATACCTGCCTCGGGACCAATATCGCCCAAGCCGAGCACTGCCGTGCCGTCGGTGACAACTGCCACCAGATTGTTTCTTCTGGTCAGCTCATAGCTTTTGTTAATATCCTTCTGCACCTCCAAACAGGGCTCCGCAACGCCGGGCGTATAGGCGAGCGCCAAGTCCTCTGAGGAGCTGATGGGCACGCGCGAAACGACCTCGATTTTGCCGTTCCAGTCATAATGCAGCTTTAATGATTCTTCTCTAATATCCATGTGATGACTCCTTTATAAAAAACAATTTTTGTTATTCGGCAAGAACTATTTGACATTTTTGAGATTTTGATTTAATATAATAATGCGAGTGCGCCGAACAGCCGCGGGCAGCGCCCGAAAGGGTCTGCGCGAGGAAAGTCCGGGCTTCACAGAGCAAAAATAACGGCTAACGGCCGCCGGGGGCGACCCTAGGGATAGTGCAACAGAAAATAACCGCCGTTTGACGGCAAGGATGGAAAGGTGAGGTAAGAGCTCACCGGAGGGCAGGAGACTGCTCTGCCGTGTAAACCCTATTTGAAGCAACACCGTGGAGGAACATATGCGCTTGCTCGGCGCGTTCCGTGGAGGTGGCACCGAGCAGTCGGGGTAACCTGCTGCCAAGATAGATGGCTGTTCAAGACAGAACCCGGCTTACAGACGCAGTCGCAAAAACGAGGAAATGATTTCGGTCATTTCCTCGTAGTTTTTTATACTAATTCCTGATAGAAAGTAGACTAATATTTTGCGAGGATATTTTT
>CAMJOD010000013.1 GCA_946407465.1 uncultured Clostridia bacterium
TCAACGGCATGGAGCACGCCGCGTTTTCATTCGACTTTTTTACCTTTATGTTTGTTGGAATCATTCCATGGTTCTTCATTCAGGACAGCATTATCCAGGGCTCCAAAACCCTGCGCACCAACCGGCAGTTTATCACCAAGGTCAAGTTCCCTGTTTCGACAATTTTGACCTACACGGGCTTGTCGCGCCTGTTTGTCCATGTCTTTTTGGTGCTGATTCTGTACGCCTACATCATCTTCTACCGCGTTTCAAACGGCAATCAGCCGTTTTCCTGGTACGATTTGCAGTTCTTCTTCTACTGTCCGCTGATGTTCTTCTTCTTTTTGGCACTCTCCTGGTCAACCGCGCCGATGGCGGCGTTTTCCAAGGACTTTGAGAGCCTGATTGTGTCCGTGATGAGCGGCATCTTTTGGCTGTCGGGCATCATGTACGACTCCTACAGCTTCAGCGGACCGCTCAAGTGGGCGATGCTGATTAATCCGATTAACTTTTTTGCCAACGGCTACCGCAACACCTTCCTCTATCACCGCGGCTTTTGGGTCTACAAAACCGAGCTGGTGGTGTTTGCCGCGGAGCTGATTGCCGTGACGCTGCTGGGCATCTTCAACTATAACCGTCTCAGGAAAAAGCTTCCTGATGTGCTTTAAGGAGGCGGCGACATGACACAAAACGATACCATTATTACCTTTAAAAACGTCAGCAAAACCTATATTCTCTACAAAAACGACCAGGCGCGTTTTAAGGCGCTGTTCATCAAACCGCGCAATCCCAAGACCAACAAGGCGCTCAACAACGTTTCCTTTGAAATCAGGCGCGGCGAGTCTGTGGGCATTGTGGGCGACAACGGCGCCGGCAAGTCCACCCTGCTCAAAATGATTACCGGCGTCGCCTTTCCGGACGAGGGCGACATCGTGGTCAACGGCAAGGTTGCAGCGCTGCTGGAGCTGACGGCAGGCTTTTCGCTGGAAATGACCGGCAGGGAAAACATCTATCTAAAGGGCTATATTCTCGGCTTGGAGGACGAATACATCAGGCAAATCGAGGAGAATATCATTGAGTTTGCCGAGCTGGGCGACTACATCGACCAACCGGTGCGCACCTATTCGAGCGGTATGAAAATGCGCCTCGGCTTTGCGATCAACGTCAACATCGAGCCGGATGTGCTGGTGGTAGACGAAGCGCTGGCGGTCGGCGACGCGAGCTTTAAGAAAAAGTGCAAAGAAAAAATCAAGGAGATTATCGGCGCCGGCACCACGGTGCTCTATGTCAGCCACAGCGCCGATTCCGTGCGCGAAATCTGTCCGCGCTCCATCTATCTGCGCAAGGGCACCGTAATTTTTGACGGTCCCACGGAGGAAACCCTAAAGGTCTATCAGGACTACAAGGAAGAGCAAAAAAAGAAAAAGAAGAAATAGTATGCTGAATCTCAACGAATTTCAGGCAGACTGGGCGGCGATGCCGCAGGTCGAAAAGGAAAAGCTCGAAAAACTGAATAACAAAACCATTCTTGTCAGCGGACATTCACTTGCCCGCTGTCTTTGCTATGCGCTGGTTTATCAGAGCGAACGCAAAAACCGGCGGACACGCGTGGTCTATGCAGGCAATACTGACGGCTTTCACAAGGGCTGCACGGAAAGCGTATATTTTAAAGCGGTAGAATTTGATTCTCTTGAAGAAATAAAACAGCTTGATTACATCGTTCACACCGGCTATTGCCGTGAGCATGCCGCGAGCTTTTCTGCGGCTTTTGCACAGGAGGCTGCACAGACAAACGCGCTCGCTCAATTGGCAAAACGCACGCACGCCAAGGTGGTGCTGCTCAGCGACAGCCGCGTCTGCGGCAAGGGCAAGCCAAACCGCGTCTACGGCGAAAACGAATACGCGCCGCTTGACAACACCGACCCGATGTACAGCGACAATCAGCTTTTGCGCACGATAGAAAGCCTTTGGCACTGTCAGCAAAAGGGAGCTGACTTCTCCCTCACCGTGCTGCGCACCGGCGTCATTTTGGGCGCCTGCAGCGGACTGCCGACGCATCTGGACAAGGCGTTGCAGGCGGTCGCAAACGGCGAGACGGCTTCGCTCGTCAACGGCAAGCGGATTTCTTATGTCTATCTCACTGATGTGTTCCGCGCGGTCGTCTATGCGCTGGGCGGCAGCCTGACCGACAACCAAACCTACAACGTGACCGGCAAGGGCTGCACGGTTTCCGCCGGCATGATTGCGGCGGTGCTGCACGACGTCTACGGCGACAAGGCAAGGCTGACCCTCACCGACGGCGCCGACGAAAACGCCTGCGCACTCTCCGGCGGCAAAATTATCAACGGCGGCTGTGCGCCCGCTATCGACTTGGACACGGCGCTGGAGCTGTGCGTGATGTCCTACATGCGCGACACGAGCCGCCTGCAGCTGCCCAACACACACGACGGCAGACTCGACGCCATTCAAAAGATGCAGCTCGCCTATCTGCTGGAGGTTGACCGCATCTGCAAAAAGCATCACATCAAATACTTTCTCGGCGGCGGCACCCTGCTCGGCGCGATTCGCCACAACGGCTTTATTCCGTGGGACGACGACTCCGATATTATGATGCTGCGCGAGGATTACGACAAATTTGCCGAGGTGGCGCAGCAGGAGCTGCCTGCCGGCATGACCTTTCAGTCGGGCAAGACCGACAAAAACTGCTTTTATGAGTTCAACAAGCTGCGCGTGGAAAACACCGTTTTTGCCACAGAGCTTGCCAAAAACCACACCGACATCAACGTCGGCATCGCCTTTGACATCTTTTGTCACGACAAAACCGCCAACTCGCGGCTCGGGCAAAAGCTCCATCTCGCCGCGACCCTGTTCACGCGTGCGCTGGTGCTCAACAAATGGAACCACCGCAAGGCTGACAACGGCAGCCGCGTGCAGTCGGCGGTGACGAACTTCTTTGTCAAAATTCTGCCGCTGCGGTTCAGCTACTTTTTGATGAACCACACAATAAGTTTCTTTAAAAGAAAAAAGAATGCCAAATACCTCTATGACGGCATGGGCAGAAATGTGTATAACGGCTGCTTCTCCGCCGATATTCTGGACGAGGTCATCACCCACGATTTTGAGGGCTATCAGCTGCCGGTGCCGAAGAAGTACGACGAATACCTCACGTTTTTGTACGGCGATTATATGGAAAAGGCGCCGCTGAGCACACGCCTCGGCTGCCATGAGATTTTGCTGTGCGACATCGGCAAATACGACAATTTGAACGAATAGGATATGGAATTTTTAGAACGCATGCAAGCGCTGCTCGGCGACGAATATGAGCAGTTTTTACAGTTTTATAACGGCGATAACCTGCGCGGTCTGCGCGTCAACACGCTCAAATGCACGGCGCGGCAGCTGCAAGCGGCGCTTGGCTGTTCCCTGCAGGCGACGCCCTTTTGTCCCGACGGCTACTATCTGCCGCCGGAGCTGAACGGCAACCATCCGCTGCACCATGCAGGCGCGTTTTATATGCAGGAGCCGTCAGCGACCTCGGCGGTGGAAATGCTGGGTGTGCAGCCGGGAGAGCAGGTGCTCGACCTCTGTGCAGCACCGGGCGGCAAGAGCACGCAGATAGCCGCCAAGCTGCAGGGCAAGGGGCTGTTGTGGAGCAACGAGATTGTCAAAAGCCGCGCTAATATTCTTTTATCGAATATAGAACGCATGGGCGTGCGCAACGCGGTTGTTTCCAACTGTCATCCCGAAACGCTCTGCGCCGCCATGAGCGGACAGTTTGACCGCGTGCTGGTGGACGCGCCGTGCAGCGGCGAGGGCATGTTCCGCAAAAACAGCGACGCCAAAACGGAGTGGAGCGTGGAGCATGTGCGCAGCTGTGCCGAGCGTCAGCTGCATATCCTGAACAGCGCCAAAACTGCTTTGAAGACCGGCGGCGTGCTGGTCTATTCCACCTGCACCTTTTCACGCGAAGAAAACGAGGAGGTTATCGCGCGGTTTTTGGCGGATAATCCCGAATTTGAACCGGAGGACGCGCAGGTCTCCTTTGGCAGACCGACCGAAAACCTTGCGCGGCGCATCTTCCCGATGGACGGCGGCGAGGGTCATTTTGCCGCAAGGCTGCGCAAAAAGGGCGACCGTGTGCCGTCTGCCGCGGCGGTTCCCTTTGCCAAAGCGGACGAAGAACTGCTCCGCTTTTATGATTCCGTCTTTTGCGGACGGCCGTTCGGCGAGCGGCTCTCCGTTGTCAATAACAAAATTATGATTCTCCCTGAGAATTATAATCCGGTCAAAGGGCTGTCCGTCCTGCGTGCCGGTGTGATTCTCGGCGAGATAGTCAAAAAACGCATCGAGCCGCACCACAGCGCGTTTATGGCAGCAACGCCACAGGACTGCCGTCAATGCGTGTCGCTCGACTGCAACAGCGACGCGGCGCGCGCCTATCTGCACGGCGAAGAAATCGCAGCGGACGCCGCGCTCAGGGGCTATGCCGCCGTTGCGGTGAACGGCGTGACCACAGGCTTTGGCAAGGCGTCGGGCGGCAGGCTGAAAAATAAGTATCCGAAAGGCTTGAGAACACTAAAATGAAACGACTTTCCGACATCGGTACCATCAAAGAACTGCTGAGCCGACACGGCTTTTCCTTTTCAAAGGCACTGGGACAGAATTTTCTGGTGAATCCCACCGTCTGTCCGCGCATGGCGGAGAGCTCCGGCGCCGGACAGGGCGTCGGCGTGCTTGAAATCGGGCCGGGCATCGGCGTTCTGACGCAGGAGCTCTGTCAGCTTGCCGACAAGGTGGTGGCTGTGGAGCTGGACAAGCGGCTGCTGCCGGTGCTCGACGAAACGCTCGCGGAGTTTGACAATATCAAAATCGTCAACGCCGACGTGCTAAAGCTGGATTTGAACCGCCTGATTGCCGAGGAATTTGACGGCTTGGAGGTGGTTGTCTGCGCCAATCTCCCCTACTACATCACCTCACCCGTCATCATGAAGCTGCTCGAGGACAGGCTGCCGGTGACGGCTGTCACCGTGATGGTGCAAAAGGAAGCCGCGCAGCGCATCTGCGCACCCGTCGGCTCGCGTGAGAGCGGCGCGGTGACGGTTTCGGTCAACTACTACGCCAAGCCGGAGCTGCTGTTTCATGTGAGCGCAGGCTCGTTTATGCCGGCGCCCAAGGTGGACTCGGCGGTCATCCGTCTGGATATTTTGCAGGAGCCGTCGGTGGACTGTGACCGCGCCGCGTTCTTCCGCGTGGTCAAGGCGGCGTTCTCGCAGCGCCGCAAGGTGATAGCCAACTCTCTTTCAGCCGGACTCGGCATAAGCAAATCAAACGCGGCGGCACTGCTGGAGCAAGCCGGCATCGCGCCGAACGCCAGAGCCGAGCAGCTCAGCCTGCAGGACTTTGCCGCCATCGCGCGGCAGCTCAACGGAGGTAACCCATGAACCGTTCCGACAAAATGAACATTCTCTACAAGCTCGGCTTTATTTTGATGTGCGTCTGCATTTTGCTGTTTGCGGCGGCGCTCGTCTTTTTGGTGCTTCTGCGCAACACCTTTATCGGCGTGCTGATTTCCGCTGTCGGCTCGGCGCTCTGCCTTGCCGCCATTATCCTCACCCTGCTCAGCAAGCCGCGCAAGCCCAAGCCCAAGCAGGACAAAGTTTTTGAAAACACGGCGGAAAGTGTATTGACAGAAAACAGCGCGAATGATATAATACAAACAGATAAAGGGGAGTAGTTCGCGGAATACCGTGATATATTTCGTCAGTCACATATCGTTATGATATCGGATATATCTGAAAGAACGAGACTTTTATTGCAGCTTTTCGGCTGCAATAAAAGTCTTTTTTTACTTATAAGGAGGACTATCCATGGCAAATTGGTATCAAAAATCAGGTGATGAGGTTCTAAAGGAATTTGACGTCACCACCGACGGCCTCTCCGGTCAAAAAGCGGAGGAGCTGCTGCGCAGTCACGGTGAAAACGTGCTGGCAGAGGGAAAGAAAAAAACGGTTTTGCAGGTGTTTTTGGGGCAGTTTGCGGATTTGCTGGTCATTATTTTGATTATCGCCGCGATTATCTCCATCTTCTCCGGCAATCTGGAGAGCACCATCGTCATTCTGGCGGTTATCACCCTCAACGCGATTTTGGGAACCGTGCAGCATGTGCGCGCCGAAAAATCGCTTGACAGCCTCAAATCGCTCTCATCACCGTCCGCCAAGGTGATTCGCGACGGTCAAAAGCTTGAAATCGACTCCAAAAACGTTGTGCCGGGCGACATTATTATTCTCGAAGCAGGCGACATGGTGGTGGCCGACGGCCGCATTCTGCACAGCTATTCCCTGCAGGTCAACGAAAGCTCGCTGACCGGTGAATCGACAAATATCGACAAAACCGACGCGCCTATCAGCGGCGAGGCAGCGCTGGGCGACCGCGTCAACATGGTCTTTTCGGGCAGCCTTGTCACCTACGGCAGAGCGATGGTGCTCGTGACCGAAACCGCCATGGACACCGAAATCGGCAAGATTGCCGCGCTGATGAACGCCTCCAAGGAAAAGAAAACGCCCTTGCAGCAAAGTCTGGACAAATTCTCGGGCAAGCTGGCAATTATCATTATGATTATCAGCGTGCTGGTGTTCGTGCTGACGATGTGGCAGAGCGGCTGGAAGGGTGAGGCGATAATCGGCTCCCTGATGTACGCCGTGGCGCTGGCTGTGGCGGCGATTCCCGAGGCGCTCGGCTCCATTGTCACCATTGTGCAGGCGATGGGCACCCAAAAAATGGCAAAGGAAAACGCCGTTATCAAGGATCTGAAGGCGGTTGAAAGCCTCGGCTGCGTGTCGGTTATCTGCTCCGACAAGACCGGTACGCTGACACAAAACAAGATGACGGTGCAAAAAATCTATATCAACGGCGAGAGCATCCGCGAGGAACAGCTCGACCTCGCCGACAACGCCCACCGTCAGCTCCTCTACGGCATGATTCTCAACAACGATTCCAGCATTGTGGACGGCAAGGGCATCGGCGACCCGACCGAATATGCGCTGATTGAGTCCTCGCGCCATATCGGCCTGGACGAGAACCTGATCCGCGGCGTTATCAGCCGCGAGGAGGAGGTTCCCTTTGACTCCGACCGCAAGATGATGTCCACCAAGTACCGTCTGCACGGCGTAGAGCACGTGCTCACCAAGGGCGCCCTCGACTCGATTCTCGACCGCTGCGTCAGCATTACCGACAAAAACGGTGTGCGCCCGATTACCGAAGATGACAAAAAACGTATTCTTGATATCAATAACCGCTATTCCGAGGAGGGCTTGCGCGTGCTCGCGTTTGCCTACAAGGAGAGCGACGAAGCACTCACACTGGAAACCGAACAGGGCTACACCTTTATCGGTCTTGTGTCGATGATTGACCCGCCGCGTGAGGAGAGCCGTCAGGCTGTGGCAGACGCTATCCGCGCCGGTATCAAGCCGATTATGATTACGGGCGACCACAAGGTGACCGCCTCGGCTATCGCGCGTCAAATCGGCATTATGCGCGACGGCGACATCTCCGTCACGGGCATGGAGCTGGACGCTATGAGCGACGCCGAGCTGGACAAGGTGCTCGAAAAAATCTCCGTTTATGCGCGTGTGTCGCCGGAAAACAAAATCCGCATTGTTGAGGCTTGGCAGCGCAAGGGCAATATCGTATCCATGACCGGCGACGGCGTAAACGACGCTCCGGCGCTCAAAAAAGCCGATATCGGCGTGGCAATGGGCATCACCGGCACCGAGGTCTCCAAGGACGCGGCAAGCATGATTTTGCAGGACGACAACTTTGCCACGATTATCAAGGCGGTTGCCAACGGCAGAAACGTCTACCGCAACATCAAAAACTCGATTCTGTTCCTGCTCTCGGGCAACATGGCGGCAATTATCACGGTGCTGTTCGCCTCGGTTTTTGCGCTGCCCATGCCGTTTATGCCGGTGCATTTGCTCTTTATCAATCTGCTGACCGACTCGCTGCCGGCTATCGCAATCGGCATGGAGCCGCCGGAGGACGGTTTGCTCTCGCAAAAGCCGCGCGACCCCAAGGAAGGTATTCTCACCAAGCAATTCACTCTGCTGCTGTTTTTGCAGGGCGCGTTGATTGCGGTTGCCGTTATCCGCGCGTTCTACATCGGCTTGGAAACGGACGCCGCGGTCGCCAGCACCATGGCGTTTGCCACCCTCACACTGGCAAGACTCTTCCACGGCTTTAACTGCCGCAGCGAAAAATCCATCTTCTCCATCGGCTTGTTCTCCAATCCGGCGAGCATCGGCGCGTTTGCTCTCGGCGTTCTGCTGCTCACGATTGCGCTCTTTGTGCCCGGACTGCACTCGCTGTTCTCCGTGGCAGACCTCACCGGTCAGCAAATCTGGACGATTTTCGGCTTGGCGCTCACACCCACACTGGTGATTCAGGTGGTAAAGCTGCTGATGGGACTCAAGAAAAAATAGTTGTCAGGCGACGGTAAATAAATTGCCGAAAAGTGACAAAATGCACTTGACATCAGCACCATAAAATTCTATAATAGAATAAAACAAACAAGGAGTGACCGCTATGAATATATGGCATGACATTTCACCAAAACGCATTACACCCGACGATTTTTTTGCCGTTATCGAAATCTCCAAGGGCGACAAAAATAAATATGAGCTGGACAAAGAAACCGGTATGCTCAAGCTTGACCGCGTGCTGTTCACCTCGACCCACTACCCTGCCAACTACGGCTTTATTCCGCGCACCTTTGCCGACGACGGCGACCCGCTGGACGTGCTGGTGCTGTGCAGTGAAAAGATTTTGCCCATGACGCTGGTTGAATGCAAGCCGATTGGCATGCTCAACATGATTGACGGCGACAGCCGGGACGAAAAAATCATCGCCGTTCCGCTCAACGATCCCAACTACTCCACCTACAGCGACATCACGGATTTGCCCAAGCATGTGTTTGAAGAAATCCAGCACTTCTTTACGGTCTACAAGTCTCTGGAGCACGGCAAGGAGACCTCCGTTGCAGAGGTCAGCGGCGTTCAGGTGGCGAAGGACACCATCAAAAAATGCATTGAATGTTACATCACCGACTTCCAAATGGCATAGGCAACGTGACGTTGCATCCGATCCCGCCTTTTAAAGCGTTTCGTTTGGAGGAATCTTTCATCAACGGCGGTGTCAAAAATAACAATATTTCCTATGAGACAAAAAGGCGCACGAAAGTGCGCTTTTTTGAATTTGGAATGTGAATTTTGGAATTTTCAAAAAAATCTTTGCAACAAAACACGCCAAATTCTGCACTATATAATTGAACGATATCGTTGGAGGAACATTATGGGTACGGACATGATCAGCCGTGCGCGTGCAGGCGACAAGCAGGCATTCGCGCAGCTTTATGCACAATACAAGGACAAGCTGTTTCGCTATGCATATTTTAAGCTCGGCAATGAGCAGGACGCGCAGGACGCGGTGAGCGACTGTGTGGTGGAGGCATATTTGGGGATCGCGGCGCTCAAAAGCGAAAAGGCGTTTTCCGCTTGGATCTTCCAAATCCTCCACCGCTGCTGCTGCGCGATCCTCAGCCGTCCGAAGGACATGGCGTTGGAGGACGACGGCTCGCTTGTCCATCATGACAGCCACCTTGCGCCGGAGCTGAAGGAAGCGCTATCGATATTGTCGGACGAGGACAGAGACATCGTCCTGCTGCATGTGGTGGCAGGCTACAAAACGCGCGAGATCGCGACATTATTGGCACTCAACCACGCCACGGTGCGCTCAAAACTGTCGCGCGCACTGGCGAAGATGAGAGAATTTTTGGAGTGACGGTTATGAAAAAGACTGATTTTGATTCTATTAAAGAAAAATTTGACAACAGCGGCGTGAACGCTCCCGACGCGCTGCACGAGGACAGGATCGCCGGCATGCTGCCCGAACAGCCCCTGCAGGCGCTTCCGCCGAAGCAAAACAGAAAAAAGGTTGTGGCAGGCGTTTCGGCAGCGGCGGCTTTTGCGGTCGTGACCGCCGGCGCCATCACCTTTACAAGCCTGTTCCACCAGCCATTTAGCCCGAAGTTTGTCGCCGGCACCGCATCGCTGCGCGCGTTCGGCAGCCGCGACGAGCTGACGGAGGAGGTCAAAAAGGTACAGAATATCCGCAAACGCAACAGCAACAATCCAAAGGACTGGATTTTTGGAGGCGATGTATATGAGGACAACGCGGAATACAACCATTTTGATGTCGCTCTTCCCGACACCGGCTCTTCCTCTCACAACAGCACCTACGTGCAGGCGACCGGCGTGGACGAAGCGGACTGCGTCAAGACAACCGCTGCGCATATCTTCTATTTGCACAGCAACACCATCCACATTTTTTCCGCTGAGGGAAAGAACGCCAAGGAGGTCGCCACGGTTGAGGGCACGGACGAAAACAGTCTCTATGATTTTTATGTGTCCGGCGATCGCCTGATTACCCTCGGTGTGGCGTACCGGGACAGCGGCGTGTACACGGAGGCGGTTGTCTATGATATTTCCGACGTCTCCGCTGTCAAAAGAACCGGCGGCTTTTCGCAGAGCGGCGACTATCTCTCCTCGCGCATGATCGGCGACACGCTCTACATGGTGAGCAATCACTATGCAGGCACGGAACTGGATCTGCCCCAAACCGGCACGGCCGTCAGCACCGCCGACAGCGCCACGATGGACGAGATTCCTTACACCGATGTTTTTTCGGTGGAAACACCCACCGGCAGCAACTTTTTGGTGGTGAGCCGCGTGGACATCAAGACCGACGCGCAGGTCACCAAGTCCAAGGCGATCCTCGGCAGCGGCAATATCATCTACTGCAATCAGGAAAATCTCTATGTGACCGCCTACGAGTTCGCGCCCGAGGTTTACAGCAACCTATTCAAGAGCTTTGACGGCAACTACTGGGACATTTACGGCGGCGAGACCGCCACGCAGATCATCAAGATCAGCCTGACGGATGGCATTGACTTTGTCGCGTCCGAAAAGGTGCACGGCATGGTCAACAACCAGTATGCGCTCGACGAATACAACGGCAAGCTGCGCGTCGCCACCACCTCGCGCGACAGCGAACAAAACGAGATCAACAACCTCTATGTGCTCGACGAAAATCTCCGTCAGCTCGGCAGCGTGACCGGCTTTGCGCAAAACGAGAGTATCAAGGCGGTGCGCTATATCAACGATACCGCCTACGTCATCACCTATGAGCAGACCGACCCGTTGTTTGTGATCGACGTGTCCGATCCGTCGCAGCCTGCCATCAAGGGTGAGGTCAAGATCAGCGGCTTCTCTACCCTTTTGGTGCCGGTGGACGACAACACCCTGCTCGGCATCGGCTATCACACCACCGATATTACGGAAGGCGACGCCGCTATGGAAATGCAGGACGGCGTGAAGATCGTCACCTTTGACGTGAGCGACAAGAGCGATCCCAAGGTGCTCGACACGCAGATTTTTGAGAATTACTATTCCGCCGTGCAGCACGACCCCAAGGCGCTGCTGGTGAACTTTGAGCGCGGCGACTTTACGATCCCCATGAGCAAGCAGGAATGGACGCTTGACGGCTGGAAAAATACAAGCGAAGCGCTCAACTTCCGCGTTGAGAACGGCAAAATCAAGATCATCGACCGCTATGTTTCCGAGAAATTCAGCAATCAGGACAGCAACCTGCAGCGCTGTGTGCATGTGGGCGACAACATCTATCTGCTGGGAACCCATTATAAGGAAGAATACCGCTACGAGGATAGCGTCTATAACGGATATGGTGAATATCGGGCGGACATCGACTCAACGCCGTATAAATGAATTCGTAATGCATAATTGGCTGAGAGGTTTGTTGCTGTTTTTCCTTGACAGTGTAGGGGCGAACCCATGTGTTCGCCCAAGTCGCGTTTTCCCATCTAACCATTTATATTCAGGAAACGACGGTTCCCCTACCCGGGTGCACCCCTACGGAGTCAAGGCAAACACGCACAACCAATCCTCCACCACACAAAAACGACAAATCCGAAGCGAAGCGACCCAACATTCCAAATTCCACATTCCAAATTCCAAATTCAATCATTCCGCTTTCCACTTTATTAAAAATTCCTCTTGCAAAATCCCAAAAGAAGTGCTATGATAGATAGCGATAACACAGCGACGGAGAGAGTAGCACAAAATTTCGCCCTGAAAGAGAGACGCGTCGGCGGCTGAAAGCGCGTTACGGTGACTTTGTGTGAAGTTCGCTCCCGAGTGGCGCGTTTGAAACAGCAGTAGGGCGCGACGGTGAACACCGTTATATGTGCAAGAGTGCTTATCTTTTGATAAGAATCAGGGTGGTACCGCGGATGATCCGTCCCTGCGCCGTTTATTTGGCGCAGGGACTTTTTGCAACGTGACGTTGCATCCAGTCCGCCTATTGAAGCGTTTAGCTTAGAGGAAAACACCTGCAACGGCGTGTCGAAGCCTTGCAATAATCTCGCCGTTACCCTTGGAACGAATGAAAGTGACAGATTTAGCGAAAGCTTTCTCCCAACATGATCATTAGCAGAACCTTTCCTCTCAGCCAATTATGCATTAAGCATTAAGCATTACGCATTATGAATTCACAAAATGGAGGAAATTATGGATAAAATCAGTGAACTGCGTGCAGAGTTTGAACAAAAGCTGACGCAAATCGCCGACCTTGTCGATCTGGACAGGCTGCGCGTGGACTATTTGGGAAAAAAGGGCAGCATCACCGCGCTGCTCAAAAACATGAAGGCGCTTTCGAATGAGGAAAAAAAGACCTTTGGCGCAGAGGTCAACAAGCTCAAGGGCTATGCAGCCAAGCGCGTAGACGAAAAAATCGAGGAGCTGCGCAAGGCGGAGGTCGAGCGCGAGATCGCTGCGATGCCGCAGTTTGACATCACGGCGCCTGCCAACACCGCACGCGGCTCTTATCATCCGATCACGCTGGTACAGCGCCAGTGCGAGGCGATCTTTAAGTCCATGGGCTTTACCGTGGAGGATTATCCCGAGATCGTCACCGACTACGAGTGCTTTGAGGCGGTCAATATCCCCAAGCACCATCCGGCGCGCGACATGCAGGACACCTACTACCTGACAAACGGTCAGCTGCTCAAGTCCCACACCTCGGCGGCACAGAACGCCATTCTCAAAAAATACGGCAGCAGACTCCAAAACGGCGTGCCGATCAAGGCGATCTTCCCGGGACGCTGCTTCCGCAACGAGGCGACCGACGCCAACCACGAGAACACCTTTTTCCAGATGGAGGGTATGATGGTGGACAAGGACATCTCCATCTCCAACCTGATTTTCTTTATGAAAACCATGCTCTCCGAGGTGTTCCAAAGAGACGTCAAGGTCAGATTGCGCCCGGGCTTTTTCCCCTTCGTAGAACCCGGCTTTGAGCTGGACATCAACTGCCTGATTTGCGGCGGCGAGGGCTGTCCGTCCTGCAAGCACAGCGGCTGGCTGGAGCTTTGCCCCTGCGGCATGATTCATCCCAACGTGCTCCGCGAGGGCGGCATTGACCCCGAAACCTACACCGGCTTTGCGTTCGGTCTGGGTCTGACCCGTCTTGCCATGATGAAATACAAGGTCAAGGATATACGCGACTTCAACAGCGGCAGCCTGAAGGCGCTGTCTCAGTTTACCGACGACGAATAAGAGAGGAGCGAAAAATATGTTTTTATCAATGAATTGGATTTCCGACTTTGTTGACCTCTCGGGGCTCGATAAGCTCGCGTTAATTCAACAGTTTTCTCTTTCCACCGCTGAGGTGGAGAATGACATTTTCTTCAAGGGCAGCGACATCAGCGGCATTGTGGTCGCCGAAATCAAGTCTGTGGAGAACCACCCCGACTCCAAAAAGCTGCACTTGCTCAAGGTGGACGCCGGTGACGGCGTGCTGACCGACGTGGTTTGCGGCGCGCCGAATGTGCGTGTCGGCATGAAAACCGCCTTTGCCAAGGTGGGCGCCCAAATCGGCGACATCACCATCGCGCCGCGCAAGCTGGCAGGCTACACCTCCAACGGCATGTGCTGCGGCGAGTCCGAAATCGGCATCAGCGACGACAACTCCGGCATTATGGAAATCACCGACGATATTCCCACCGGCACCGACCTCAAGGCTGTCTACGAAATTGACGACATTGTCTTTGAGGTGGACAACAAGTCCCTCACCAACCGCCCCGACCTCTGGGGTCACTACGGCATTGCGCGTGAGTTCGCCGCCCTCGCCGGCAGACCGCTCAAGCCGCTCGACACCGAGGATTTGAGCGCCTATGACGCGCTGAAAAAGGTTGATTTGAAGATTGAGGATCCGCTCTGCTACCGCTATTCCTGCCTGCAGGTTGAAAATATCACGCGCACCGTCAGCCCGGTCAACATGCGCATCCGTCTCTATTACTGCGGCATGCGTGCCATCAACTTCCTCGCCGACCTCACCAACTATCTCATGCTCGAAATGGGTCAGCCCATGCACGCGTTTGATTCGCGCAAGGTCGAAAAAATCCGCATCAAGCGCTTTGACAAGCCGTTTGAATTTCAGACTCTCGACGGCGTAAAGCGCCATGTGGACGAAAACACGCTGATGATTTGCAACGACAACACCCCTGTGGCGATTGCCGGCATCATGGGCGGTCTCGACTCCGAAATTGTGGAGGATACCACCACCCTGACGCTTGAATCCGCCACCTTTGACGCTGCCTCTATCCGCAAATCGACCGTCCGTCTGGCACACCGCACCGACGCCTCCATGCGCTACGAAAAGAGCCTTGATCCCGAAATGACCGACGTAGCGATTGCGCGGTTCTTAAATCTTTTAAAGAAATATGACAACGCGGTGCAGGTTGTGTCCGCGCTCACCGACGAATACGCGTTCCGCTATGACACCGTGGAGCTGAACTTTGACAAGTCCTTTGTTGACCGCTACACCGGTATTGAAATCGACAACGCAACCATTATCAAGACGCTGGAGAGCCTCGGCTTTGC
Organism: uncultured Clostridia bacterium; assembly: GCA_946407465.1. Lineage (GTDB taxonomy): Bacteria > Bacillota > Clostridia > Oscillospirales > Acutalibacteraceae > Ruminococcoides. Next base: position 14,991 of record CAMJOD010000013.1, read on the forward strand.
CGTCAAGGAAGAAAACGGCGTGTTTGATGTGGTGGTTCCCTCTTGGCGCGCAACCAAGGACGTCACCATGAAAGCGGATATTATTGAGGAAATCACGCGCATCTACGGCTATGACAACTTTGCCGTTCACACCACGCGCTCACCGCTCTACCCTGTCCGCATGGACGAGGTCAAGCGCAACGAAGAAAAAATCAAGGATATTCTGGTCAAGCGCTACAGCCTCCATGAGCTCCACTCCTATGTGTGGGCATACAACGACGAGCTGAAAAACCTCGGTATGGAGGTGGAGGACAACATCAAGCTCCTCAACGCCACCAACCCGAATATTGAGACCATCCGCAACTCCATGATTCCCACCCAGCTCTGTCAGGTCAAGACCAACGTGGGCTATGCGCCCGATTTTGGCATTTTTGAAATCGGCAGAGTTGTGACCGGCATGACCGAGAACAATCTGGTGGTCGAAAAGAAAAAGCTCGCGGTCACGCTCTACAGCAAAACACAGGACGTCAAGACGCTCTACTTTGCGCTGCGCGACATGCTCGCCGTGATTGCGGACGATGTGAAGCACACACCGCTCACCTTTGCCGCGTCCGAGCCGCAGCACGCGTTTGAGCATCCCGTGAACCGCAACACCATCTTGATGAACGGCGTTGAAATCGGCATGATGGGTATAGTGCACCCTGAAATCGGCAGAAAGATTGACAAAAAGGCGGCGATTGTGTTTGCCGAAATCGACATGCAGGCGTTCGGCGAGCAGGAAAACACGTCGATTCTCTACGCCGAGCCGTCCAAGTTCCCGCCGATGGACTACGACCTGAGCGTCGTGATTCCCAAGGGCGTTCTGTTTGCCGACATGCAGGCTTGCTGGGCAGACGAAGGCGCCGGTATTCTCCGCGGCGTGCGCATTGTGGACAGCTACGACACCGACCTGTTCCACAGCGAGACCATGCGCTTTGAGTTCTCCAGCAGCGAGCGCACCCTCTCCTCCGCCGAGGTGCAGGAGATTATGAACCGCATTATCGAAAACCTGAAAGCCATTCAGGTGGTACTGAGATAATTTGATTTTTGCAACTAACCCAAAAACCTCCGCCTTCGCCCTTCCGGACGTTGCCGGAGGCTTTTTCTTCCGTAAAAAACATCAGTAAGCAAGCCATTTTTTAGCAGATTTTCAGAAAACACTTGCACTTTCCGATAGAATATAGTATAATAATAAAATAGATAACTTGGGAGGTGTTTCAGTATGTTAGATAAGACGATGATTTTTTCGCTTGGTGAAGAGAAAGAAGACCAGATAAAAAAGGGACTTACCATCGTATATGACGCGTTGAGACAAAAGGGATATAATCCCATTAACCAAATTGTGGGCTACATTCTGTCGGAAGACCCCACTTATATTACCACCTATAACAATGCGCGCAACATCATCAGCAAGATTGACCGCGACGACCTACTGGAAGCACTGGTAAAATCATACCTGAATGTATAGAAAGGATTGATGCCCTGTGGCAGACAGCAAGAAGTCGGGCGAGTTCTTCACCTATAAGGGAAGACCCCTTGTGCGCTGCGGCGACGAGATTTATTACGGCAACATGGAGGAGCCGTACGTTATCCGTCTCCAAATCAAAAGCAAAAAAGAAGTCAACGGCGAGGAGCTTGCCGATAAGGTGACGGTGCAGCTGATGGCGACCGACCCCTATCTCTCTCCGCGCAAGCAGCTGGTGAAATCCAGCGAAAAGAACGGCCTGTTTTTGGCGATGGATATTGCCGATATTTGGCTGGAACGCGCCTTGTCCAACAAGAAAAAAGCACAACGCTAATGTTTTTGCAGCTATAGGCTGCCGAAAAGAGAGCTGACCTGTCACAAGTCAGCTCTCTTTTTTTGTTACTACTATCAAATTAAACCGAAACCCGTCCTATGCTTTGATTTCGGCAAGCATGCGCTGCAGCTGTGTGACGTCGCGGACGTCCACACTGCCGTCGCCGTTGACGTCGCAGGCATAACGGACGTTTTCGTTGTCAAAGTCAAGCCATGCGCTCTCAAACTCCGCCAAGGCACGCTGCAAGGCGGTTGCGTCGGCAATATCCACCTTGCCGTCACCGTTCACATCTCCCCTTTTGGGCTTGGAAAAGACGATCGTCAGCGGATAGAACGGCAGATGATACGATTTTTCTTTGCCACAGGTCAGCGTCCTGGCGCCGCTGAAATCATGGTGCAGCAAGAGGAAATAGCCCAAATCAGGACAGGCGGTGACGTCATATTTTCCGTCGCCGTCGATGTCGTATTTGATGGCGTAGGTTTTCTGTACATCGTCATACCAACCGTAGGACTGCGCGGAGCATGCCCCCAGACAATCGCTGATGTCTCCCGCGTTTTCTGTTATCAACTTGTCGTCCTCGCTGAAATCGAGGGTGCAGGGCTTTTGTGCGGCGAGTGGGAAATGGACATTGACGGTGACGTCATGCTCGGGCATGATAAAATAGATGCCCATGTCAACGGTTATCTCCACATCGGGAGAGGTCACCGTGATGTCGGTGCTGTATTGTCCGTCGGGAACCATGGCAGGATCCGGCAGAATGTAGACGATCTCGTACGAGCGCTGTGAGGGAATCAGATAATCATAGCTGAACGGCTTGGTGGAGGCAAAGCCGCCGTTGACGGTGATGGTATGCGCCGTATGATGCGCGTCGTCACCTACCACCAGAATGGTGAGCCGGTGCATGGGCACCGTGTGATACTTGCTGTCCGGCAGCATCAGCGTGACCCTGCCCGAAGCCGGCCGCAGGCTGTTGCCCTCCAGCAGTGTAAAGGTGTGCGTCCGCTCGTTTAAGCCTATATCATAACCGCCGCAGTTGTCGATGTCAAATTGGAAGTAGATGTCGGCGGTGCTTTCGTCAATACACTCGCTCGTCATGCGTGCGGACAGCGCCTGCAAAACAAAATACATGCCGTAGCTCTCGCTCATGGCGTAGTGCTCGCCCTTGTCGGCGACATAGGAGCCGGTGCGCAAATCCATTACGCCGTCCTGCAGGGGCGCTGTTTCATAGGTAACGGTCGCGGTGACGTCCTTGTCCGGCATGATGAAGAACAGATCGCCCTCAGCATTAATGGACACATCCTCCGAGGTTGCGTCTATGGTCATCTGCACGGCGTACTCATTCTGCAGTTTGGAAGTGTCAGGCTTCAGATAAACATACTCGCCCGGATAGGCTTCAAAAATACGGTGGTCGCCGGATGCGGAGGTGGCAATACCGTTGATGACGGTGATCGTGTGCTTTTGCACCGTCGGGTCGGCAAAGATAATCGTCAGACGGCGCATGGCAAAATAGATGCTCTCTGCCTTGGTGAAGCGGAGCGTGAGCTGTCCGGTCGGGCTACTCAGGCTGCTTGTTTCAAGCAGATGATAGTCGTTGCCGACGGCTTCTATATCATAGGTATTGTCGCCGTCAATGTCAAACCGTGTCACCGCCTCGCCAAGCTCTGTGTCCCAATGGGAGTCCGTTGAATCGGACAGCTCCATGAGTAGGGTGCGCACGCCGAAGGCTTGGCTGCGGTGATAGTCCGAATCGGAATCGCTGAAGGTGTCGGCAAGAAAATGTGCGCCGCCGCGCAAATCCATCACACCGTCCATCTGCTTGGCGGTCGCATAGGTGATGTTGACGGTTACGTCATTGTCGGGCATGATGAAAAACTGCTGTGACTCGCCCTCCATTACCACGTCATTCGACGTATAGCGCAGGGTATCAGCGAGCACATAGCGGTCGTCGGGGATATTTTGGGTGCCGACGGTCAGCCAGACCTTTTCGCCTGCACGGGCTTCTTTGACAGAACGGTCGTTATCGGTTGTATCCTCTGCTTGTGCCGCCATGCCGCCGTTCACAAAAACACGGTGCGCTTCTCCGGGCAAATAAGCCGCCGCTGTAGTAACATGCAAATCGCCGTTTGGCTGCAATTCGCAGCGCTTGGCGTAGGACGGCATTTCCTCCGAAGCTTCAACGGCAACAACCGTGTCGGCAGAAAAGGCGCAGCCCTCAACCGGACGGAGCACGATTTCCGCAAAATACTTTTGACCGCCCTCAAAGTGATCGGGCGCTATACCCCATTCATTATACCATTTGGCGTCCGCAACACTGAAGCGGTCGTCGCCCATGGTGCTGACGTCGGCGCTGTCCGCTTCATAATCGTAGCTGTCGCCTGCCTGCGGAAAGGTCAGATACAAGCGCACGCTGCGCAGCGACTCACCTGCAAACAGGAAGGTCACCGGCGAATAGGACAGCCCCTCTTTTGAAAAGCTGACGGACTGCGCAATGCTCGCGGTGCCGAGCTTGACAGCTCTGTAGCGCTCCAGCCGCACGTCATCGGTGCCGTTGCTGTCGAGGTCAAAGGTATAGACGCCGTTTTGTGTGTCGGCAGAGGTGCGGTAAGCGTCCAGCAGGGAGCTTTCCACCGTCAAAAACACATATTCCTGCGTGCTAAGCGCAACGGAATCCTGCTGTGAAAAATCAATGGTGATCGGCTTCGCCCTGTCACAGTCCACATAGACCGTCAGCGAGTTTTCCGGCATGGTAAAATACCAGCAGCCGTCCTTTTCTTCAAAGTCAACGCCCTCGGCGCTGTAGCCCTTGACGGTTGTATAGGGGTCGGGCCGCGGCGTAATCCGCACGCGCTCACCGGCGCGAACCCTGTCGGCTCTCTCGCCCGTTATCAAATTTTCACCGCGTCGCCCATATAGACGGAGAGCGCGTACTGCGGCGAATCGATATCCACAAACGAAAAGCCGTTGCTGTTGGCGTAGTTCTGCGCGGTGCTTCTCTCGCAGCCCGTCACGGAAAAGCCGGCTGTTTTGTTGGCGTTTGTGTCATAGCCAAAGGCGTAAAAGCCGATTTGGGTCTGCGGATTCGGCAGTGCCACGCCGCAGAGCGCGGTGCCGCCGAACGCCATGATGCCGATGCTTTGCAGGCTCTCGGGCAACACGGCATAGGCGAGCTTTTGGCAGTTCTGAAACGCGCGTGTGCCGATTGAGGTCACGCCCTCGGGTATGGAAATACCGAGCAGATTGGTGTCGGAAAACGCATAGTGACCGATGGTTTTGAGGCTGTCGGGCAGCCACACCGACGTCACGCCGCCGAGATAGGCAAACGCCTTGTCGCCGATATGCGTCACACCCTCCTCAATTACCAGCTGCTTGACATGTCCCGACTGCTGGAACCACGGCGTCGCGGAGCTTTCATAATAATTCGCCATCGCGCCGCTGCCGCTGATTGTCAGCCTGCCGTCGTCATATGTCCACGTGCAGTCGCCGGTTTTGCCGCTCAGGGCGCCTGCCGCTTCGCTGTCGGCTTCGGCGGCAAACGCCGCAAGCGGAAACGCCGTGAACAGCAGGCAGACAGCCAGCAGAACAGACAATAGTTTTTTCATAAATGCTTCCTCCTTTTGGTTTGAATTTACAGATTGCTGTTATCTATATAGTAACATATTCTTTGTGAAATGTCATTAATTTTTGGGATAATCTGCCAAAAATTCACAAGCCAATCAAGATATGACCTTTAGTGATAATAATTATAACTATAGAAATCACAAAAGGCGCCGTTATTGCAACAGCGCCTTTTTCATTATTATTTATTCTTTTTCGGCACCCAAACCGAGCCGGCAAAATAGAGATAGTTGTCGGACACATACCATTGTGTGCCCTGCTCATACTGCTCTCTGGCGTCGGCAATGGACTTGTCGCCGTCGTCAATAATACTGTCGGACATGTAGGAAGCGTAGGAATAGATGCTGGTATTCGGCTTTTCTATCAATTCGCCGTTCGTGTCAAACTGCTTGCTGATGACCGTCGTGAGCGTTTGACCGTCGAGCTTCCATGTGCCCGGAACGTCCACCATATCGCCCACGTCGTCCACTGTCACCACCAAGGTGCCGTCCGTCTCAAACCGCGCCTCGGAATGCGTGACGTAATTGGTCTCCCACGCGTGCGCCGTCAGCTTTTTGCCCTCCTCGGTTGTGACAATATTCGGCTTGCCGCAAGCCGTCAGCACAGCGCCGAGCAGCGCGGCAACCAGCAAAACCGCCGTCACGGCGGCAATACGCTTTTTGTTCATGGTGATTCTCCTTTTCGGTTGGCAATAACTGCGTCCTGTTTTTCATAGTATAGCACAAAACGGCGCGCCCTGCAAGTGCCAATCTGTCGGAAGAACAGCTTCACTCCGCAAAACAGCTTATTTGTCGCGCTCAAAAATGATGACGAGATACGAGCCGATGACCTCGGTGCGGAACACGCGCCAGCCCTGTTCGGCATAGGCGTTCATAATGGCGGTGTCCTTTTTTCGACGCTGAGTCCGGCGACGGTTTCGATTTTGTATTCTTTCATAACAAGCCCTCTTTCGTTATATTATCTGCATTATAATGCCAGAAGGGAATATTTTTCATCTGCAATTCAAGTCTTGTGCATCCCAATTCTTCTGTTTTTAGTGCGATTAGAAAATGCTCATCTCACTGTTTTGTTATATCATATTAAAATCAAAAGAAAAAAATTATTATTTTGTATAAAGGGTTGAAATTTAGTTATCATTGTGGTATGATGATAGTGCTACACAAAGTTTAATATTGTTGTTTTATAAACATGCAGAATAGAAGTATGTGTTTTTGACATTACTATGTTTAAAACACAGGCTTACTTTTCATATACTTTTATTCTGTATTGAAACCTTTGTGTAGCAACAAATGGAGCTATGTGTTTTGGGTGTGTAGTTCCGTTTGGGGCTACACATTTTTTTATTTTACGGAAAGGGGAAAGTGAATGGCAAAACATCCTAAATTAGAAAACTTAGATGTATTGTTTGATTCTGGTAAGGATTTTGAGCTTACGGATGAACAATACGAGAAGAAAACAGGTGCGCCGTTGCCTAAAAAATCGTATTATTTAATTACAAGTTCGGCATTAGCAAGAAAAGCAAAAGATAAAGGATATCAATTAGAACTAATTGAAAAACGAGTAATTCTCACAAAGAAAGGATAAGATGGTTTATGAAAAAAGTATTAGCATTAGTTATGACATTGGTCTTGGTGCTGTCCCTTGCGGCTTGCGGTGGTATTGATGGCAGTAGCAACAACAAAGAAATTGAATTGACACTGGATAATTACAGTAAATATCTTGAAATAAAACCAGCAGGAAGCACAGATTATTACAACGGAGCTGTGTTAGAAGATCCGATGGGAGTAAGAACTAAAACTGGCAGTAAGGTTTTTACTCTTATAGGAGCTGTAAAATTTTATACCACAATCAGTGGAAAATCGCAAAATTTTAATTATAATGATGTTAAAGTGACGGGCAGATTGAAAGGCACAATTGGCACATTTAAGTCCACGACAGGAATTGTTGAAGGTGAAAATGTTTTTGACGGATCTGAACCTTTTGATAAAGAAGTTGTATTGGAGTGCGATATAACAGGAGCGGCAAATTATACTGAGAAATACAAGCTCCCTAATAAAGTATATACAACTGATGATGAAATTGAATGCGAGTTTGAAGTAACATCTATAAGCGGAACTGTTACTCCCGCGTAATATATTTCAAGTATGGGATAACAAATCAAATAATACAAAATCTTTTTTGCGGAGCGTGGCGTGTGTCACGCTCTTTTTATGTCTGTTTCATTAGGGGATAAAGCAAATAAAGACTGTCCGTACAGTTGCGTTCTCCGTTGTACTCGGAACCTCACCAACTTTGACAGTCTCTTTTTGTTGTAGATTATATTCTTGTTTTATTCTTTTTTGAGATTTGATTTTACAGTATTGATAGAAGCTATAAGCATTCTTCTGATAGTTCCGCAGTTGTTTTTAAACAGTTTATATTGAGCTTCAGCTAATATATTTGTTCGGAAAAATATTTCAAGCCAATATTCACTTTCGTAGCATTCCTTAAGAGCTATTTGCATTTTTGAAATGAAATCAGCTTTGCTTTGAGCATATTTTGATTCGTGAATATTAGCGCCAATGCTTGTGCCGGAACGCAACAATTGGTTTATTAAGATAGATTCATGGCGTTGAGATTTGATTTCTCTGCAAAGCGTAACAATATCGACAGCGAAGTCTTTTGATTTTTCAAGCATAATGCTATTTGACATAAAAAACACCCCGACTATAGTCTATCATAGCCGAGGTGGTCTTGTCCAGTTTTTTATTAGCGAAATAGCCGCTTTGCGACAGCTAAATAGTTTCCTTCGGAAACAGCTAAATTTTTCGGTTATCCGAAAAGCTAAATTAATTTCGCTAAACCGGCTTGCAAAGCAAATTTAGCTCCGGCAGGAATTTAGCGTGCCATAGGCACATTAAGCTCGCGTAAGCGAAATTAGCTGTTTAACCAAAGTATCTCTTCAAAAGTCCCTTAAAGCCTGCGCCGTGTCTTGCCTCGTCCTTTGCCATTTCGTGAACGGTGTCGTGGATAGCGTCAAGGCCGAGCGCCTTTGCCTGCTTTGCAAGCGTGAACTTGCCCTCACAAGCGCCTGCTTCGGCGTCTGCACGCATTTTGAGGTTCTTTTCGGTGCTGTCGGTCAGCACTTCGCCGAGCAGCTCCGCAAAACGGGAAGCGTGGTCTGCCTCTTCAAAGGCATATCTCTTGAACGCCTCGGCAACCTCGGGATAACCCTCTCTGTCAGCGACTCTCGCCATAGCCAGATACATACCGACCTCGCTGCACTCGCCCTCAAAATTGGCTCTCAGCTCCTGAATCATCTCCTCGGGTGTGTCGTGCATTTTGCCCTCGCCGAGCTTGTGAACGGTGGCGTACTCCGCTTCTTCCTCCATCTTCTTGAATTTGGAAGCAGGCTGCTTGCAAACAGGACACTGCTCCGGAGGCTGGTCGCCTTCATGTACATAACCGCAAACTGTGCAATACCATTTCATTACGCATTACTCCTTCTATAAAGATTCTTAACGGTAATGTTGAATAAAATTCTACCGCTAATTTTATTTATCTTAACACAATTTGTATCAAAAATAATTGCGCAGAAGAATTATAAACAAGTTAGCCGCGGCTTTTTCACCACTTTGCACTTTCGGCATAGCATATACGGAAAAGGAGGAGACTATATGCCGAAAATCTATTTGAGCCCGTCTGTGCAGGAATTTAACCACTACATCGACGGCGGCAACGAAGAATATTATATGTATTTGATAGCGGACGCCATGGAGCCCTATCTGCGCGCCAACAACATCGACTTTGACCGCAACCAGCCCCAGATGACGCTAGCACAGGTCATTGCGGACAGTAACGCACAAACCTATCCCCTGCACCTCGCCGTTCACAGCAACGCCTCGCCCGATTCGGCGGCAGGCAAAAATACAGGCGTCGAAATCTACTACTACCCCACAAGCGCCAACGGCAAGCGCTTTGCGGAAATTCTCGCCAACAACTACAAGCGCATTTACCGCGAGCCGGGCAATGTGCGCGTGATTCCCACCACCGCGCTCGCCGAGCTGCGCCGCACCAAGGCGCCGGCGGTGCTGATTGAGGTGGGCTATCACGACAACCGGCAGGAAGCGCAGTGGATTCGGGACAATATTGACACCATCGCGCGGACGCTGGCGCAGTCGGTGGCGGAATATTTTCATCAGGATTTTCAGGAGCCGTAGGCTTGCGTTTTGCGCGCAGGTGTATTATAATAAGAAAAAAACAGAGGATGTGAAACCATGGATGAAGCACTGAAAACACGCGTGGAAACCGCGCTCAAAAATCTCAAGCGCAACCGCATGGAGGCGTATTATGTGGACACCAAGGAGCAGGCATGCGATTTGGTCAGGACGCTGGTGCAGCCCGGCGCGACCGTGAGCTGCGGCGGCTCGGTCACGCTGAAGGAAACCGGCGTGTATGACATCATCGCGTCCGGCGACTACAACTTTCTGGACAGAAGCGCCTGCAAAACGGCGGAGGAAACCGACGCGCTCTACCGTCAGGTTTTTTCGGCTGACGCGTTTTTTACCAGCGCCAACGCCGTGACCGAAAACGGCGAGCTCTACAACGTGGACGGCAATTCCAACCGCGTGGCGGCGATTGTGTTCGGACCCAAGAGCGTGATTTGCGTGTGCGGCGTCAACAAGCTGGTGAAGAATATTGACGAAGCGATTCACCGCGTCAAGACAAAGGCGGCGCCGCCCAACACCGTGCGCCTCGGCATTGAAACGCCCTGCGCCAAAACAGGTGAATGCATTTCGCTCCGGCAGGAGAACCCCGACATGTGCGCCGGCTGTCACGGCGACGGCAGAATCTGCTGCAACTACGCTGTCAGCGCCCAGCAGCGCCACATCAACCGCATAAAAGTCATCATCATCGGCGAAGAATACGGCTATTAGTGCCGGTGGGGTGCCGGTTGGCACTTTCGGCGGTGCCGATGGGCACTTTCGGCGCCTTTGGAAACGCTTAGCTGTTTGGAAAACTTCATCAACGGCGCGTCGAAAGTTGAGCAGGGAGATGAAAGCGGCTATCCCGTATGACAGACAGCGCGTTTAAAGTCGGAATCATTTCAAAAAAGCAGGGTCGGTTTTCACACCAATCCTGCTTTTCTATATGAAGGATTAACATATTCATACAAACGTAATGGCATTTCGCCCTTCAACCAAACGCTTGGGCGTACACACGCAGCATTACAAATCCGGAGCGAAGCGACCCTTCATTCCAAATTCCAAATTCAAAATTCCACTTTCCACTCTCAACTCTCACCGTTAAGCTTGACGGTGGTGTAGCTGTGCCTGACCGCAGGCAAAAAGACCTCCAAAACGTCCTTCGTTCTGATTTTCAGGCTGGAGGTGTTGACGCACGGGTGGCAGCCAAGATATTCGTTGTGCAGCAAGTCCTCGTCAATCAGCAGTGTCACGCTGTTTTCGGCGTCGTTCAGCAGACCCATCACGCTCACGGCGCCGGGTTGAATATCAAGGTAAGCCAGCATGGCGTCGCCGGACGCAAAGCTCAGGCGCGCCGCGTTGATTTGGGCGCTCAGCTCCTTTGTTTTGAAGGGCTTGGCGGCAGGCATGAGCAACAGATAGAACTTTGTTTTTTGGCGGTTGCACAAAAAGAGGTTTTTGCACATCTCGATGCCGAGCACCTCGTCCACCGCCTTGCAGTCCTCCATGGTTTCCGCAGGCGCGTGGTCGGTGCGGTAATAGGTGATTCCCAAGCTGTCCAGACAGTCGTAGACGCGCTGCTCTCGCGGCAAACGGCTTTCGGCGTCGGCAGGTCTGCCCATATATAATTGCATCATCGAATTATCTCCTTTTGTTGACAAATAAAAACTTTCGCTGCAAAACAAAGAACGAGAAGAACAGCGCCAGATTTGCCAGCAGCTTGGCGCCGAACGGCAGCAAATTGCCCATCATCAGCGCCCAAGCCAGCGCGGTATTGAGCGCCATCAGCGGAACCTCGCTGACAACATAACGCACCGCCGACAGCTGTTTGGTGTTGGGATACTGCGCCATAGAGCGGCGCACCAACACAAAACACAGCGCCGCAGCCACAACACGTGCCGCGCAGTTGGCGGCAATCAAGCGGTTGTCCCACGGCAGCAGCGCCATCAGCATGCAAAAAATGAGGATATCCAGAAAAAAGCAGCCGAGCATCGGCGCGGAAAATTTGAATATTTCGCCGTAAATGCGCAGCGAATCGCGTACTGGCTGAAAATGCGAGTTGGAATTGCCGTCAAAATAGAGCGTCTGCACCGGCACCTCCTCAATCGGGCGGTTGCATCGCGCCCAATGCAGCAGAACGCTTGTTTCATATTCATAGCGCCTGCCGCGCACAGCCAGCATAAAGGGCACCAACCGGTCGGAAAAACCGCGCAACCCCGTCTGCGTGTCCTGCACGCCCTTGCCGGTCGCCAGCAAAAAAGCGATTCTCGTGAATAAATTGCCGCACCAGTTGCGCACCGGCATTTCGCGGTTAATGGTGCGGCTGCCAATCACCAGCGTATCGGGACGGGTTTCGGCTTTGCGCGTAACGCGGAGAATATCCTCCTCGGCGTGCTGACCGTCCGCGTCGGCGGTGGTGACGGTGTACGGCGGCGCAAAGTGGTCGCGGATATAGGCAAGTCCGGTTTTGAGCGCCGTGCCCTTGCCGCCGTTGCGCGTGCAGCTCACGACGTGCGCAAACAGCTCTGCTCTCTCAAAAATTTCGCTGTACGGCGCACCGCTGCCGTCGTTGACGATCACCACGGTCATTCCTTGGTTGAACAGCGAACGCGCCAGGTCTGTCATTTTATTATCCGGTTTGTACGCCGGAATCAAAACAATATGCAGCATGACAGACCTCCTTAGTTTTGTATGCGTCTATCTTACCATATTTTGAACCGAAAAACAAGTGCTTCGAACAAATCAACAGACCGGCTCCCGTTTGAGAGCCGGTTTCGGTTTATTTTTTGAGCGCGTCCTTGTCGTAATAGTTTTTATCGACAAATTCATCCGGCTCGTCGAGGTTGTATTCGCTGTTCTTGAACATGCCCTCGCCGATGCGGTGGTTGTAGTTGTAGCCGCGGATCATCAGAACGATCGCAACGGCGATCACCATAAAAATGATAAAAAATACAAATCCCATCTTATTGCTCCTTTCCTTCGCCGGTAATGTCGCCGATGTCAATGATCGTGCCGCTGCCGCCGCTGACCTTTGGCAGCTCGCCGTTCCATTTGTCAATCTTTTTGTTCTCGATAACCTTGTCGGTAAGCGATTCGTTCAGCTTTTTGTTGGCTGCGGCGTCGCCCTCCGCCTTGATTTTTGCCGCCTCTGCCGCCGCCTGCGCGTTGGTGATGGCGGTCTGCTTTTCGGTTTCCGCCTTCAGGAGCTGCTGCTGCGCGACCTGCTTTTCTTCAATCGCCGTGATGAACGCTTCGGAAAAGTCAAAGTCAATGATATTGACGTCGGTGACATACAAGCCCAGCTCGTTGAGCTTTTCGTTGAGCCCCTCCACCAAGCCGTCCGAAATCAGCGCACGGTTGGTGACGCTTTCTTCGGCGGTATACCGCGCGGTAATTGCCTTGAGCACCTCGTTGACAGCAGGTACAACCAAAACATTCTCGTAGTCGGCGCCGATGTTCTTGTAGATGCTGTAGCTCTTGGCGGTATCGACGCGGTAGTTGATTGCGAGAACGGTCTTGACGCTCTGCAAGTCCTTGGAGAACGCCTCGGTGTTGACCTCCAGCTTTTGGATGCGGTTGTCAATTTTGATAACCTCCTGCACAAAGGGCGCTTTGCCGTGAATGCCCTCCTGCAGCACACCCTCGTTGACGCTGCCCAGCGTGACGACGACGCCCGTGTGACCGGCTTCGACCACCGTAAGGCAGTTGGCGCCCACAATTGCCGTCAGCAGCACCGCTGCGCCGACGATAACCCATTTTTTCCACTTGAAGCCGTTGGCGGCTCCTCCCTCTGTTTTTCCGTTTTCCGGTTTAATTGTCATGATATTTCTCCCTTATTTCCATCAGCCGTTTGTCGGCTTCTTGTTTATAGATTCCCGCCGTGTACGCATATACCATCACGGTCAGCGCTTCGTTGAGCCGCGACAGCGCGGTGTCGTCGGTGGGAACATAATCCTTTGTCACAGCCGCCACGGCGGTTGGTATCGCCTCGACGCTCAGCTCGCCCGACGCTCTGCCGATAACGGCGCAAAGATAGTCGTAAAGCTGTTCCTCCGAGATGATGTCGTCGCCCGTGTCGTCGGCGTCGCCGTTGACGGTGGCAAGCAGCGCGCCGATGCTGTCAATCTTCATGCAGTCGCGCAGCACCGATATTAACAGTATGCGCGCCAGCTGGCGTTCGCGGTATTTCTTCTGCACCGGATGCGCCACATAACCGCGCTTTATCCAGTTTTGAATGGTGCTCGGCTCCAGCCCGGTCAGCGAGCAGACCTGCCGGAGCGTCAGCCCGTCGGTTGCCTGAATCATCGGACGGAACAATGAAAACATGCCGCCCTTTTCATATGGCATGGACGTGCCCGGAACGGTTGTCTGCAAATGTATCGCCTCTTTCGTTTGAGTTTAC
>CAMJOD010000014.1 GCA_946407465.1 uncultured Clostridia bacterium
GTTCTGTCTGAAAAGTCACAGCCAAGTGACCGCGTGCACACGCACCGTTATCAATCCGGAGCGAAGCGACCCTTCATTCCAAATTCCAAATTCCAAATTCCGCATTTCACTTTCAAAAAACTACTTAAATTCTATATGGAGGTGCAACTGAATGGCTCGTATAGCAGGTGTTGACTTGCCGAGAGATAAAAGAGTTGAAATCGGTTTGACTTATATTTTCGGCATCGGCCGTAAAACTGCAACAGACATTATTGCTGCAACAGGCGTTAATCCTGACACCCGTGTCAGAGATTTAACAGAAGAGGACATTTCAAAGCTCAGAGAGTACATCGAGCATCACTGCCGCGTCGAGGGTGACCTCCGCCGCGACATCGCTTATGACATCAAGAGACTCATTGATATTGGCTGTTACCGTGGCGTTCGTCACAGAAAGGGACTTCCCGTAAGAGGTCAGCGCTCCAAGACCAACGCGCGCACCCGCAAAGGCCCTCGTAAGACTATGGCCAACAAGAAGAAGTAAGGAGGCACGGTATTATGGCAGCACCAAAAGGTGGTAAAAAGGTTATTCGCCGTCGTCGCGAGCGTAAGCATATCGAAAGAGGCGCAGCGCATATCCAGTCTACATTCAACAACACAATTGTTACTATTTCCGATACACAGGGCAACGCTGTTTCTTGGGCCAGCGCAGGCGAGCTGGGATTCAGAGGTTCCAAAAAGTCCACTCCTTTCGCAGCGCAGTCCGCTGCCGAGACAGCTGCAAGAGCAGCCATGGAGCATGGCATGAAGTATGTTGAGGTTTATGTAAAGGGTCCGGGACAGGGCAGAGAGGCAGCCATCAGAGCCTTGCAGACCGCCGGTCTTGAGGTAACCATGATCAAAGACGTTACCCCGATTCCTCACAATGGTTGCCGTCCTCCCAAGAGAAGACGTGTGTAGTATTTAATAAGGAGGAAATTTTTATGGCTAAAAATATGCAGCCAATCGCAAAGCGTTGCAGAGCGCTTGGCATTTCTCCCGCTGTGATGGGTTACAGCAAAAAGACTTCCAACAGAAACCCCGGCGGCAAAATGAGAAGAAAAAAGAGCGAATACAGCATGCAGCTGACTGAGAAGCAGAAGGTCAAGTTCATCTATGGCATTCTCGAAAAGCAGTTCCATGCTTACTATGAAAAGGCTGAAAAGGCTGAGGGCAAAACCGGTGAGGAGCTGCTCTCTCTCGTCGAGCGCAGACTGGACAACGTTGTGTTCCGTCTCGGTCTCGCCGCAACCAGAAGAGAAGCCAGACAGCTGGTCAATCACGCTCACTTTACCGTAAACGGCAAAAAGGTGAACATTCCTTCCTATCTCGTCAAGGTCGGCGACGTCATCGCCGTCAGAGAAGCAAGCCGCTCCACCACCCGCTTCAAGGCGATTGCAGAGGGCGAAAACGCTTCTATGGTCACTCCCAAGTGGCTGGAGAAGGATCAGAACCTCCTCGGCGGCAAGGTCGTTGCCATTCCGCAGAGAGATGACATTGACTATCCCGTTGAAGAGCACCTCATCGTCGAGTTGTACTCCAAGTAATCACACCATTATTTTTACAGGCAGATTACAAACACAGTCCTGTCGCTATGCGGCAGCCTAAAAAGGAGGATTCGCGAATGATTGAAATTGAAAAGCCAAGAATTGAAACCGCAGAATTAACCGAGGACGGAAAGTACGGTAAGTTCGTTGTCGAGCCGCTGGAGCGCGGTTTCGGCAACACTCTCGGCAACAGCCTTCGCAGAGTGCTGCTTTCCTCACTTGAGGGCTGTGCTGTCACATCAATCAAGATTGACGGCGTTCTTCACGAATTTTCAACTATTCCGGGCGTCAAGGAAGACGTCACGGAGATTGTGCTCAATATGAAAAGTCTTGTTGCAAAGCTTTTTGAAACAAGCCCCAAGGTTGTTGAAATTAACGCCGAGGGTCCCTGCGAGGTTACCGCTGCCGACGTCAAGTGTGACAATGAGGTCGAAATCCTCAATCCTGAGCTGCACATCGCCACTCTCGGCGACGGCGCCAAGCTCAACATGGAAATCACGGTTGACAAGGGCAGAGGCTACGTTCCCTCGGAGCGTAACAAGCAGTTAAGCGGCAACAATGTCATCGGTGTTTTGCCGATTGACTCAATCTACACACCTGTGTTAAAAGTAAACTACACAGTTGACAATACCCGTGTCGGTCAAATCACCGACTACGACAAGCTGACCCTCGACGTTTGGACAAACGGCGTTATCAACGCAGAGGAGGCAGTTTCGCTGGCAGCCAAGGTGCTCACCGAGCATCTCAACCTCTTTGTCAACCTCTCCGACAAGGCGTCCTCCGCGGAGGTCATGGTCGAAAAGGACGACAAGGGCAAGGAAAAAATCCTCGAAATGACAATCGAAGACCTCGATTTGTCTGTTCGTTCGTTCAACTGCCTCAAGCGTGCGGGTATCAACACGGTTGAAGATTTGATTAACAAATCCGAAGAGGACATGATGAAGGTACGTAACCTCGGCAGAAAGTCTCTGGAAGAGGTTGTACAAAAACTCAACTCTCTCGGCTTCAGTCTTCAAAAAGAAGACGAATAATTTGTCCCTTTAAATTTACGGTAAAGGAGTGAAAGAAATGCCAGGTACAAGAAAGCTGGGAAGAACCACTGCTCAGAGAACCGCAATGCTCCGCGCAATGGTAACTTTCCTTCTCGAAAACGGCAAAATTGAAACCACCAACACCCGCGCCAAGGAAGTTCAGGCGATGGCGGAAAAAATGATTACCACAGCAAAAACCAACACACTTCACAACAGACGCCTTGTTTTGGCCTTTGTCACAAAAGAGGATGTTGTTTCCAAGCTGTTCTCCGAAATTGCTCCCAAGTATGCTGACCGCAACGGCGGCTACACCAGAGTAACCAAAATCGGTCCCCGCCGCGGTGACGGCGCCGAGATGGCAGTCATTGAACTGGTTTGATTTTTCATGATAAAAAGCACGCCTGCGGGCGTGCTTTTTTGATTTGCACCAAAGGTAAAGCAAAAACAGCGCAGCATTTCCGCTGCGCTGTAAAATTATTGTAATGCTTATTTGCCCACAACCTCGCGAATCACACGTGCAATGTGCGGCTGTGTCAGACCGAAATCGTCGAGCAGCTCCCAGGCAGGACCGCTGAAGCCGAATCTGTCCTGTACGCCGATACGGGTGATTTTGACCGGACAGGCGTCGGTGACAACCTCGCTCACCGCGTCAGCCAAGCCGCCGACAACGTTGTGCTCCTCAACGGTGATGATTCTGCCGGTCTCCTGCGCCGCCTTGATAATGATGTCGCGGTCAATCGGCTTGATGGTGTGAATATTAATCAGACGGGCGTTGATTCCCTCTGCCTCCAGTTCCTTGACCGCCTTGAGCGCCTCGTTGACAACCAGACCCGACGCGATAACCGCGACGTCGTTGCCCTCATGAAGGGTGATGCCCTTGCCCAGCTCAAAGGAATAGGTTTCGGGGTCGTTGAAGCTCGGAATAGCCAGTCTGCCCAAGCGAATATAGACAGGACCGTTGTATTCGAGCGCCGCCTTGGTCGCCGCCTTCATCTCCCAGTGGTCGGCAGGGTTGAGCACCATCATGTTGGGAATCGCGCGCATAATGGCAATATCCTCAATGCACTGATGGGTCGCGCCGTCCTCACCGGTGGAAATGCCGGCGTGGCTGCCTGCGATTTTGACGTTCAGCTCCGGATAGGCAACGGAGTTGCGGATTTGCTCAAACGCTCTGCCGGTGGCGAACATGGCAAACGAAGCCGCTACGGGAATCTTGCCGGTTGCCGCCATGCCTGCCGCAACGCCGATCATGTTGCCCTCGGCAATGCCGCAGTCAAAGAAACGCTCGGGAAACTTCTTTTGAAATACGCCTGTTTTGGTCGCGGCGGCGAGGTCCGCGTCAAATACAACGATATCGGGATTGGTCTCGGCAAGCTCGCAAAGCGCCTCGCCAAAGCTCTCTCTTGTCGCTTTCATTACTGTTTCAGCCATTAGCACTCGCCCTCCAGTTTGTCAATTTGCGCCTGCAGCTCAGCTGTAGCCGCCTCATATTGTTCCTTGTTGGGCGCAACGCCGTGCCAGCCGACTTGGTTTTCCATAAAGGAAACGCCCTTGCCCTTGACGGTTCTTGCGAGGATCGCGGTCGGCTTGCCCTTGACGGTCTTTGCCTTTTCGACCGCGCTCTGAATCTGCTCAAAGTCGTGGCCGTCAATCTTGATGACCTCAAAGCCGAACGCCTCAAATTTTTTGTCAAGCGGTTCAATGCCGCAGACCTGCTCAACGGGACCGTCGATTTGCAGACCGTTCTGGTCCACAAACAGCGTGAGGTTGTCAAGCTTGTTGTGAGCCGCAAACATGGCAGCCTCCCAAACCTGACCTTCTTCGACCTCGCCGTCGCCGAGCACGGTATATACACGATAGTCTTTTTTGTCAAGCTTGCCTGCAAGTGCCATGCCGCATGCAGCCGAAACACCCTGTCCCAAAGAACCGGTGCTCATGTCGATGCCGGGCGTACCCTTCATGTCGGGGTGTCCCTGGAGCATAGCGCCGACGTGGCGCAGGCTTGTCAGCTCGTCCCAGTCAAAAAATCCCTTTAATGCCAAGATGGCGTAGAGGCTCGGGCAGCAATGTCCCTTTGACAAGACAAAGCGGTCGCGGTCAGCCCACTGCGGATTGGCGGGATCGACCCTCATCTCCTTAAAATAGAGATAGGTAAAAATATCTGCCGCGGACAGAGAGCCGCCCGGATGACCGGATTTTGCGTGATAGGTGCCGAGAATTGCGCCCATTCTTGCCTTTGCAGCAAGAACTTTGAGCTGCTTGATTTCTGAACTATCCATTATCTAACCATTCCTTTCTGCAGTGCGCTGCGGTCAACAAGGCGCACTGACGCAACTATATATATTATACACAAACCTGTTAAAATTTCAACAATCTTGGCGAAGAAAATTATTTTCTTTGAAAATATCTAATATCGCCCTTGAATCCGCACGGATTTGTGTTATAATTTATAAGGGAATTTCAGCTAAAACTGAAAAATACGCACATTGAGGTGATAGCATGCTTTTGACAGCCGACGTCGGCAACACCAACATCAAGCTCGGCATCTTTGAGGGCGATGAGCTGCGCTATAAGCTGCGGTTTTCGACCAACGAAAAAATGACAAGCGACGAGTTTGCGGTGGAGCTGTACACCTTTTTTCAGATATATCAGATAGACTACAGCCACATCAGCGGCTCCATCATCAGCTCGGTTGTGCCCAAGGTGACGCAGCCGCTGCTCGACGCGATTGAGATTGTCATCGGCGTTCACAGTCTGGTGGTTGGTCCCGGGCTGAAATCGGGCATGGCGCTGCAAATCGACCGCCCCGAGACCCTCGGCGGCGACATTGTGTGCGGCTGTGCCGGTGCGTTTGAAAAATACGGCGGTCCGCTGATTATGATATTCATGGGCACCGCCACGGTCATCGCTTATGTGGACGCAAACCGTGTCTATCACGGCGGCGTGATTGCGCCGGGCGTCGGTATTTCGCTTGACGCGCTGACCAGCAAGGGCGCCCTCTTGCCTGCGGTTGACCTGCAAGCTCCCAGAAAAGCCATCGGCACCAACACCGTAGACTGTATCCGCTCCGGCGTTGTCAACGGCAGCGCCTGCATGATTGACGGCATGGTGGAGCGTTTTATTCAGGAGACCAAGACGCCCTGCAAAATCATCGCCACCGGCGGTCTGGCGCCCCAAATCATTCGCTGCTGCAAGCACGAGATTGTGTATGATGAGAACATTATTCTGGATGGGCTGAGAGGGCTTTATTGGAGAAACAGGAGAGGGTAATGATTAAAGTGGAAAATTGAAAGTGGAAAGTTGAAAGTTGAAAGTTGAAAGTTGAAAGTGAAAACCGGCTCTACATCATAAAGACAGCCGTTGCAATATGTCATTCCACATTCGTACGCGGCATTACGAATCCGGAGCGAAGCGACCTGACATTCCAAATTCCAAATTCCACATTCCAAATTAAAAACCTTCCACATTATTTAACACTGCATCATTCGCCGAACAAACGGCGTTTGAAATAAATTTGCGTTTCACCCGGATAGCCGGGGAAACAGCAGGAGGTTATTTTTATGGCAACAACAAAAAAGAACGCGGCACCCAAGCTCTTTAAGCCGGTGTTTGCGGCGCTGCTCGCGGCACTCATTTTACTGCTCACCTTCACGGTCGGCAGCCTGCGCTTTGGGCCGATCACAATCACACTCAACTGTCTGCCTTTGGCGGTCGGCGCGGTGTTTCTCGGACCTGTGTACGGCGCGATTTTGGGCTTGGTGTTCGGTCTGTCGAGCTTCTTTGCAAGCTTTACGTCCGCCTCGCTCACCACGCTGCTTGTCGGCGTCAATCCGTTTTTGACATTTTTGATGTGCGTGGTGCCGCGCGTAATCTGCGGCTGGGTGCCCGGACTCATCTACAAGGCGCTGCCCAAGGACAACGAGCCAAAGCGCATCGCAGGCTCCGCCCTTTGCTGCGGACTGACCACGGTGCTCAACACCATTGGCTTTCTCGGCTTGATGTGGGTGTTCTTCCGCGACGCGTTTGTCAGCAACGGCGACGTGATTGCCAAGGTCGGCACCAAGCCCACCGGCAATGTTTTTGTTTTTATCTTCGCGCTCGCCACCATCAACGCTGTGATTGAAATCGCCGTCAACCTTGTGCTCGGCACGGCTATTTGCCGCACGCTGGCAGCGGTGACAAAAAACAAAATCTGATTTGATATGAACAACCAAACGATTCTCGATATTCTGACACAGACAAGTGAATATGTTTCCGGTCAGTCTCTCGCCGCGCAGCTCGGCGTGACGCGTCAGGCTGTCTGGAAAGAAATCAGGGCGCTGCGCGCGCGCGGTTATGTGATAGAATCCGTCACCAACCGCGGCTACCGTTTGACGGCGCTGCCCGAATATCTGAATGCGGCGGCGGTAAGGCAATCCCTTACCGCCAAAATTATCGGCTGCGAGCTGGAGGTTCTGGAATCCGTCGGCTCTACCAACGACTATCTCAAGGCGCGCGGCGCAAACGGCTGCAAAAGCGGCACGGTTGCGGCGGCGCGAGAGCAGGTGAGAGGCAAGGGCAGACTGGGCAGAACGTGGCAGAGCAACAAGGACGAGAATGTGATGTTTTCCGTTCTGATTCGTCCGCAGATAGCGCCGCCGGACGCCGCTGCGGTCACGCCGCTGACAGGTCTGGCCATGTGCAAGGCGCTGCGCCGCTTTACCGGTTTGGACTGCCGCATCAAGTGGCCGAACGACGTGATAATCGGCAGCAAAAAGGTGGTGGGGATTCTCACCGAAATGAGCGCTGAGTTTGACGCGGTGGAGTATGTGGTGACGGGAATCGGTGTCAATGTGGACGTGCGGACGTTTCCCGAGGAAATCGCCCAAAAGGCGACCTCTCTTTGGCTCGAAAGCGGCGTTCACTACGACAAAAACAAGCTTCTTGCCGCTCTGCTGAATCAGCTGGAGGAGGAGTTTTTGCGCAATAATCTGGAGCTCTCCGCCAACGCCTTGGAGGAATACACCGCGCTGTGTGCCACGCTGGGCAGAACCGTCAGCTTTTCGCGCGGCGGAGTCACCGTGACCGGCAAAGCCACCGGCATTTCAAAGAGCGGTGAGCTGCTGGTTGAGGCGGAGAACGGCGAGATGTTGGCGGTCAATTCCGGCGAAGTCACAGCGCAAGGCATTTATTAACACTTCAACTTTCCCACTTCAAATTCGCAGATACTTATGAGAATGAATCGTAGGGACAGCCCTTGCGGCTGTCCGGCTGTAGCGGCAGGATTTCATCTAAATACCGCAACGTTTGATGGTGTGGAAGGCGTTGCTCGGGAGACCGCAAGGGTCTCCCCTACGAATTAGCATCATGAGTTGCGCTTTTTACTGCCTTTTATTCATGTGGGAAAGTTGAGCTAACACTGAATATTGACAACGCCGTCATAGCCGCGTTCAAAAAAGCAAAAGCAACACCACCGCAAAAGCTACCTCTGACGCGGCGTTGATGACGTTTATCTGACCTACCTACTATCCAAAGCCGCCGAAAGCGACCGCTGTCGCAGGATAATTGGTTATACTATATTTATGGGAGAAAGGAGATTTGACCTCTCTCTTTGTCTTTTTTAAGGAGTGTTGCCCATGAAAAAAATAACAGCGCTGCTGCTGGCGGCTGTCTTGCTGTGCTGCCTGACTGCCTGCGGCAAATCAGCGGAGGAACCGCAGCCCACCACCGAAGCGACCACACAGGCGCCGACCAAGGCAGGCGCCTTGCAGACGATTGCGGACGCGGTTATCCGTCAAAGCGGCTTTGAGGGCGTGGTGATGATTACGCAAAACGGCGAGGTGCTGGCGCAGTCGGCGGTCGGAAGCACCAACCGCGAACCGAACGCGCCTGTGACGCCGGACACGCGTTTTTGCGTCGCGTCGGTATCAAAGCAGTTTGCCGCCACGGCGATTATGCTGTTGCAGGAGCAGGGACTTTTGAGCACGTCCGACACGATTGACGCTTATTTTCCCGATTTTGTCTACGGCGGCTCTATCACGATACAAAATTTGCTCTCCATGCGCTCGGGACTCTTTACCGGTGACGGTATCGTCCCCAACAGCGGCGAAGCGCCCTCCATGTTGCCGGAGGAATACGGCTTTTCCTATGACAACACCATGGAGGAGAACCGTCAGGCCGCGCTTGCGTGGCTGTTTGAGCAGCCGCTGAACTTTGAGCCGGGCACGCGGTACGAATACAGTAATTCCAACTATTTTTTGCTGGCGCAAATCGTGGAGCAGGTCGCCGGTATGCCCTATGAGGACTTTGTGCGCCAACGGATTTTTGAGCCGCTGGGAATGAGCCGCTCGGGCTTTATTCACGAGCTGTGGCATGAGGACGACGTGGCGCTGCCGCCTGCCGCCGACGCGGAAAGTTTTGAAGCGCCGATAGCGAGCGGCGTCTTGCAGGGCGCAGCGGACTTGGTGACGACCGCCGGAGACATTGACAAGTGGCTGACAGCGCTGCGCAAAAAGACGCTGCTCTCGGAGGAGTCCTACGCCGAAATGACACAGGACTATTCGCCCGACGACGGAAGATACGGCTATGGTCTGATGCTGCACATGCCGAATGGCGTCGGACACACCGGCATGCTGTCCGCCTACACCTCCTTGGCGTATACGCGGCCGGACAAGGGCTACAACTTTTTTGCCGTCAGCAACAACAAAGCGTCGGTCTCGGACGAGCTGCTGCAGCTCGCGACAATGCTGGCAGGAAGCAACGGAAGCTGAATTTGCCATTCATAATTTATAATGCGTAATTGGCTGACAGGAAAAGCCTTCCCATCATCAAAACGGGAAGGCTTTTTTCAGTCAATTACGCATTACTCACGTCGCTTGTCAAGGCAGTCAACACCTCATCAGCCGCTTGCTCTTTGGTGAGAAGCGGAAGGTCTGTCACATTGTCTTTTTTGATAAGAATAAGATGATTGGTGTCCGTGCCGAAGCCGGAACCGGCGTCACGCAGAGAGTTGGCGGCTATCATGTCGGCGTTCTTGCGCGAGAGCTTGGCGCGAGAGTTCTCGCGCACGTTTTCGGTTTCCATGGAGAAGCCGCAGACGAGCTGTCCGCTCCTTTTGTGCTTGCCGAGCCATTGCAGAATGTCGGTCGTGCGGCGGAGCTGCAGGGTCAAATCTGTGCCGTCGGCGGATTTTTTGATTTTTTCGGTCTTGGTTTCCGCCGGTGTGTAGTCCGCCACGGCGGCGGTCATCACAAAAATGTCGGTGCTTTCAAAGCCGTCCGCGACCGCCTCAAACATCTCCTGTGCGCTCTGCACCGGCACCACCTTGACGAACGGCGGCGGTGCGATGCTCACCGGACCGCTGACGAGCGTGACGTCCGCGCCGCGCAGCATCGCCTGACGCGCGACGGCGTAGCCCATCTTGCCGGTGGAGTGGTTGGTGATAAAGCGCACCGGGTCAAGGCTCTCGCGCGTGGGACCTGCGGTGACCAGCACGCGCTTGCCTGCCAAGTCCTTTGGCTTGGCGATTTCGCGGAGGATATAGTCGAGCAGAGTCTGCTCTGAGGGCAGCTTGCCTGCACCGACCGCGCCGCAGGCGAGCATACCGCTGTCGGGCGGAATGACGGTGACGCCGCGGCTTGCGAGGAGCTTGAGGTTGTCCTGTACCGCCGGATTTTCAAACATGTGTACATTCATCGCAGGCGCGACCAGCACCGGCGCCTCTACCGCGAGAAATACGGTGCTCAGCATGTCGTCGGCGATGCCGTGCGCGATTTTGCCGATGACATTTGCCGACGCGGGCGCTATCAGCATCACGTCGGCACGCTCCGCCAAGGCAATATGCTTGACCTCGCTGACGTCGTGGCGGTCAAAGGTGTCGGTGTGACAGCGGTTTTTGGTGAGCGTTTCAAAAGTGACGGGTGTGATAAACTGCGCCGCGTTCTTTGTCATCACGACCTCCACACGGGCGTGGAGCTTGACGAGCATGCTCGCCAGATTGGCGATTTTGTAGGCGGATATGCTGCCGGTCACGCCGAGCAGCACGGTTTTTCCTTTCAGCATATAGGTTCACCTCGCGGAAGAATGATAATATCAGTATAACACAAGAAGGGGATTTGCGCAAGAATCGGCGGCGTGATTTGGAAAAACAAAAAGCAGCACACACGCGCTGCTTTTGCTGCAATTAATCTTTTTTCTTTTGGGAATTGGCAATGCCGGCTCTGGTCTTTTTGACCTCGTCGAGCTGAACATTGAGGCTCTCTTCGGTTTTTTTAATCACGCCGGTGAGGGTTTCTTCGGTGCGCTTCATGATGTTGTCCACATAGTTGCTGGTCGCCTTGCGGATTTCGAGCGACTTCTGCTTGGCGTCCTCGATAATCTCACGAGCGCGTGCCTGCGCCTCTCTGACGATTTCGTTTTGGTTGAGCATGGATTTTCTGCGTTCTTCAGCCGCACGGATAATGTTCTCGCTCTCGCGGTTTGCTTCGGTCAGAATTTGCTTTCTGTCGGCAACAATGTTTTTCGCCTGCCTTACCTCAGTCGGCATGGCGTCCTGAATCTGGTCGATAATGTCGTAGACTTCATCGCTGCTGACAAGCACCTTGCCGCCGGAAAACGGCATGGATTTTGCGTCGTTAATCAAGTCCTGAAGCTGGAGAATCAAATCATCAACTTTCATATTTATCCACTCCTATTGAAATTTCCTTATTGTTTTATGCAACCTCATTTTGAGGGATTATTGTTTTCTTAGTTTTTTGACGATGCGTTCATGCACCGGCGCAGGTACAAAATTGCTGATGTCGCCGCCCATGGAGCCAATCTCGCGCACCATGCTGGAGCTGAGGAAGGTGGAATCCGCATCGGCAGTGAGAAAAATCGTTTCAAGCTTGGGGTTGAGCTTTTTGTTGGCGATTGCCATCTGGAACTCATACTCAAAATCGGATACCGCGCGCAAGCCCTTGACAATCGTGTCAACGCCGCTGTTTTTGCAGTATTCGGCGAGCAGCCCCTTGAAGCTGGTGATTTCGATATTGTCAAGCCCTGCGGTTGCCTCGCGCAGCAGCTCTATGCGTTCCTCGGTGGAAAAGGTCGGCGTCTTGCCGGAGTTGACCAGCACCGCCACGATGACCTTGTCGAACATTTTGGACGCGCGCGTGATGATATCTAAATGTCCGAGCGTGACAGGGTCAAAGCTGCCGGGACAAATGACTGTTTTGTTCATAGCAAAAAATCCTTATGTCTGAATGTGGTTATTTTTATTTTGCCGTAGCGGTATTGTCTGTCGCGCACAAAGTCGCCGTAGCTCTCCGCCAGCGGTTCCTCAAGCGGATTTTCCGCTATCATCACGCCCGTCTCGCGCATGTGCGGCGCCGTCAGCGCCAATGCGTCCTGCAAAATGCCGGTGCGGTAGGGCGGATCAAGAAAGGCGATGTCTGCCTTGACGGGCAGCATGGACAAAAGGCTGCGAAAATCGGTCTGCGCCACCTTGGCGTTTGCTTCCAGATCGGTGGCTTTGAGATTGCGCTTGACCGTCTCGATGGATTTTTTGGCGTTGTCCGCAAAATACGCCTGCTTTGCGCCGCGGCTGAGCGCTTCGATACCCATTTGACCGGAGCCTGCAAACAGGTCGAGAAAGATTCTTCCCTCGGTTTCAAACTGTATAATCGAAAAAACCGCTTCTTTGATTCTGTCGGTGGTCGGCCGGACGTCCTCGCCCTCAAGGGTTTCGAGGCGTCTGCCGCGCGCCGTGCCTGTGATTACTCTCATATGCAAATCCTCACTATTTAGAACAGTATATCATATAACGCGGTTTTTTACAAGGCTATTTTTTCAATTCTTAGGCAAATTCTCCGTTTCTTCGGGATGAAAATAGCGAAAAACCGCGTGTGCGGTGTCTTTTGTCATCTTTGGAGCCGCCTCCAGCTCCGTCAAATCCGCCTTGGAGATGTTGTCTATCGTGCGAAAATATTTGAGCAGCGCCTTGGCACGCACCTCTCCCACGCCCTCAATCGAGGTGAGCGAGCTGCGAAACGCCGCGTTTTTGCGCCGAGTGTGATGGTAGCCGATGGCAAAGCGGTGCACCTCGTCCTGCATTTTGCTCAGAAAGGCAAAGAGCGCGCGCTTGGAAGAAATCGCGATTTCGCCGCCGTCGCCGGTGACGGCACGGGTGCGGTGCTTGTCGTCCTTCACCAAGCCGTAGAGCGGCACGTGAATATCCATGCGGTCAAACACGGCGCGCACCGCCGCGACCTGTCCCTTTCCGCCGTCGAGCAGAATCAGGTCGGGCAGCTTGCCAAAGCCCTCGTCCGCTTCTTCCGCCTTGTAGTATTCCTCAAAACGGCGCGTCAGGGTTTCCGCCATGGAGGCGTAGTCGTCCTGTCCCTCAAAGCCCTTGATTTTGAACTTGCGGTAGGCGCTTTTGAGCGGCTTGCCGTTTTTGTAGACGACCATGCCGGCGACGTTTTCGGTTCCGGCGAGGTTGGAGATGTCGTAGCACTCGATGTAGGCAGGCAGATTCTCCAAGCCGAGCGTCTGCCGCAGCTCCTCCAGCACGTTAAATTCACGCGCCGTGGCGCCCTTTTGCTGGGCGAGCGCTTCGGCGGCGTTGGAACGGCACATCGCGCAGAGCTGCGCCTGTTCGCCGCGCTGCGGCACCGTGAGCGTGACCTTGCTGCCGCGCTTTTCGCTCAGCCACCGCTGCATGTCCTCCAAGCCGTCAAAGCCGGCAGCGAGCGCGATGTTTTTGGGAATGTCGGTGCGCAGGGTGTAGTAGCTCACCAAAAATTCCTCGGTCTCGGACGCGGCGTCGCCGGTGTCAAAGATAAAGCTCTCGCGGTCAAACAGCCTGCCGCCCTCAAAGCGAAAGACCTGAAAGCAGGTTTTGCCATCGTTTTGAAAGGACGCGATCACGTCCTGGTCGAGCACCTTGCTCAGCACGACCTTCTGCTTGTCGCCCATGCGCCGGACAGCGGCAATCTTGTCGCGGATTCGCGCCGCGCGCTCAAATTCAAGGTTTTCCGCCGCTTCTTCCATCTGCGCGGTGAGCTGACGGATGGAGTTGGACGAGCCGCCCTTCAAAAAGTCCAGTGCCTGGTGCAGACTCTCGCGGTAATCCTCGAGCCGCACCCTGCCGGTGCAGGGCGCCATGCACTGCTTGATGTGGTAGTTGAGGCACGGTCTGTCCTTGCGGAAGTCGCGCGGAAACTGCCGGTTGCAGGTGGGCAGCATAAAGATTTTGTTGGCTTCCTCCACCGCGCTTTTGACGTAGTAGCTGCTCTTGTAGGGACCGATGTAGACAGCGCCGTCGTCCGCCTTTTGGAGCACATAGCTGAGCTTGCCCCAGTCGCCGGGGCTGACGCGGATATAGCTGTAGCCCTTGTCGTCCTTTAATAATATATTGTATTTTGGTGTGTGCTGCTTGATCAGGCTGCATTCAAGAATCAGCGCCTCAAACTCGCTGTCGGTGATGATGTACTCAAAATCGTCCACGTGGTCAACCATTTGGCGCACCTTTTCGGGATGATTGTTCTGCGAGCCAAAGTATTGGCTGACGCGGTTTTTGAGCGCCTTTGCCTTGCCGATATAGATAATGCCGCCGTCGGCGCCGTGCATAATATATACGCCCGGCAGCAACGGCAGCGCCATAGCCTTTTTTCGCAGGATTGTCATTTTTGGATTCATAGTTTTTATCGGTAACAGAGTTTTTAATGTGGATAAATACCGCAGCCGCGGTGGGCAGTCCGCGACCGCAGCCGCGGTGGGCAATCCGCGACCGCTGCCGCGGCGGGCAATCCGCGAATCAAACGTTTGATAGGGAGATTGCCTGCAAAGCCGCGCTAAAGGCCGCGCTAAAAAACGCGGCTAATCAAAGTCGTGTTCGTTGTAGCCAAAGTTTTGGACAAGTTGGGCGCGGTTGCGCCAGTCCTCCTTGACTTTGACCCAGGTTTGGAGATAGACCTTGCAGTCAAAAAAGCGCTCGATGTCCTGACGCGCATAGGTGCTGATTTTTTTGAGCATGGCGCCCTGCTTGCCGATGATAATCCGCTTGTGCGTTTCGCGCTCGCAGAAAATCGTCGCCTCGATGTCGAGCACGCCGTTGTCGCGCGTTTTCATGCGCTCAATCAGCACCGCTGTGCCGTGCGGAATCTCCTTGTCGCAGAGACGGAGAATCTTTTCGCGGATAATCTCCGCCACAATCACGCGCTCGGGCTGGTCGGTCAGCGTGTCGTCGTCAAAGAAGTGGCCGCCCTCGGACGCCTGCTTTTTCAGCTCGTCGAGCAGCTCGGTCATACCGCTGCCGTCCTGTGCGCTGACGGGCACAATCGCTTCAAAATCGTAGAGCTGTGTGTAGGCGAGGATTTGCTTCATCAGCACTTCCTTTTCGCGGAGCATGTCGATTTTGTTGATGGCGAGAATCGCCGGCATGTCCAGCGACTTGAATTTTTCTATCAGATTCAGCTCGGTCTGTCCCGGCTCGCGGTCGGCCTCGACCACCAGCAGACAGCAGTCCACACCGCCGACGCTCTCGTTCACCGAGCGCACCATGTATTTGCCGAGCGTGTTCTTGGGCTTGTGCATACCCGGCGTGTCAAAAAAGACAAGCTGGTATTCGCCCTCGGTCAAAACGCCCGTAATGCGGTTGCGCGTGGTCTGCGGCTTGGACGATACGATGGCGATTTTTTGCCCGAGCAGACGGTTGAGAATAGAGCTTTTGCCGACGTTTGGTCTGCCGACAATGGCGACAAAAGCGGATTTGTCATTTTGGTTCATGGTGATATGTCTCCTGTTGATAAAAGGGGACGGCATAGTCGCGTCCCCCGGATTATTTCTTTTTTCCGCCGCCGAACAGCACAAACAGCAGGCAAAGGAGCGCCAGCGCGCCCAGCGGTATGGCTGCCAACGGATAGCGGCTGAAAAACCGCACTGCCGCGTTCCACGCCTCTCCGTTCAGAAAGAACAGCGCCGCCACCGCCACCGCCGCGATTGCCGCTGTCAACACAGCGCCTGCCGCCATGTCCTTGGCGAGCTTGATGTGGGCGTTGCGCTCGCGTGTCACCGCGTCGCAGGCGTGCTCAATGGCGGTGTTCATCAGCTCCAGGGCGATGACCAAGCCGCTGAGCACCCACAAAATCGCGAGGCGTTCGGGCGAAAAGCCGCAGACTGCCGCCGCCGTGAGCACCAAAAGTGCCGCGACGATATGAAAGCGCAGATGGGCTTCGGTGCGCAGGGCATTGCCGATGCCGGCAAACGCGTGCCCAAAGCTGCGCAGCTGCTTTTTCATGGTTATATATCGAGAATGTAGCTGGAGGACGCAGGCAGCCCGAGCTGCTCCATCACCAGCTCCTCTTTTTCGCGCATTCTGACCTTTTCGAGCTTTTCAACATGGTCGTAGCCCAAGAGATGCAGTACGCTGTGCGCGGTCAGATAGCCGACCTCGCGCTGGAAGCTGTGGCCGTAAAGCTCCGCCTGGTCGCGCGCCTTTTCAACGGAAATGACCACGTCGCCGAGAATTTTGGCGCCGGTCTCCATGTCAATATCATAGACGCCGTTTTCTCCCATCGGAAAGGAGAGAACGTCGGTTTCGATATCCTTGTCACGGTATTGCTTGTTCAGCTCACGGATGCCGGCATTGTCGGTAAAGGTGACGCTGATTTCGGCAGGTCCCTGAAATTTTTCCAGCTGCAAAACAGCGTTGCAGCAGCGGCGCACCAGCATGCGGATGCCGGTCGGGATTTTGACGGTCTTTTGCTTGTTTGTGATGATTACTCTGATTTTGTCTGCCATATTTACCACCCTTTTCTCGAAATTATTTTCTTGCGTTGGCGTCGAGCTTGGCGTATGCCTTGATGATGTCCTGCACCAGACGGTGGCGCACCACGTCCTTTTCGTCAAAGGTGCAGTGCCCGATGCCCTCGATGTTTTTCAAAATTTTGATACAGTCGCGCAAGCCGCTCTTGGCGCCGTTGGGCAGGTCAATTTGGGTGATGTCGCCCGTGATGACCATTTTGGAGTTGAAGCCCAGACGCGTCAAAAACATCTTCATCTGCTCGCGCGTGGTGTTTTGCGCCTCGTCGAGAATGATGAAGCTGTCGTCGAGCGTGCGGCCGCGCATGTAGGCGAGCGGCGCCACCTCAATGTTGCCGCGCTCCACATATTTTTGGTAGGTCTCCGCGCCGAGCATGTCAAACAGCGCGTCGTAGAGAGGGCGCAGGTAGGGGTCGACCTTGCTTTGCAGATCGCCCGGCAAAAAGCCCAGCTTTTCGCCTGCCTCCACCGCCGGACGGGTGAGAATAATGCGGTTGACCTGCTTGCTGCGGAACGCCGTGACCGCCATGGCAACCGCCAGATAGGTCTTGCCGGTGCCGGCGGGACCCACGCCGATGGTGATGGTGTTTTTGGCGATAAGGTCGCAGTAGCGCTTTTGTCCGATGGTTTTGGGCTTGATGGGCTTGCCCTTGGAGGTGATGCAGATGCAGTCGCCTGCCAGCTGTTCAATTTTGTCCTCGCTGCCGGCGTTGACCAGCGAAATGCAGTAGCGCACATTTTGTTCGCTGAGCGCCTCGCCGCGGCTGATGAATTGCAGCAGGCTCTCGATTACCGTGGTCGCCTTGGCGGCAAGCTCCGCCTCGCCCTCCACCTTCAGCTCGCTGCCGCGGCAGGTGATGCGCACGCCAAATTCGCGCTCAATCAGCTTGATGTTGCTGTCAAAGCTGCCAAACAGCGCAACAGCGTTTTCCATTCTGTCGATATTGATGATTTGTTCCGTAAGGCAGGACTCCCCCGATTATTATCACTTTGTTAATTATAGCATATATCAACCATAATTTCACGTAAAAATCATAAAAACTGTTAGAAATATACATTTTTGTATGAACGCACAATTTCGGACGGTGATTTTTTGTTTCATTTGTAGCTGTTGCTGTCTGCCGTTATACCTTTGGGGCAAGATATAAAAATTTAATTGTTAAATTTTTATCATTCGACTTTAGAACTGATGACAGAATGATTTTGCAGGTGCTTTGAGAGAGCATTGGTTCTTATAAACGGAATGTAAGATGATTCGCAACACCCTGATTGTTTTGCTGCCGAGCCTTGTCCTCGGCTGCTTTACGGTTAACGGATGACAAGGAGAAACAAATAAGCGATGCCGCAATTTTGACGGCATCGCTTATTTCACTTATTTTGGAGCTTGCCGGTCGCCAGCTTCACCAGCTTGTCCGCGTTGGTGATAATCAAAACAGCACCTGCCACAACAGCGCCGGTCAAAACCAATTTGACGGTGATTTTGCGCGCGAGCTTTTTCATCTCTTTGTGCAGCTTGTTCTCAACCGCCTTTTCTACCTTTTGCTCAACCGTTTCGGTCACAAAGCCCTTCAGCTTTTCCTGCGCGGTTGCGCTCAGCTCATTTTTCAAGTTATCAATAATCATATCGTCACCTCAGCCTCTCTGTAATAGTCAACACTTGTTAGGGGGTTCCTTTTAATTATTCTACCACAAAAAATAAAATCCGTCAATAAATCATAAAAATATTCATATCTTTTGCGTAATTTTGTGATAAAATAGGTTTGATTCTAAAAAAGGGAACCTCCGCGAAAAGCTGTTGCCGGTATCAAATGAGCGCTTTGGTGATTCGCCAGTCCTGCACGTCCCGAATGTCCCGCGGATAAAAAACAAACATGCCGATTTGGAGCGCTTCTTCCTCCGTGCCAAATTCATGGAAGCAGTATTCCGCCGCGTGATGGGAGGCAACGCCGAAGAACACCTCGTTTTGGGTGGTGGTCAGCCGCACCGCCTTTCCGTCGCAGCGCCGCCAATCTTCATAGCGGCTTTCGCCCGACGGCGCTGTCAGCACGGCGGATTGCAAAAACACCGGAAAAACAGGGTGAACCGTCTCCTGTGCAAACCGCAGCACTGCCTTGCCTGTCGTTTTGTCGGCAAAGCCGCAGCCAATCAAGTCGGCGTCTTGCTCCATTACCCACAGGGTTCCGCGCATGTCGGACGGCTCGACATCGGGTGCGCAGGCAGCAAGCACCGTCTCCGTCTCGTCCGCAAAGGCGCTGTGAACGGAAAAATCCTCATAGCCATAGGCGGCAAGCACCAAAAAGCTGTCCCTGACCGTCTCCGGCAAAGCCGTTCGGCACACAACGGGATTTTTCAGCCTTTGATAGTCGCCGTTCAGCTCCTCCGGCATCAGCTGATGAAATTCCATCGACAGCATGCAGTCGTCGATGTCCGCAATTTTTTTCTTTTCGTCCTCCGTCGGCGTTCTGCCGAGAAACCGCCGGAAGATGGCGTCCTGCAGCGCTTCCTCCGCCTGCAAATACTGCGGCAGCTCTTTTTTGACCGGACGCGTCACGTCCGACAAATACGCCTCGCTCGCGTCGTGCAGCAGACACCCCAGAATAACCGGCGACGTATGGCCGCGCATATTCGCTTCTTCGGCGCAGGCAATGCTGTGCTGCGCGACCGAATAAAAGGTTTTGATGTGTCCGTTGCCGCGGCAAAGCAGCGACAGCGCGTGCGCAATATCGAGTATGTCAATGTCCTGCGCCGCCGGACGCAGCGGATTCATATGCTTTCCCGTTACCGTGGTGATGGTGCTCAGCCTCATACAATCTCTCCGAAATACGTTGCTTTGTCTGTGTTGTCAATTGCTTGTATTATACCGTAAAAACAGCAAAAAGTACAGCATTTTTTACCTCGGCGCCCTGCGGCAGGATATGTTGTCCGGCGGAAAAAGCAAGGGCAGGTCAGACACGGGCTGTGCCTGACCTGCTCCAAAATGGAAAAATTTGCGTCACGCGGTCAAAAGGCGGACTGACCGTCGCGGCTTGCCGCCGTAAAGCTTTGGCAGTCGGTGCAGGGTGGTTGAGAAGGGTCTTTTTCGTGGGTGCCGACGCGAATGGCTTCGAGCGTGCAGTAGTTTTTGTCGCTGTGATGGTTGCGGCAGCTTGTCACATTGCAGACAATGCAGTGGTTGGCGTAGTTTTGTTCTTTCATATGATTTCACCTCGCTGTTAGCTTGTGCCGGAAATATAAAAATATACACCTTTTGGGCGCGTCCGCGTAAACTGTAGCGAGGTGAGAGGAATGAATATTCCGGCAGCAGTTTTATTGGTGACGCTGGCTGTCATCGGCGCGGCGTCGGTGGTGCGCGCGATTTGTCTGCGGCTGTTCTGCGCAAAGGACGACGGCACGGTGATGTATGTCACCCACATTCCGTCGGACTGCGGCAACGCGGAGTTTATTTTGCGCAGTGCGCTTGTCAAGCGTCGGTGGTGCGGCGTCAGGAGCGTCAGCGCCGTGTGCGTGGACTGTCCGATGGACGAAAAAACCAAGCGGATTTGCGAGGGTATTTGCCGTGAATACGGCGTAAAAAACCTGATGAGCAAGGAAGAATTTATAAAATCACTTGATTAATGCGGTCAAGTTAGAGTATAATAGAATGGAATCTATCAGATGAGGTGGCAGCATGCCGGAAAATTTGCTCCAATTAGAGGGCGAAGTGGAAAATATTGTCTTTCGCAACGACGAGAACGGCTACACCGTCCTTGAAATAGCCGACGGCGACGAACAGCTCACCGCTGTGGGCGTCATGCCGCCGGTGTCGGCAGGCGACAAAGTGGTGATGACC
Source organism: uncultured Clostridia bacterium (assembly GCA_946407465.1). Taxonomy (GTDB): domain Bacteria; phylum Bacillota; class Clostridia; order Oscillospirales; family Acutalibacteraceae; genus Ruminococcoides. The sequence continues at coordinate 20,205 of CAMJOD010000014.1, forward strand.
GGTTGGTTTTCGGAGCACAGAATCTACGGAAAGCAGTTTTCGGCACGTACCTGCGAGATTTGCCGCCCGTCGGAGAGCGCGGATATTTTGCGCTATCTTTCCTCCGGCGCGGTGCGCGGCATCGGTCCCTCCACGGCGCGCAGGCTGGTGGAGAGCTTTGGCGACAGCACCCTCGACGTCATGGAAAATCAGCCCGAGCGCGTGGCGCAGCTCAAGGGCATTTCAGCCGAAAAGGCGCAGGACTTTGCCGCGCAGCTCAGGGCGAACGCCGGCATCCGCACGCTGATGCTCTATCTCGGCGAATACGGCATTTCGAACACGTCGGCAATCAAGATTTTTAACGCGTTCGGCACGTCGAGTGTGGAGCGCATAAAAGAAAATCCCTACTGTCTGTGTCAGGGCGACTGGGGCGTATCGTTTGAGCGCGCCGGTTTTATCGCCAAAAAAGAGAAGCTCCCTGCCGACAGCGAGGTGCGCGTCGGCGCCGGACTGAGCTATATCCTGCGCCACAACGAGGGCAACGGTCACACCTGCCTGCCAAAGGATAAGCTGACGCAGCTGGCTTCGGAGTTTTTGAACGTGCCGCGCGGGCGTGTGGAGGAGGTGCTGGAGCAAATGCTCTTTGACCGCACGCTGATTGCCGACACGGTGGACGACCGCGCGTTTGTGTTTACGCAGCAGCAGCACCTCAATGAAATGTATATTGCCTCGCGCATCAAAATGATGCTGTCTTTTCCGGCGGAACCGGAGGAGAACATCGAACGCGCGGTGGCGGAGCAGGAGCGCGACAATCATATTCAATATGCCGAATTGCAGAAAGAGGCAATCACGGCGGCGCTGTCCGAGGGCTTGCTGGTGCTCACCGGCGGCCCCGGCACCGGCAAGACCACCACGCTCAACGCGATTATCAAGATTTTGCAGAGCCGCGGCAAGCACGTCTTGCTGGCGGCGCCGACCGGACGCGCGGCACAGCGCATGAGCGAGCTGACGGGCGACGAGGCAAAGACGCTCCACCGTCTGCTCGGCGTGAACTGGGACAAAAACGACAATCCGATTTTTCAGAAGAACGAGCAGAATCAGCTCAAATGTGACGCGCTGATTATCGACGAGGTGTCGATGGTGGACTGCTTCATCTTCGCGAGCGTCATGCGTGCGCTGCCGCTGGGCTGCCGGCTGATTTTGGTGGGCGATTCCGACCAGCTGCCTTCCGTTGGTCCCGGCAACGTGCTGGGAGATTTGACCGACAGCGGCTTGCTGCCGGTGGTGCGGCTCAACGAAATCTTCCGTCAGGCGCAGCAGAGCCTGATTGTCACCAACGCCCACAAAATTGTCAACGGACAGATGCCGGTGCTCAACCGCGCGGACAAGGACTTCTTCTTCATGCCGCGCAGCGCCAAGGCGGAGGTCAGCGCGGTGATTTGCGATTTGTGTCAAACGCGGCTGCCGAACGCCTACGGCTATTCCGCCTTTGAAAATATTCAGGTGCTCTCGCCCTCCAAAAAGGGAGATTTGGGCACCGTGGAGCTGAATGAAAAATTGCAGGCGTGCCTGAATCCGCCCTCGGACGACAAGGCGGAGGCGACCATCGGCGGCAAGACCTTTCGCGAGGGCGACAAGGTGATGCAGACAAAGAATGACTACGACATTCTCTGGACGCGCGAAAACGGCGAAACGGGCGAGGGCGTGTTCAACGGCGATATCGGCAGAATCGAAAAAATCGACCGCCGCAACAAAATCATCCGCGTTCACTTTGACGACAAAACCGCCAACCTGAGCTTTGAGGCGTGCGCGAACCTCGATTTTTCCTACGCCGTCACCGTCCACAAGAGCCAGGGCAACGAGTTTGACGCGGTGATTATTCCGATGTTTTCGGGACCGCCGCAGCTCTGTTACCGCAACCTGCTCTACACCGCCGTCACGCGTGCCAAAAAGACGCTGATTCTCATCGGCACGCCGCGCACCGTGGAATATATGGTCAACAACAACCGTCAAACCAAGCGCTACACCGCGCTCAAAGCGTTTTTGCTGCGCGGCGACAGCCTTTATTAATACATAAACACAGGAGAAAACCATGAACATAGCCATTGACTTGGGTTCCGACCGAACCCGCGTATATGTTGAAAACCAAGGGAAGGTGCTCGACGAAGCCAGCGTGATTACCTACGATGTGGACACGCATCAGGTTTTTGCGGTCGGCGACGCGGCATACGCCATGATCGGCAAAACGCCGGTCGGCATCCGCGCTGCGCACCCGATTGACGCAGGCGTGATTGCGCAGTCGGATTTGGTGGAGGAGATGGTCGATATTCTGCTCGACGAGGTGTGTCCGGTGCGCATCACCTCGCCGCACGTCATCGCGTCGATTCCGTGCGAGCTGACCGAGGTCGAAAAGCGCGCGGTTGTCAACGCCGTGAGCATCACAGGCGCCAAGCGTGTCTTTTTGATAGAAACGCCCAAGGCTGCGGCGCTCGGCTGCGGCATGAACATCAATTCGCCGCACGGCGTCTTTATCGCAGACATCGGCAGCGGCACAGCGGACATCGGCGTGCTGTCGCTCGGCGGCATTTCCATGGCAAAGAGCGTCAAAAAGGCAGGCAGTGCCATGGACGAGGAGATTGTCAAATACATTCGCAAGCGCTACAACCTTGTCATCGGCACCAACATGGCGGAGGCGTGCAAAAAGGCGGTCGGCTGTGTGGCGCTGCCGGCGCCGCCCGAGACCTTCCGCGTCAAGGGACGCGACGCCGTCACCGGTTTGCCGCGCTATGTGGACGTCGGCGGCGAAGAAATCATGGAGCCGATCAAGGAGATTGCCGACAACATCGTCAGCGCTATCCGCGACGTGCTCGAGCAGACGCCGCCCGAGCTCATCAGCGACATCTACACCGACGGCATTATCCTCACCGGCGGTCTCGCCAAGCTGCGCGGCTTTGCGCGTCTTGTCGGCACCGCCACCAAGCTGCGCGTCCGCGTTCACAAATACGCCGCCGACTGCACCATCATGGGCTGCGGCAAGGCGATTCAATACATGAACGCCCCTGACACAGGCGCAGGCGTATCGCCGCTGATGACAGCGTATTGAGTGGCTGGCGGTTAGTTAGTGGCTAGTGGCTAGTGGTTAGTGGCTAGTGGCTAGTGGCTAGTTAGTGGCTGGTGGTTAGTTAGTGGTCGCTTCGCTCCGGATTGGTAATGGTGCGTGCAAATGTTAAAACGTGATAGCAGTGACCTGTCTTGTAATGCAGCGGAAACGTTTGATTGTGCGAAAGCCTTCTCCCGAGGAGAAGGTGGCGCACTGCCTGTGATGGCGGTAACCTCCATATAATCGGTCAGTAACAGAAGCCGTTTTGCAGAGTACAAACGCCGGCGGCAGTGTGACGGAAGAGGGCAAGCGAACCTGTCCTTTTGCTGACCGTCCGAGATAGGAAGCGCTTCGCTTGCCCTCTTCCGTCACGGCACCACAAGGCTTCCGAGTTAATAAGGGCTTATTTCATTTCTGACCGTTGCAATTACAGCAACAATAATGCGCAGGTGCCGTGCCACCTTCCCCTCGGGGGAAGGCTTTGGAGCGCCAAGGAAAATAACATTTCACGTTCTCTCTAACCACTAACCAACCACCAACCACCAGCCACTAACTACTAACCACTAACCACTAACCACTAACCAACCACCAGCCACTAACTACTAACCACTAACCACTAACCACTAACCAACCACCAGCCACTAACTACTAACTTAACGCTCAACTCTAAAACCTGAAAAAATTCCCACGCATACCCCGTCCGACACCGCCGACACTAACTCGCGGAGGTGTTTTGGATGGATGAATGGAATCGCTGGCGGTTGTTTTTAAATTCCGGCAGTGTGCTCGACTACCTCGCCTACAAACGGGCGCAGGAGATGAAGGACACCGGTGCGGACACCGTCTCACGGGAGGAATCCGATGAAATTCCGTACAGAGGGTCTGATAATCAAAGAACAGAATATCGGTGAGCAGGACAAGCTGATTCACGTGCTCACCAAGTCGCACGGTGTTGTCAAGGCGTTCGTGCGCGGCGCCAAGAGCCTCAAAACCGGCAAGGGCGCCGCCACCTCGCTGCTCAGCTACGCCATGCTCACCTTTCACACGGGGCGCGAGAGCTACTCTGTCAGCGACGCGCGCTCCCTCCATATCTTCTCCAAGCTGCGGCAGGACGTTGCCGATATGTGCCTCGCACAGTACTTTTGCGAGCTGGCGCTCACTGTCTGTCCGCGCGAAAAGCCGGCGGAGGTTTTTCTCAGCCTGTTTCTCAACGCGCTCTATCTGCTCGACAGCGGCAAGCGCAGTCCGGCGCTTGTCAAGCCGTGTCTCGAGATGCGGCTGACCGCGCTGTCCGGTTATCTGCCCGATTTGGTGATGTGCCGCGGCTGCGGCGTCTACTCCGCGCCGGTTATGTATTTTTATCCGCGCACGGGCGAAATCGCCTGCAACCGCTGCGGCTCGCTCTCCGGCGGCGCCGTGGCGCTCTCCGAAGCGGCGCTGACCGCCCTGCGGCACACCGTCTACGCCGACGAAAAAAAGCTCTTTTCGTTTGCGCTCTCCGACGAAGGGCTCGAACAGCTCAACCGCGCGAGCGAGGCGTATGTGCAGTACCGCTTTGAAAAAGAATTTAAAACCCTACAATTTTATCATACCATGAAAGAACCATGAACAGACATTATCAAACACTCGAACTCGACAAGATTTTGGAAAGGCTGGCGGCGCAGACAACGCTCGCCGACGCGCGGGAGCTGGCGCTCAGCCTTGAACCGCAGACCGACCCCGAAAAGGTCAAAAAGCTTTTGCAGCAGACCGACGACGCCGTGGCGCTGAGCGGTCGCTTTGGCGCGCCCTCCTTTGGCGGAGCGGTCAACTGTGCCGGCAACCTGCGCCGCGCACAGGCTGGCGGCTGTCTGACGGCAGGCGAGCTGCTGCGTATCGCGCACACCCTGCATATTATCCGCACGGTCAAGGAGTGGCAGTCGCGCTGTTCGTCGGTGGAAACCACCCTCGACCCGTATTTCAGCGGACTGATTTCCAACAAATATCTGGAGGACAAAATCACCTCCGCTATTCTCAGCGAGGACGAAATCTCCGACAAGGCGAGCGCCGCGCTCTCCGACATCCGGCGCAAAATCCGCACAGCGTCCTCCAAGGCACGCGAGGTGCTGGACAAAATCGTCCACAGCAGCAAATACATAAAATACTTGCAGGACACCATCATCACCCAGCGCGACGGCAGATATGTGGTGCCCGTCCGCGCCGAGTGCCGCAACAATGTCCCCGGTCTGGTACACGACACCTCCTCCAGCGGTCAGACGGTCTTTATTGAGCCGATGGGCGTGGTGCAGGCGAACAACGATATTCGTATGCTCAAAAACAAAGAGGAGGAAGAAATCGAGCGCATTCTCTTTGAGCTGTCCGCCAACGCAGGCGACTTTGCGGACGCGATTATCCGCAGCTATCAGAGTCTCACGCAGCTCAACCTCATCTTTGCCAAGGCTGACCTCGCCTATTCCATGCGCGCGTCCATGCCCGTCATCAACGACCGCGGCGTTATCAACCTCAGGCAGGCGCGGCATCCGCTGATTCCCAAGGACAAGGTGGTGCCGATTGACATTCATCTCGGCAGAGAATTTGACACCCTTGTCATCACGGGACCCAACACCGGCGGCAAGACCGTCACCCTCAAAACGCTCGGCCTGCTCACGCTGATGGCGATGTGCGGTCTGTTGGTGCCCTGCGCCGACAACAGCGAGCTGAGTATTTTTCGCCGCGTGCTGGTGGACATCGGCGACGAGCAGAGCATTGAGCAGTCGCTGTCCACCTTCTCGGCGCACATGACGAATATTATCCGTATAATGAAGCTTGCCAACGCCGGCTCGCTCTGCTTGATTGACGAACTGGGCGCCGGCACCGACCCGGTCGAGGGCGCCGCGCTGGCGATTGCGATTCTCGAAAAGCTGCGCAGCCGTCACGCCAAAATCGCCTCCACCACACACTACGCGGAGCTAAAGGAATTTGCCCTGCGCACCGAGGGCGTCGAAAACGGCAGCTGTGAGTTTGACGTGGCGACGCTCAAGCCGACCTATCGCTTGCTGATAGGCGTCCCGGGCAAGAGCAACGCGTTTGCCATCTCCAAGCGTCTCGGCATGGACAGCGAGGTGGTGGAGCGTGCCCAACAGCTTGTTTCCTCCGAAAACAGGCAGTTTGAGGACGTGGTGGAGAAGCTCGAAAAGCAGCGCCAGAGTCTTGAAAAGCAGGTGGAGAACGCCAACCGTCTGACGGCGCAGGCGAACACCGAAAAGCAAAAGGCGGAAAACGAGCTGAAACGCGCCAAGGCGGACGCCGAACGAGAGATAGAGCGCGCGCGTCAGGAAGCGCAGCGGATTATCTCACGCACACGCGCACAGGCAAACGCTTTGGTGGAGGAGCTGGAAAAGGCGCGAAAGGAAAAGGAGCTGTCCGCCGAGAGCCGTTCCAAGCTGCGGCGCGACATTGACAAGATGGAGGCGCACGCCGACCCTGTCAAGCTCAAAAACACGCCCGACGAGGCATACAAGCTGCCGCGTCCGCTCAAGGTGGGCGACGAGGTGCTTGTCTACGATATTGACAAAAACGCCACGGTCATGGCGCCGCCGAACAAGGACGGCGTTGTGCTGGTGCAGGCAGGCATCATCAAAATGCGTGTAGACATCAAGAATCTGCGCCTGCTCAAATCCAAAACCAAGCCCAATGTGCCCAAATTCGCATCCACGCGCAATGTGCCCAGCCGTATGGACGTGCGGCCGCAGACCGAAATCGACGTGCGCGGTCAGACCGCCATCGAAGCCCTCGGCATCGTGGACAAGGCAATCGACAACGCGGTGCTCTCGGGCGTCAGCAAAATAACCATTATCCACGGCAAGGGAACCGGCGTTCTGCGCCGCGAAATCAACCAATACCTCCGTCACCACAAGGCGGTCAAGTCCCAGCGCCTCGGCACCTTCGGCGAGGGCGAGGACGGCGTAACGATTGTGGAGCTGAAATAAACTATATTTTGGAGTAACATATGAAAAAACAATTTCTCGACAGCGGCAAAATTGTCGGCACACACGGAATCAAGGGCGAGGTGCGCATTGAGCCTTGGGCGGATTCGCCTGCGTTTTTGTGCGCGTTCAGGACGCTTTATCTCGACGAGCGCGGTGAGACGGCGCTGAGGGTTCGCTCACGGTCGCACAAAAACATCACGCTCTGCAAAATCGAAGGCGTGGACACCATCGAAGCGGCCGAGCGGCTGCGCGGAAAAATCGTCTACATCAACCGCGATGATGTACACTTGGACGAGGGCGTGCATTTTGTGCAGGATTTAATTGGCTCACAGGTGCGCGACTATGACACGGATGTGTTCTACGGCACGCTGACCGATGTGCTGCGCACCGGCGCCAACGACGTCTACGAAATCACGCGCGACGGCAGGCAGTACCTCGCGCCGGTCATTGACGAGGTGGTGCGCGCGATTGACACCGAAAACGGCGTGGTGCGCATTACGCCGATGAAAGGAATTTTTGACGATGCGGATTGATATTATCACCCTGTTTCCCGAGATGTTTGAACCGGTGCTGGGCGAGAGCATCATCGGCAGAGCGCAGAAGAGCGGCGCGGTGGAGATTCACACCCACCAGCTGCGCGACTACGCCCTCGACAAGCACCGCCGTGTGGACGACACCCCCTACGGCGGCGGCATGGGTATGCTGATGAAGGCGGAGCCGATTGCGCTTTGCTTTGAGGCGATTTGTGCCGAGGTCGGCGCGCGTCCGCACTTTGTTTATATGTCGCCGCAGGGCAGAACGCTCCGGCAGCAGCGGCTGCGCGAGCTCGCGGAAACAGAGAACATCTGTATTCTCTGCGGCCATTATGAGGGCGTCGATCAGCGCGTGCTCGACCGCTATATTGACGAGGAAATCTCCATCGGCGACTACGTGCTCACCGGCGGCGAGATTCCGGCAATGGTCTTTGCCGACGCGCTTTGCCGCATGGTGCCCGGCGTGCTCACCAACAACGCCTGCTTTACCGAGGAGAGCCACTTTGGCGGTCTGCTCGAATATCCGCAGTACACCAAGCCCGCCGAGTGGCGCGGTATGGCGGTGCCGGAGGTTTTGCTCAGCGGTCATCACCAAAACATCGAAAAATGGCGGCGTGAGCAGGCGCTGGAGGTGACGCGCAAAAAGCGTCCTGACCTGCTAAAATAGGTCACTATGTCATAAAATATTGCGAAATGTGGAGCGTAAACCAGAAAAAACGACACAAACTATTGTGAAGTTGCACAATAACCGACCGAAAATTTCTACGCTCGGTGAAACTTCACACGAAATTAAACGCAACATATTGACCTCGCGCAAAAAAATGATTATAATGTTAATGAGGTTAAGCCACATCAACTTATCAATGATAGAGAAGAGGGTATTTCAAATGTATGTTAAGGTAGTATTAGTTCAGAACAAAGCAGGCCTGCATGCGCGTCCCGCCACATTCTTCATTCAGAAGGCTAACGAATACAAGGCTACCATCTGGGTTGAAAAGGAAGAGCGCCGCGTTAACGCAAAGAGCCTTTTGGGAGTGCTGTCCCTCGGTATCATCGGCGGCACCACAATCAAGATCATCGCCGACGGTGCGGACGAAACCGATGCGGTTGAGGGTCTTGCGGCGCTGGTTGAATCCGGCTTTGCTGAATAATCATTTCTAATAGTGTATTCGG
>CAMJOD010000015.1 GCA_946407465.1 uncultured Clostridia bacterium
CACACGCCTCGAGTGGTGCGTGCTCGCAAAATGTTGTGTTTTTGCCGGTTCACACCACAATAGAGGCGGACAGCCGAATAGATTATTTCTTATGATGAATAATTTTTCGGCTTTTTCATGTTTTTTTCAGGCGAAGCTGCCGTAATATTAAACTTATCGCAGGTTCGCCTTAAAGAATAATAACGCCTTCCGGGTTATAGGTTTTCTTTGCTCCGATGTGTTCAACCCTTCGTTCCCAATTGTTGCCGAGATAATAGAACCTTAGGCTGTCCTTTTCCCGGTCGATTAATTCTGTTAATCTGCTTTTTAGTTTCATAAACGCAGAATAATCCAAATCGGCTTCAAATACAGAATTCTGCACTCTTTGCGCATGGTTTTGACATTCCTTTGCAACCTTACGCAGCCTCTTTTTTCCTCCCGGCTCAGAGGTGGACACATCATAACTGATTATTACCATCATAACTTTTCCCTACTTCAATAAAAAGCATGGATATTCTTCTGTTTCTCCGCGAATATATTTTGCCAAAAGATTACTTTGAACATACGGAATTAACCCAAACGGAATCTTTTGTTTGATATGAGGATGCAAATAATCTGTGCGCTTGCGTTCCTGCCATTTTGTCAACACCTTTTTTCTTCCGGTGTCATTCAACCATACAGCACCGGAAATTTGCGTGTCAAAATCTTTTTTTCCGATGATTTTAAGATTAATTAACGTAAGAACAAACCTGTCCGCCAGACACCTTGCTTCCTCTACCAAATCGCAGGCAAGAGAATGTCGTCCGCTTCGCAGGGCATGACAAAAACCGATGTAGCTATCCAGTCCCACGGTTTCGAGAGCCGCGGCAAATTCGGCGGTATACAGGGTATAGACAAACGAAAGCAGCGCGTTCACTTCGTCAAGCGGCGGCCGCTTGTTTCTGTATGAAAAATGAATATCGCTGTTTTTTCCGGTAATCAGCTTATCAAAAACCGAAAAATAAGCTTGCGCACAGTTTCCTTCGATCCCTACAATTTGTTCTATGCTGCCTGCCGAATATAACTTTTCGACACCTTCACCCAAAACCGCAAGGGCGACTTGCAACTGTGAATCGCCGCGCAGCCGGGGCACATCATGCAATGTACGTTTTATGTTCTGAGCAGAATTGCAAAACTTGGCAGCCATTGTATTTTTTGTAAGAAGAAGGGCATTTTTGCGGAAAACATCTATTTGAGATACCCGTAAAAACACATTCCCCTTTGTTTCTCCGCAAACCTTTGCAAGAAATTTGCCATGAGGTGAGAGAAAATTTATCGGAACACTCTTTTCAACACATTTTCCCATCAGAGCAGGAGAACACCCAAGATAGCTGAAGCATACAATGTTTTCAATATTATCGAACGGGATTCTGAATTTCTCGTTGTTGTCCAAACGGCACACAAGGTTTTCTCCGTCCAAAGCAAGATAAGCGTTTTCGTTTGTCACATAAACGGTATTCAGCAGCTTTCTCATGAGTTCTCCTCCAAAAGCTGATTGATGGATTTTTGCAAACTGACGTGCTTTCTTCGGACAGGCATACACAGGTCTTTCATGGAACATCCGCCGCATTTTTGTCCTTTTTCAACAGGTGGAATAATTCCTTCACGCATATGCTTCCGAATTTCAAACAAAATCTGTTTCAGTTCGGCATCGTAATTATCAAATCCTTCGTTCAAAGGTAATTTTACTCTCTTTCGCGTATCCGCATAATACAATACGCCTGTGCTGTCACAGTGAAACACATAGTCCACACAAATCTTTTGCGCAAAAACCTGCATCAAATCCTCATGACGATACAAGTCATTCTTTGGCTGCGTGGGTTTATATTCCACAATGTTGTATTGTCCGTGCAGTTCCTCTAAGCAGTCCGTGACGCCAATCAAACCATATTGCGGCAAATCATTAAAAACCGTTACACCGGTATGAGAAATCTTGGCTTTTGAGACATAGCGGTTTTCTTCATGTACCCTTCTGTGCAGCAAATTTGCTTTTGTCACGTAGTAGTTTTCTGCCCACGCGCAATCAATCTCCAGCAGTCCCCAGCGGTGACGGCAGTAAAGCCAGTGTTGGATGGAGCGAATAGAGATTTTTTCCTCTGTCATATTTTTTCAATCAACTCAACGCCGTTTGGCATTTCGGCGTCAACCGTGATTTTATAATCACCGAATTTGCGCGGAGGATACGCGATTTCCTCCACCTTTACTTTGTCAAACAAAACATGTGAGGGACAATTTCCGAGAATGTTGTCGTGTTTGAAAACGATTAACCTTCTCATGCACATTTTGCCGCGCGCGGCGCTGTGGTCTTCTTCAAACATATTGATGACCGCCGTCCAAAGCAGCTCCAAATCATCCTCGGACAAATCCGTCACCTTGTTGGCAAGCGCGGCGGAAACATAGCCTTCGGCACGGTAGAGCGCATAGGGAATAATGCTCTTTTTGCCCATCTCTGTTGAACCTGTTTCCATTCGGTCATCTGTGGTACGCGCTTGGCGTGTGATGGTGATATCCTGAATATTCACCGGAGAAATACTGCGCGCAAAATTGATTTGCACGGGACCTCTGACAATACCGCAGGGATTGTCGCCAGTGGACATAACAGCGCCGAACATCCGCACATCATAATAGTTTTTGCACATAAAGCTTCTTGCAGTCTGAACATCGCCGGGGTTCTTTCCCTTTTGACCTTTTTTCAGGTTTTCGGCGTCATACGCCTCGGCAAATTTGGTATTGAGAGACTTGTCTGCCTTTACCAAAATATTGTAGCCGGGCTCCGTATCCTTAACAAGCTCTACATAATTACGGATTTTGCGCTTTAAGCAGACGTCCGTAACAAATCCGTAGCCGCTCTCCGCGTCAATTCTCGGTGTATTGCCTGCGTCCGGGTCGCCGTTGGGGTTTCCGTTCTCCACATCAAAAAGCATAATAAAATCATAACGGTTATTCAGCATAATTATTGTTCCTCCTTGTTGTCCTCGGTCTTTTTTTGATAGAATGTTTGATCTTGATGATAATAGCCAATCATAAATCTGCCCTGATCGTCAAGCAATAATGTGTTGGGAAATTCGCCGTTTAACTTATCGACAATCTCCTCAATCAGTTTGTTGTAGAACACTGTGCTTTTTTCGTTCAGCTTCTTTATGTGATTTTGCGAAAGCATCAACAGCTTTGGAAAAACAAGCGCCGGTTTTGATGCCGCTGACGAAAAATACGCGTCCTTGATTGTCCTGTTGAGATTTGCCGACGCGGCGGCTTGCTGTATATGTTCCAATACGGCGAACAGCCTTCCGCAAAGATATGCTTGGTTGGTATTTTGTATGTCGAGAGCCAATTGCAATTCCTCCTTTTGTCCTTTTGCTCTTGCTTTTCTGTTTATACACGCTTTAATAACGCCTGCGCGTACATAATTGATTGTGCGGTCGGTCTTAACTCTGGTCATCATTCCCGACAACAAATAATCGGGATAGGGCGTTCCGTAAATAACCGACTTGAAAATTGCCGTCAGCAAAGAAGCGTCAATGTTTTCTTTGCTGCTTTTGGGCGATTTGAGTTCATTTTTCAGCCGCCATAACGGAATCGGTTTGAACACCTCACCGATTTGCATATCCGATTGATGCTGCGCTGTTGCCTTGAACAAATCACCGCATTTTTGCCGGTAAAAAAACTTAACAGATAACCGCGAGGCGTTCGGCTTGATTCCCAAAATATAGAAAGTGACATTTTCGTCTATCTCTTCAAATGAAGCCAAAGCAGCGGCAGAAACGGTTCCCTCCCGTGATTTTTCCACTAAGCTGTGCAGCATTTTTTCGGCTTGGTCTTTATCCGGCTTGTCGTCATCTCCGAAAAGGCAATAGCTGAGATAGTCGGCATATTTTTCGTGCGCCGCTCCTCCGGTTGCCCAATACACAACGGTTATATCGTCTAACAACTGTTTATGTCTTTTATCCGCAAGCAGGGTGTTGAGTGCAAAGGTGTATTTTTTCATGGAATTTTCGGAAATATTGCTGTTAAATGACTGCTCGTTTCCATAGGAACATCCGGCTGTTGTTTTAAATCCCACCAAAACCGTTCCCGACGCCTGTCCGCCGGCTATTCCCTTGATTTTGTTATGAATACGGGCTATCGGCAGCTTTTCGCCTGTGACAGCGCACACAGAGAGATTTTCCGGTACAGCAGCCGCGCTTTCACTATATGACTGCCACGCGTTTTTTATTTGCGGATCCTCATGCAAAAGCACATCGGGATGACCGCTCAGACAAAAAGCATATTTGCCGGTTTCGTAGGCTTTTCCCAAGGAAAGCAGCGCCGGATTTTCGGTTTCCGCACTTGGATTCCAGCCGCTCACAAATTCACGGAAGGCGTTGATAACAGGAGAGTCCAATCCCTCAAGCGCGGTCAAGGTTTTTTCACAAAATAACGCATGTGATTTTTTTGCTTTATCCGTATTGTCATCGGGCGTCAAGCTGCCCGAATCAAAATTCAAGCCGAAAAGATACAGCGGACGGTGTTCGATGAAGTTAAAGTCAATGCCCGGCTTTTCCGAGCGTTTCGGCAGCAAAACAGTTCTTGATACCTTGCGCTCCTTTATCTTGCCGTTTTTCATAGGAACTTGTTCCGTGAGCCGCCAGTCGATGATGCTCTCTATTTTTCCGTCCGGTGCAAGCGCCGCCAAATAATCAACCGCCTGTTCGGAATACCCTTCCGGCACAACCCTTCCGTCCCGCGCCAAATCATCATAATAATCGCACAGCGCCGATATCAGCATTTTATCACCTCCCGGTATTTTTTTACATCAATCACGCCGCCGATCATATGCGGTCGGTAATACTCTGTGGTCGCTCTGTCGGAAAACACGGGATTGTCCCAGTCACCGTTGAGCGGAATACCTCTGTCCGCAAAATTCACGCGATAGCTCATAAACCCGAGGTCGGTATCGCCCATCGACAGAATCTCCGAATGAATTTTGGAGTAATCAAAATCCTCCACCAATTCCATCCGCTTTACGGGAAACTCTGCACAGCCAAAGCACGGCGTGCGGAAGCACTGTCCCTTTTCAAGACGTCGCTTGATAATGTTATAGTGTTTTTTCTCGTCCTCATCGTCCTTGTCGCTTTTGATGCCGGTCATTTCAAAATGAAATTCTATGCCGTAGCAAACGTCCTTTAAAAGCATGGTTGCACGTTGCGTGCGCTCCTCCGAGGTATAGATGCACGGGTCTGCGCCCTTCCCTTTCATTTGGCTTTTTATTTTTGACAGCGACACCTTATCCTTCAGCTCGTTTCGCCGGACGTTGGCAAAACGAATGGGCTTGAACACAACAATTCTGTCAATCACATAGCGTATGGCCGGTTTCCAATAGACAGATTTCAACATTCCCTCCAGCGCTCCGGGCGGCGGAACATCATAGCTGACTCTTTCCACTTTAAGCTCCGGACGGGTAAACAACGCGTAATCTCCTTCTGCCATAATTCTAAAACCTTTCATGTATGACCTCCTGTCAAAAATAATAGTCCGGCGCATCAAAACAAACGCCTGTTTTGCTGTTGTAATAATCGTGATTTATCAGGCAAAACACACCGCCGTATTCCCTGACAGCGCCTTGCCTTATCAAATCATTGAGCTCGTTTTCGTATACCGTAAAGGTGTATTTTTGCAGTCTGCGGTAATCGGTGTATCCGGTATCCTTCAAACGGTCTATCAGTTCCTTGCTTTGCTCGTCCGCCGCGACGGCGACGGCAACCGAATTATCTTCTATCATCTTAAATCTTTTGGCGTAATCCGCAAACGGTAAGTCTTTAGGTTTTTTGCAGCCTGATGAAATGGTGTTGCGTTTGATTTCCTCGTCCTTGAAATCTACTAATCTTCCGTAATATTCACGAATGCATTTTTCATCGGAAATATCCTGATACTCTCTTATCAGCTGCCGCGTGATATTCACCCTTGCCTCATGGGATATTCCGCCCAGTTCAAACACCTTGACAACAGCGTTCCGCCGCTTGCCTTCGCGGTTACATCTTCCGCCTGCCTGCAATATGCTGTCGAGCCCCGATAATTCGCGATAGACGGCATAAAAGTCCAAATCCACGCCTGCTTCTATCAACGATGTGGAAATCACCGTCACGCGTCTTTCGGCGGGTACATCTTTCAAATCAGGATAATCGGCGCACAGCTTTTCCAAATCTCCTTTTATGGCAGAAATCGTCCGCTGACGGTCAAACGCCGACATATAAGTTGACAGATGATACTTTCTGCCCGCAGCCATTTTGTATAGCTCCGCCGCGGTTTTTCGGCGATTGACTACGATTAGTGCAGAAGGACAACTCCGCGCATCGTCAACCAGCAAATCCGCGCTGACTTCGCCCATGTTCTTGTATTCACATTTTTGAAAAAGCGCAAACGAGGATTTATCCTCAACCGTTCTGCATATTTTTGTATCCGGCAAGGCGTAGGTATGAACCAACCTTTCAAAATCAGGCATGGTAGCTGTCAAAAACAGCGCTTCGCTGTTGAGCACCCCGGTAATCTGCGCCACCGCTCGCAGGCAGGGCTGCCAATATGCCATCGGCATCATATGTACCTCGTCAAAAACAATCACGCTGTCCGCCATATTATGCAGCTTTCTGAGCCTGTTCCTTTTGTTTTTATACACGGATTCAAAAAACTGTACCGACGTTGTTACAACGATTTGCGCGTTCCAGTTCTCCGCGGCATTCTTTAATAAATGCTTGTAGTCCTCGTCATAATCACCGTCGTCCACACAAAAGGAGGATTGGTGCCGCAAAATCTGCGCGCTGTCTCCAAACAATCCCTCAAATACCGCAACCGTCTGGTCGATGATGCTGTTATACGGAATAACATATATAATCCGCTTTTTGTTGTTCCTGACGGCGCGCTCCAACGCAAGCTTCATACTGCACAGGGTTTTGCCGCTGCCTGTGGGCATATCCATCAGATATATGTGCGCATCCTCCGCTGCTTTTTCAAAAACTTGTGCCTGCAGCCCTGCTCTGGCACGCTGCAATTTGGTCTCACAGACAAACGAATCCAAGCGGTCGTTGAGCTTTTTAAGGCACGCCGAAAAATCACTGCTGAGCAGACGTTCTTCTCTTCCCGTACAAAAATTGGCAGTATCTATCGAATCGGCGTCTGTCAGACAGGAAAAACAGTAGCGCGTCAAAAATGCATATCGCTCCAAAAACGCTTCTCTGTCATTGCGCACATCTTCAAACAGACAAAGAATCTCTTTTCCGTCCGTTTTGAGCAGCTTCAATTCATTCCTATAATCAGAATAATCTTCAAATCGTTCCGGATTTGAAAGTCGTCCGCATAAGGTTGCGTCATAATTGTCATTCGCCATATTGCCGCCGTCAGGTAAACCGGTATGGTGTCCGGCGATACAGAATTGCGCCATTAAGTCAAACACGGTTCCGCTCTTTTTAGGATAATCAATTGCGCCGCAAGCCGCGTGCTCCACACGAATTTTTTTGCCGTTCACAATCTTTTCCTGAAAAGACTGCTGATACTTGCCGATGTCATGCAATAAGCCCATGTTGTAAACAAATGCCTTGAGCGGTTCAATGGAAAAACCGGACGCAAGCTTTGCGGTCGCCTCACTGTGCTCTTTTATGGTTTGCTGTTTTTGCGTTGTTTCATTGATATGCGCTATTTTCATCAAAACCACCTCGTTGAAATGAAATAATTCTATAAATATTATATCAAAAATTTTGACTAAGTTCAACACAAATTGTGACGTTTCGGGCTTTCACCCTAGTTCATGCTTATCTTCTCGCTTTCATTTGGTTTGTTTTTGCTTGATATATAGGCTTGGAAATATCCGAATATATATATTATCTCATGTTCACTGTCCCATAAACAGGACATTGCAATTCATCATTATAAATTAACTGTATTTGGGCAATATTTGATTATTATTTTACTCAAAAGCTAAACATTCTCCTTGCCAAAGCTGCTCCCTAAAAGTCCCATAAAAAGCGTGCAGGCAGTGAAACCTATCACTGCCTGCACGCGGTTTTAAATAGTATTAGTATAAAAACACCATAAAACAATAAAGTCTATTTTCTATCAGGAATTAGTATAAATCAACAAAACTGCCGCAGTCTCAGCCGCGGCAGTTTATTCTTGTATAGAATTATAAAACCTTGGACAAAAAGTCCTTTAAGCGAGGATTCTGCGGATTTTCAAAGAAATCCTTCGGATTGCTGCGCTCCTTGATAACACCCTCGTCCACAAAAACTATCTGAGAGCCTACCTCTCGCGCAAAGCCCATCTCGTGGGTAACGACAACCATGGTCATGCCCTCCCGGGCGAGCTGTTTCATAACCTCCAGCACCTCGCCGACCATTTCGGGGTCAAGCGCCGAAGTCGGCTCGTCAAAGAGCATAACGTCCGGATTCATCGCCAGCGCACGCACAATTGCCACACGCTGCTTCTGACCGCCGGAGAGCTGGTTGGGATACGCATTCGCCTTGTCGGCAAGACCGACGCGTTCGAGCAGCTCGATGGCGTGCTTTTCCGCCTGCGCCTTGCTCTGATGCAACAGCTTTGTGGGACCGAGCGTCATGTTTTTGAGAACGGTCTTGTGCGGAAAAAGGTTGAACTGCTGGAACACCATACCCATCTTTTGGCGGTGCAGGTTGATGTTGACGGACGGGTCGGTGATGTTGACGCCCTCAAAGGTGATGGTGCCGCCTGTCGGGTGCTCCAAAAGGTTCAGACAACGCAAAAAGGTGGATTTGCCGGAGCCGGACGCGCCGACAACAACCATCACGTCGCCGCGTCTGATTTCGGCGTCAATGCCCTTTAATACGTGCAGCTCGCCAAAGGACTTTTGCAGTCCCTGCACTTCAATCAATACTTCTCTATCAGTGGTCACTGCTGCGCAGCCTCCTTTCGAGCTTTTTGAGCAGGAATGTCAACAACAATACAATCACCAGATATATCAGCGCAACCGCTATGAGCGGGAAAAACGCCTCATAGGTACGCGAACGAATCAGGTTGCCCACATAGGTCAGCTCGGCAATGCCGACATAAGCCGCCACGGAGGTTTCCTTGACCAGAACGATAAACTCGTTGCCCAGTGCCGGCAGAATATTCTTGAACGCCTGCGGCAAAATGATATGATACATGGTGCTGGTGTAGTTGAAGCCGAGCGAACGGCTTGCCTCAAACTGTCCCTTGTCGATGGACATAATGCCCGAACGGACAATTTCCGCCACGTAAGCGCCGGAATTGATGCCGAACGAGAGCACCGCCGCCAACTCCTTGTTGCGCGAATTGGCAAAGACGATAAAGTACATTATCATCACCTGAATAACGGCAGGCGTGCCGCGAATGACGGTGATGTAGACATTGCAAATAACGTTTAGGATTTTGATGATGACGTCGCCAAAGCGAAGCGCTCTCTTGCCGGACTGTTGGCGCATGTCGTAGGTGGAGCGGACGGCGGCAACCAAAAAGCCGAGCAAAATACCAAGCAGCGCCGCAAAAAACGCAATGCGAAGCGTGGCGAGCAAGCCATCTAAAAAGAACTTCCAGCGGTCGTCATAGATAAAGGTTTTTTCAAAGCTTGTCCACAAATCGGAAAAAAACTGCTGCATAAACACTACCCTTCTTTAATATATACTTATACGATTCTCCAATATAATCCTTTTATATCGACATCTGTTTTTAAGTCTTTTATCAGAAAATAGTATTAACGGGCAGGCAAAAGCCCGCCCGTGCTGCAGCAATATTATGCTTTGATATACTTGTTGATGATTTCGTCAATCTTGCCCTCGCTCTTGAGCTCCTTGAGCGCGGTGTTAATCTTGGCGGTCAGGTCGCTGCCCTTTGCTACGCAGATGGCATATTCTTCATTCTCAAACGGCTCTTCAAGAATCTTCAGACCCTCGTTCTGGGCAACAAACGCCTTTGCAGGCTCATTGTCGATAACAACCGCGTCAACCTTGCCCTGAGAGAGCGCCAAAACCGCGTCAGCACCCTTGTTGAAACGCTCAACGGTTGCGCCGTCCTTTTCGAGGTCGGTCACATAGATGTCGCCGGTGGTGCCCATCTGCACGCCGATAGAAGCGGTGTTGAGGTCGTCAATCTTGGTCACCTTGTCGGTGCCTTCCTTGACGATAATCACCTGGATAGCGTTGGTGTAGGTATCGGTGAAGTCGATTGCCTGCTTTCTCTCCTCGGTGACAGTCATGCCTGCCATGCCGAAGTCAGCCTTGCCGGACTGCACAGCGGTGATGATGGAATCAAAATCCATATCGTCGATAACAAGCGTGTAGCCGAGCTTGTCGCAGACAGCCTCTGCGATTTCGGCGTCGATACCGACAATCTTGTCGTTTTCATAATACTCATACGGCTCAAAGAAAGCGTTGGTAGCCATGTGCAACTCACCGTTGGCACCCTTTTGGGGTGTGTCGGCGGTTGCCGTATCGGAAGCCGCTGTCGTAGCTGATGCAGCGCTCTCTGTCTTGGATTCCGTCTTGCTGCCGCCGCAGCCTGCCAAAGCGACTGCCGAGGTGCACATGACGGCGCCTGCTAAAATTGCCGAAATAATCTTTTTCATTAATTGGACATCTCCTTTAATTTTGTTCCTAATATAATATAGCAGACCAAATCCGAAAAATCAAGTCTTTTCCTACATAATTATAGATTATTCGCGGATAATTATTCACGGCAAAAAATAATTTGAATTTTTTTGAATAAAAGACTTGATTTTTTTAAAGACTTTTGGTATAATAATGAACGTTGCATGGAGAGATGTCCGAGCTGGCCGAAGGAGCATGATTGGAAATCATGTGTACGGTAATCACCGTACCAGGGGTTCGAATCCCCTTCTCTCCGCCAAAAATCCTGTCACAGTTGTGGCAGGATTTCTTTTTTATAAAAAAGCAGCTTTCCTGCCTTCCTATGATAGAATGCAATCAAGATAGCTTTGAGAAGGAGCGTCCGCCGACGCAAAACAACGGCGCCATATCCTGCGGCAGCGCTGCCTGAACCGTTATGTCCTCGCCTGTGACCGGATGACGAAAACGCATCTCGGCGCAGTGGAGCGCATGACGGTTTATTTTTTCGCGCGTGCCGCCGTAGAGGTCATCTCCCAACAGCGGATGACCGAGGTGAGACATGTGGCAGCGAATTTGATGGGTTTTGCCGGTTTCGAGCCACAAACGGAGAAGTGAATATTCTCTTTCAGAATAAAGCACGGCATAATGCGTGACGGCAGGCGTGCCTTCCGCTGTGACACAGCGAACGATTTTGGAACCCTCCTGCAAGCCGATGGGTGCGCGGACGGTGCCGTCCTGTGTTATTTCACCGTGCACGGCTGCGAGGTAGGTTTTGTGAACGCAGTTTTTCAGCCTGTTGACGGTAAAGCGATTCTTCGCAATCATCACCAAGCCGGAGGTGTTTCTGTCCAAACGGTTCACAGCGCGAAAAACATAGCGCTCGCCGCGGCTGAGGCTGTAGGCGACAACGCCGTTGGCGAGGGTGTCGGTCTGATACTGCTTGACCGGATGCACCGGCATAAACGGCGGCTTGTTGGCTATCAGCAAATGGCTGTCCTCAAACACAATCTCCGGTTCTCCCTCCACCGGCTCGATATAAGGGCTTTCCTCCTCCGGCAGCGTGACGGTGACAACCTGACCGGCGCGAACCGTATCGACCGTGCGCAAAATTTTGCCGTTCGACACAATGCCCTCTGTTTCTCGCTTTAAAGATGTTATCATTCTGGTGGACAAGCCGCAATAGCCCTTTAAAAACAGCTTTGCCTGCTTTTGGTCGTATGCCGCAGGCACCGTAAAGCGCAGCTTCTCAGGCATAA
The DNA here is from genome assembly GCA_946407465.1 of uncultured Clostridia bacterium. Taxonomy (GTDB): domain Bacteria; phylum Bacillota; class Clostridia; order Oscillospirales; family Acutalibacteraceae; genus Ruminococcoides. The sequence continues at coordinate 11,858 of CAMJOD010000015.1, forward strand.
AACCGCCTCCAAACAACGATGGCAACGGCTATTTGTGCCAGCAGAATCAGCGGAATACCCACCATAAACTTTGGCTTGCGCGTTTTGTGGCGAATCATCAGCATAAACACCAGCATAGCCGGACTGCCGCCCAGAGCCGCGACCAGCAGCAGCGTTGCTTCCCTGACACGTCTGCCGTGATGAATGGCGCGGAGCTTGTCAAAAACCGTGAGAACGGCGGCGAAAAGGTTGATAATAGCCAAATAGATGAGGATTAAAAAAATCGGTTGCATAAAACTCTCCGGAGATGATAGATTTGAGAAAAAACAAGCCTGTTTCCATTATAATAGCCGTCACGCTGTTGGCGGCAACGCTGGCAATCAGTGCGCTGAGCACACGCCGCCGTGTGCCGCAAAAGCCGGTACAGACGTCGGCAACGCCTTCGCAGGCTGTCGCGTCGGCGACCGCACCGGACGACATGCGCGGCGTATGGATTACCTATATGGAATTGAGCATGGAAAATGAAGCGGACAAGAGCGAAGCGGCGTTTCGCAAAAAATTTGAGAAGATTGCAGACGACTGCGTGTCCTTTGGCTTTAATACGCTAATCGTGCAGGTGCGTCCGTTCGGAGACGCGCTCTATCCGTCCAAGCTCTACCCTGCCTCGCATATTTTGACGGGCGAGCAGGGCAAATCACCCGGCTATGACGCGCTGAAAATCATGTGTGAAAGCTGTCGAAAGCGCGGTCTGAGCCTGCACGCTTGGATTAACCCCTACCGTGTAACCGCGAGCCAAACGCCTGCCAAGCTGAGCGCGGACAATCCATACCGAAAAAATCCGTCCATCGGCATCAAAACGGAGAGCGGCATTATTCTCAATCCTGCCGACGAAACCGCGCGGCAGCTGATTGTGGACGGTGTAAGGGAAATCGTGTCGCAGTATCCGGTGGACGGTATTCATTTTGACGACTATTTTTATCCGACGGACATCGGCGACGCCGACAGCGGTTCTTATGAAGCCTACCGGCAAACGGTTCCGCAGGACGCCGCCATGGATTTGTCAGACTGGCGCAGGGCGAACGTGAACCTGCTGGTTGCCGAAACCTATCTGACGGTACACCGTTACAGTCAAACGGCGGTTTTCGGCATATCGCCGCAGGGCAATCTCGGCAACAACGCACAGCTTTATGCGGATGTGGAAAGCTGGTGCCGCGCGAAGGGCTACTTGGATTACATTTGTCCGCAGCTGTATTTCAGCCTGGACAATCCGGCGCTGCGCTTTGCAGACGCGCTCGGCGCATGGACGACCTTGGATTTTGCCGCAGACGTAAAGCTCTATGTCGGCTTGGCAGGCTACAAGGCAGGCACAGACGCGGACAGCGGCACATGGCAGGCGCATGACGATATACTGTCGCAGGAGCTTATTATTCTAAATTCGAATCAAAATGTAAACGGCTTTATGCTGTACAGCTACAGCTCACTGCACGACGAAGCCGCAAAGGATGAAATGCAAAACTTGAAAAAGGTTTTGCCGTAATCAAACCAACACGCCCTCACACCAATCGTCACAGGCTTTTGTCAGGCGCACCGAACGGATTTCGCCGCAGAGCGCAGCCTCGTCCGAAGCAACGTGAACAGGCGTATAGTTTTTGGTATAGCCCTCCCAATAACCGTGCCGCTTGCGCTCAAACAGCACTTCCTCGGTCAATTCGACCTGCGATTGCAGAAAAGCGCGGCGGCATTTGTCAGTCAGATCGCCCATACGGTGGGCACGGCGCTCTTTCTCGGCAGGACTGACATGATCGGGCATATGCTCGGCACGCGTTCCCTTGCGCACCGAATACGGAAAAACATGCACCTTGGCAAAGCCAATCCGCTCCACAAAATCCATTGACGCCAAAAAGTCCTCCTCGCTCTCTCCGGCAAAACCAACCATCACGTCGGTCGTCATAGAGGCATTGGAAAAAGCGCTTCGCAGATTTTGCACAATTTGCGCGTATTCCGCCGTATTGTAGTGGCGGTTCATGGTGCGCAGTGTCTTGTCACAGCCGCTTTGGAGCGAAAGATGGAACTGCGGACAGAGCTTTGGCTGTGCCGCCAGACGCGCAATCAGCGCTTCGTCCATCTGCTCCGGCTCAATGGAGCCGAGGCGCACACGGGCAATTCCCTCTACCGCGCAGGCGGTTTCGACTGCGTCGGCAAGATTGAAATCCTCTCCCAGACCATAGGCGGAGAGATTGATACCGACCAACACCACCTCGCGATAGCCGGAAGCAGCGACCTGCTCGATTTCGCGTCTCAATTCCGCCAGAGGCTTGGAGCGCACCCTGCCGCGCGCATAAGGAATGATACAATAGGAACAAAAGCGGTTGCAGCCGTCCTCAATTTTGATAAAGGCGCGTGTGTGCTCGCCGAAAGAGGACACCGTGAGGTTTTCATATACATCGCCGGTATTCTGATACGCCGGAATCTCCAGCATGGGCGTGCGCTCTGCGATAAACCGCCGGATGGCAGGCACCAGCGCGGCGCGCTCCTTGTTGCCGAGAATGATGTCACACGCGGCAAAATCCTGCATTTCATCGGGAAACGCCTGCGGCATACAGCCGGTCAGCACGATGATGCCGTCCGGATTCTGACGGCGCACACGGTTGATCAGCTTGCGGTTCTTGGCGTCGCTGACCGAGGTAACGGTGCAGGTGTTAATCACGGTGACGTCTGCCTTCTCCTTGTCCGGAGAGAGCGTGAAGCCGTGCCGCAGCAAATCCTCGCGCATCGCCTGTGATTCGTATTGATTCACCTTGCAGCCGAGCGTAAGTATATTAAAATCCATGGTATTGTTCTTCCTTTTTATTTAATATGTTGAAATTCTTTTATTTTGCCGTTTTCTATTGATTATCTGTCGAAAAAATGATAGAATATAGTTACAGAAATGTAAATAATTCTATTTTCGCAATATATATGAGGTGATTATTGTGTTTTCTTTACCCATTTCTCCCATCAACAAAAACGGCTTGATTGATATTTTTGAGACGCTCGCGCAGTTTCCCAACACCATGATGCAGATAAAGAGCGGCGACTACACCGTAGACGCACATTCGCTTATCGGCGTTTTCTCTCTGGATATTAACAAACCGATTGAGCTGTTGCTGGAAGAGGAACCGGATGAAGAATTCAAGAATGCGATTGCACGGTTTACACCGGCTATCGCCTGAAACAATTTGACAGCTTCAAAAATCAAGGGCTTGGCTCAAAACGCACAGCGACGTTTGAGCCAGCCCTTTTATCGTGGCGCCCGTTGCCGTGGAAGGCAACCGGCGCCGCTTTTGTTTGGTGGTAAGATAATCCCGGCGCATGCGTTATGATGCGAGACGATGCCGAGATTATCGCATAACAATCAGAAAATGCTCCGAAAGAAGCCTTTCACAAACATCAGGAATTTTTGTCTACCTGATGAATGGGCTTGAGGTTTTGAGTCTTTTTGCTGCGGTCGGCGATTTCTGCCAGCACTTCTTCAAGCGGAATGCCCTGGTCTACCATCATGACGGTCAGGTGATAGAGCAGGTCGGCGATTTCGTAGATAGTCTCCACATGGTCGCCGTTTTTGGCGGCAATGATGGTTTCTGCGCACTCCTCGCCCACCTTTTTCAAAATCTTGTCAATACCCTTGTCAAGAAGATAACAGGTGTATGAGTTTTCGACAGGATGATCGCGTCTGTGCTCAATTGTCTTGTAAAGATTGGTGAGTACTAATTTTTCTTGGTCTGCCATGTGGAATTCCTCCCTATTTTAATTTTTTAAAGAAGCAAGAATGATTGCCCGTGTGACATGCCGCGCCGGTTTGCTCCACGGTAACGAGCAGGGTGTCGTCGTCGCAATCCGCAAATATGTCAATAACCTTTTGCAGATGTCCCGAGGTCGCGCCCTTGTTCCACAGCTCCTGACGGCTGCGTGACCAGAACCAGGTGTAGCCGGTTTCAAAGGTCTTTTGCATGCTCTCACGGTTCATATAGGCGAGCATCAGCACCTCGCCGGTAGACTTTTCCTGCACAATGGCAGGAATCAAGTCCGCTTTCGCAAAGTATTTTTCTATGTCCATCAGATTTTCCTTGTCATTTCAATTGCCTGTTTCAAATCCAGTGTACCGCTGTAAATCGACTTGCCGCAGATGGCGCCGTAAATATCCAAATCGGACAGATTGAGAATATCCTTGAGCACCGTCACGCCGCCGCTGGCGATAATATTACAGCTGACCTCATGGGCGAGGTCATCAAGCTGCTTGAGATTGGGACCCGAGAGCATGCCGTCCTGGTCAATATCCGTGAAGATTATCGTCCGCACGCCGACGTCCTCCATACGCTTGGCAAGCTCCATGTAATGGATGTCGCTGTTGTCGAGCCAGCCCTCCGCCTGCACCATACCGTTCTTGGCGTCGATGCCGACGGCAATCTGGTCGTCAAAGGCTTTGACGGCGTCAATGACGAGCTGCGGATTTTTGACCGCCGCAGAACCGAGAATCACGCGGTTGACGCCGTGGCTGAGATAATACTCCACCGCCTCCATGCTGCGGATGCCGCCGCCGACCTCCACCAACAGTCCGGAGGACTTGGCAACGTCGGCAATCAAGTCGGCGTTGATGAGCCTTGCGTCCTTGGCGCCGTCCAAATCGACCATGTGCATCCACTCGGCGCCTGCGTCCTTAAAGCTTTTGGCGGCTTCATAGGGCGAATCGGCTACCTTGTGCGCGGTGGCGTAGTCGCCTCTTTGCAGGCGCACACAGTTGCCGTCTTTTATATCAATAGCGGGTAAAATAATCATTTATAACACTCCCTTGGTAGAAAGCGGCTTGCCGCTGCCGTTTTGACGCACTGCCAAACGGAGCGCATGCGCCGCCGCCTTGTAGAGCGCCTCGGTGATATGGTGGGAATTGTCGCCATAAAGGGATTTGAGATGCAGCGTAATGCCGGCGTTAAACGCGAGCGCGCGCATAAACTCCACCGTCATGGCGCAGTCATAGGCGCCGCAGCGTGCCTGCGGAAACTCGGCGTCGAACACCAAAAACGGTCTGCCGCTGACGTCCACCGACGCAAAGGCGAGCGCCTCGTCCATCGGCACATAAAAGCTGCCGAAGCGGTCGATGCCGCCCTTGTCACCAAGCGCCTTGGCAAAAGCCTGCCCCAGCACAATGCCGGTGTCCTCCACGGTGTGGTGCTCGTCAACATACAAATCGCCCGTAACCTTGACCGTCAGCCCAAAGCCGCCGTGTGTGGCAAAGGAATTGAGCATATGATCAAAGAATCCGACGCCCGTGTCAATCTGCACCTCGCCTCCGTCGAGACAGAGCGAAAGCGTGATGTCCGTTTCTTTGGTTTTTCTTTCCAATGCTGCCGTTCTCATAGGCTACCTCTCAAAATACGCGCCCAGCGCACGCAAAACCGCGCTGACCTCCTCCGCCGTGCCTGCGGTGATACGCAGGTATTCGCCCATCAGGCGCACGACAATGGACTGACGCTTCAGATACTCCCAGATTTCGCGGGAGCAGCTTGTTTTCATAAAGACAAAATTTGCGACGCTGCTGTATACAATAAAGTCTTTTTTTGCACCGCAGAGTTGTACAAGTCCATTATACAGCATTTCTTTATTGTTGACAATCATTTTTTGACGTTTTTTTAAATATTCTTTTTGGCGGTAGACAACCTCGCCGAATGCCTGCGAGACGCTGTTGACGTTATAGGGCGACTTGACCGCCTTGATTGCCTTGGAAATAACAGGATTCGCCACGGCAAAGCCCAGACGCAGCGCGGCGGCGCCGACCAGCTTGGAAGCGGTGCGGAAGATAATCAGATTGGAATAGTCCTCTATTTTGTCGAGCAGGCTCTCTGTCCAGAAGTCCATATAGGCTTCGTCGAGAATCGCCAGCGCCTCCACCGAGCTGACAAGCTTCTCCGCCTCGGCACGCGTTATGCCCTTGCCGGTCGGATTGCAGGGATTCGAAAAAATCACCAAATCAACCTTGTCGCGGTTAACGGTTTCTATCAGCGCGTCCACGTCAATTTCCAGGCTGTCGTCCTTCAAAAAGGACGCGCACTGCACCTCACAGATGGAGGAATAAAAGTTATACATCGAAAAATCCGGCGAGACCACCAGCATTTTGCCGCCCTTTTGCATAAAGGCGGATTCAATTAAAAATATCAGCTCGTCAGAGCCGTTGCCTGCCGTGACTAACTCAGGCTTGACGCCGTAATATTCCGCAAAAGAATGAACAAGGCGTTCTGCCAACGGGTCGGGATAGCGGTTGAAGGCGATTTCCTGCAAACGCGCGGCAAACTCACGACGCACCTCGTCGGGCAGATTCACCGGACACTCGTTCGCGTCCAGCCGGATTTGGTAGGTACCGCTGATGGGCTCGTACGGCTCCAAGTTTTTGATTTTATCGTTTAATTCATACATAGTATTCCGTCCTTAGTCGAGGTCAAAGCGAACCTTGATAGAATTGGCGTGCGCCGTCAGTCCCTCTGTGTCGGCAAAGCGGATCACATCCTGCGCGTCGGCACGCAGCGCGTCCTCGGTGTAGTAGATAAAGCTCGATTTTTTGATGAAGCTGTCAACCGAGAGCGGTGAGAAAAAGCGTGCGGTACCGCTGGTGGGCAGCACGTGGTTGGGACCTGCGAAATAGTCGCCGAGCGGCTCGGGACTGTAGTTGCCGAGGAACACGGAGCCGGCGTTGTCGAGCTTGCCGACATACTCCATCGGATTGGCACAGCAAACCTCCAAATGCTCGGGTGCCAGCTCATTGGCAAAATCAATCACCTGCGCAATATCGCTGCAAACGATAATCGCGCCGAAGTTGTCAAGTGACGCGTCAATAATCTCTTTGCGAACAAGCTTTGCCGACTGGCGCTCAATTTCCGCCTTGGTCTGCTCGGCAAGCTCCGCCGAATCGGTCAGCAGGATTGCCGAGGCGAGCTTGTCGTGCTCTGCCTGACTCATCAAATCGGCAGCCAAGAACTTGGGATTGGCGGTCTTGTCGGCGACAATCAGAATCTCGCTGGGGCCTGCAATCATATCAATATCGACTGTGCCGTAGAGCAGCTTTTTGGCTGTCGCCACAAAAATATTGCCGGGGCCGACGATTTTGTCCACCTTGGGAACCGTCTCGGTGCCGTATGCCATCGCCGCGACCGCCTGTGCGCCGCCCATCAAAAAGATGCGGTCAACACCGGCAAGCTTTGCCGCCGCGATAATATTCGGGTTGGGGGTGCCGTCCTTTTGCGGCGGTGTACACATCACAATCTCCTGCACGCCGGCAATCTTTGCCGGAATGGCGTTCATCAGCACGGAGGAGGGATACGCCGCCGTGCCGCCGGGAACATAGATGCCCACACGCTTGAGACCGCGCACGCGCTGCCCCATCATTACGCCGTTGGGCTTGGTGGTCAGCCAGCTCTGCTGCACCTGTCTTTGGTGAAAATCCGCGATATTCGCCGCGGCTTTTTGGACGGTGTTGAGATAGTCCTTATCGCAGGAGGCAATCAGGCTGTCGATGTCGTCAGCGGAAATCTCCGCGCGCTCCGGCGCCTTGCCGTCGAATTTTATGGTATAGTCGCGCACCGCGCTGTCTCCGTTTTCACGAACATTGTCCAGAATCTCAGACACGACGGGAATGACGTTTTTGTCAGAGCTTTGCGCTCTCTTTTTGAGATAATCTATAAATTCATATTCTTTTTTGCCATCGGCAAAAACAGTCGTTATCATGCGGTAACCGCCTCCAATTTCTTTTGTAATGCCTCGATTTCATTCTTCCGCAGCTTCAGGCTGGCGGTGTTGGCTATCAGGCGCGCCGAGATGTCCGTCACCCATTCAATGACCTCCAAGCCGTTCGCCTTGAGGGTGGAGCCTGTTTCGACAATATCGACAATGCCGTCGGCGAGTCCCACCAGCGGCGCCAGCTCCACACTGCCTTCTATTTTGATAATGCGCACATCCATGTTTTTGTCGTCAAAGAACGCGCGCGTCACGTTCGGATATTTGGTGGCAATGGTTTTTGTGTTGTAGCCGCTGTAAAAATCCAGTCCGGATTTGGTGGCGAGTGCAAAACGGCACTTGCCGAACCCGAGGTCAAGCAGCTCATAAAACGAGGTGCCGTGTTCCAAAATGGTGTCCTTACCGACGACACCGAGGTCGCAGACGCCGTGCTCCACATAGGTAATCACGTCCGCCGCCTTGGCGAGCACCACCTCAAAATCGTTGTCGCCGACGGGCAGAATCAGCCGTCTGCCCTTGTTCTTTACTTCGTCACAATTGTAGCCGATTTTTTCGAGCAGCTCAATTGTCGTTTTTTCCAGTCTGCCCTTGGTGAGGGCGATTCTCAATGGCTTCATCATCAGCTCTCCCCTACCGTCATAACTTCTTTGATGCCGCGCTGCTGCGCAAACGCCCGCGTCTCCTCCAAGGTGGGCAGCACAGAAAACTGCGCCTTTTTGCCGTCAGCGTTCAGCTTGGCAACCTGTTCTATCGCCTGCATTTCGCAGCCGTCGGCGGCATAAACCAGCACATCGGGATTGTCGGAATAACTGACCTTGGCATCGGCAAGGGTTTTGAGTGTGACGGCGTCGGTGTCGAGCGCAAAGCCTGCCGCGCCCATCGGCATATCAAATTCGGAGAGCAGCTCGTCATATCTGCCGCCCGAGAGCACGGCGTCGCCGATACCGCTGATGTAGCCGGTAAAGACCATACCGGTATAGTAGTCGTTGCGCTGCACAAGACCGAGGTCGATAATCAGCTTGTCGCCGAGACCGAGCGAGCGCAGACTGCTGTAGACGGTATGCAGATAGTCCAGCGCGTCAGCCGCCTTGGTGCCGCTGCAAATCGCGCGCGCCTGCTCAAACACCTCCTCGCCGCCGAACAGCGAGGGCAGGCTGCGAATCGCGGAAACCGCACGGCAGGGCTCGAGCTTGTCGAGCAGATTGTTGAGAGCCGAATAGTTTTTTCCCTCTATCGTCAGTCGTATTTTTTCTTTATAGGAATTATCAATAGGCAGCTCGTCGGACAGCGCGTCAAACACCTCGGCGTGTCCCAGCTCTACCCGAAAATCCGTGGCAACCGCCCGAAGCGTTTCAACGGCGGTGGTGAGAATCTCCAAATCCGCACGGATCCCCTTGACGCCCAGCAGCTCCACACCCATCTGCATGTTCTCGTTGCGTCTGCCGGTCAGCGTGGGATGGTTGCGGTAGACCGCCTGCTTGTAATACAGGCGCACCGGCATCAGATTATGCTGCAAACGCGTGGCGACCATACGCGCAATCGGCAGGGTCGAATCGGGACGCACCACCATCAGTCTGCCCTTGTTGTCGCTGGTTTTGAACATATCCTCCTGCGCAATGCCGCTGCATGGCAGAGAAAACACATCATAAAATTCTATGCCGGGCGTAATCACCCTCTTGAAGCCCCTGCCGGTAAAAACCGCCTCGATTCTGCCGCAGACGTCATCCATCGCGGCACACTCGGCAAACAAAAAATCCTTGGTGCCCTCCGGCGTAATTTTTAAATATCGTTTCATAATACCCTCAATATACTTTAGTGTGCTAACGTGCTAATATATTACCATAATAAAATATTTTTGTCAAGGCTTGCCGCACAATCTCCATTGTATGCGGAAATTGTGCGGCATATTCCCTGTTATCATAAGTGAAAGGATAGCGCAGACATAGCCTTTATACTATTTAAAACAGATGTTAAAGGATTTTATTTGAGAATAGTATTAATGCTTATTCAGCGTTTCGGCAAAGTTTTCTGCCTTTTTATCGTCTGCGGAGGAGTCGTTATCTCCCTCATCCTCGTCCTCGTCATCGTCATCATCACCGCCGAGATGGAGCAGCTTTTGCAGACGGCGCTTTTGCTCCTGTTCCTTTTCGGCGCGGAGCTTGCGCTGTTCCTCGGCAATTTCGGCGTAGTTGAGCACCTTAAAATCGAGTGCCTCCTGCGCGATTTTGCCCTTTTCTTCAATCTTAATGCGCGCCTTCTTGGCAATCAGCGAGTAGAACACAGCATAAATCGGCGTGCCGAGAATAAAGCCCAGAACACCGAACAGCGCACCGCCGACGATGACGCTAAACAATACCCAAAAGCTGGAGAGTCCGACCTGGTTGCCGATAATCTTCGGCTTGAGAATGTTGCCGTCAATCTGCTGAATGACGAACACAATCACCAGGAACCACAGCGCCAGCCACGGGTCTATCAGGAACAGAATAAACGCGCTGGGTATCGCGCCGATAAACGGGCCGAAAAACGGAATGATGTTCGCAACGCCGCAGAGCACCGCAATCAGCGGCGCATACGGGAAGTTGAACACCGTCAGCACCACAAAGAAGATAACGCCCAGCAAGGCTGCGTCGAGAATATCACCCACGAGGAAACGGCCGCATTTTGTGTCGGTGATGTCAACGATTTCATACACCTTGGGCAGATACTTGATTGGGATAAACGCCACCGCCAGCCTTTTGACCTGACGGCAGAGCTGCTCCTTGAAAACCAAAAAGTAAATTGAAATCACGATGCCCATCAAGGAGTTGTAGATACCTGTTGCCGCGTTGGAGAAAAAGCTTTGTACCCACGCGAGCACCGCCTTGGTCAAATCCTGGCTGCCCATAAAGAAGTTGGTGATACCTGCGACCATATCGTCCACCGAAACCTCCTGCAAAAACGGCAGGTTCATCTTGGCGATTTGGGCGGTAAGAACGGTCAGCATCTGCTGCGCGGAATTGACATAGCCCGGAAATTCCTTTATCAGGTTGGACAGGTTGGTGATAATCTGCGGTATCAGCACGATGATTAACGCCGCGATAATCGCAAAGGTGCCCACATAGGTGATGATAAGTGACAGCGGCATACGCAGCTTTTTGAGAAACGCGTGTTTTGTGCCCATCTTGCCAAACGCCTTGGTATAGAGGAATTTGTAGGGGAAATTCAGGATATAGGCTATCAGAAAACCGATTAGAAACGGTGTGATAATCCCAACAAATCCCGTGAGCAAATCCCAAAACCATCCCAGATTGATAAAGAAGAATATCAAAAAGACGGTGAACGTGATTGCCAATAGAATCTTCCGCATCGGGAAAAAATTTCTTTTCAAAATGAATCACTCCTTAAAACAAAGACATCTGTGAGCTTTCGGGTATTCCCGCGAGCACGCCGACGCTTTGAAGCGTTTCGATGACAGCTTTTGTCACTTTGGTTTTGCTTTGAATATCTTCAATCGAGAGATATTCGCTTGTCTTCTTGCCCTCAGCCGCCAGCGACTCGGCAGCTGCGTCGCCAACACCGGCGAGAGAAGAAAACGGCAGGCGAATTTTGCCGTCCTCAACGGCGAACATCTTCGCCTCGGATTTGTATATATCAACCGGCAGAACCTCAACGCCGCGCGCCATCATCTCATTGACGATTTGCAGCGAAGCATAATCCTTGTCGTCCTTGTCGGTGGATTCATGTGCCGCCTGCATCTGCTTGATTTGATTCATGCGCGTTTTGACCGCGCTGTGACCCTGCATCAGCAGTGCGCCGTCGATATTCTCGCTGCGCACCGTGAAATAGGCGGCGTAATATTCGGTGGGCCTGTGTACCTTGTACCAGCCCAGTCGGAGCGCCGCAATCATGTAGGCAGCGGCGTGTGCCTTGGGAAACATATATTTAATCTTCATGCAGGAGTCAATGTACCATTCGGGAACATTGTGCTCACGCATTGCCTTAAAGTGTTCCTCGGTGAGCAGCTTGGTGGCGTTGCCCTTTCGGACAATCTCCATGATTTTGAACGCCATAGAATCCTCCAGGCCCTTGTGCATGAGATAGGTCATGATGGAGTCACGCGTTCCGATAACCTCGGAAATTGTGCAGGTGCCGTTGTGAATCAGCTCCTGCGCATTGCCCAGCCAAACGTCGGTGCCGTGCGACAGACCCGAAATTTGCAGCAGGTCGGTGAAGGTCTTGGGCTTTGCCTCCAGCAGCATGCCGCGCACAAAGCCGGTGCCGCATTCGGGAATACTGAACGTGCCGGTTTGAGAGTCAATCTCCTCGGGTGTGACGCCGAGCGCCTTTGTGGAAGTGAACAAAGACATCACATCGGGGTCGCTCATGGACACATTCATGACCGGAATACCGGTAAATTCTTCGAGATAATGATAGATGGTCGGCACATCATGTCCCAGCTCGTCGAGCTTGGTAATGGTGTCGTGAATGGAATGGAAGTCGAAGTGCGTGGTGATGTTGTCCGACTTCATATCGTTGGCAGGGTGCTGCACCGGACAGAAGTCAAAGACCTCGTTGGTGCGCGGCACTACGACCATGCCGCCGGGGTGCTGACCCGTTGTGCGCTTGACGCCGGTGCAGCCCTTGGCGAGCCGCTTGATTTCCGCCTTGTTGGACGGAATCGCGCGCTCCTCCAAATACTTTTTGGCAAAGCCGATGGCGGTTTTTTCGGCGACGGTGGAGATGGTGCCTGCCTTGAATACATTATTCTTGCCGAACAGCTGCTCGGTGTAGCGGTGGGATTTTGACTGGTACTCACCGCTGAAATTCAGGTCAATATCCGGCACCTTGTCTCCCTTGAAGCCGAGGAAGGTTTCAAACGGGATTTCGTGACCATCCTGATCCATATGCGTACCACATTCGGGACAATCCTTCGGCGGCAGGTCAAAGCCGGAGCCGTAGCTGCCGTCGGTGATAAATTCGGAATGCTTGCATTTGGGACAGACATAGTGCGGACACAGCGGATTGACCTCGGAGATACCCGACATGGTAGCGACAAAGGACGAGCCGACCGAACCACGCGAGCCGACCAAATAGCCGTGCGCCTCACTGTCGGCAACGAGCTTTTGGGCGGTCATGTAAAGCACGGAAAAGCCGTAGGTCGTGATGGAGTTCAGCTCCTTGTCGAGCCTTGCCTTGACGATTTCAGGCAGCGGATCGCCATACTTTTTCTTGGCGCGTTCCCATGTGATGGAAATAAGCTGTTCCTGTGCACCCTCGATAAACGGCGGGAAGGTACCCTTTGGAATCGGGCGGATGTCCTCGCACATATCGGCAATTTTGTTGGTATTGGTGACGACCACCTCATACGCCTTTTCCTTGCCCAGCCACTCAAACTCCTTGAGCATTTCGGCGGTGGTACGGAAATACAGCGGCGCCTGCTGGTCGGCGTCCTTGAACTTTTGTGCCGCCTGCAAAATCTTGCGGTACTCGCTGTCGTGCGGATCGATAAAATGCACGTCGCAGGTGGCGCAGACAGGCTTGTTCAGCTCCTTGCCGAGCTTGATGATGGTGCGGTCGATCTCACGCAGCTCGTCAAGCGTGCGGAAGGTGCCGTTGCGAATCAAAAACTCGTTGTTGCCGGAGGGCTGGATTTCGAGATAGTCATAAAAAGACGCAATCTGCTTGATTTCGCCCCATGGCTTGCCGCCTAAAATACTCTTGTAGAGCTGCCCCTCACAGCACGCGGAGCCGATAATCAGACCCTCGCGGTGCTTGACCAAATCGCTTTTGGCGATACGCGGCTTTTTGTAGAAGGTTTCGAGGTGGCTTTTGGAAATCAGCTTATAGAGGTTTTTGAGTCCTACATTATTCTTTGCAAGAATTATCTGATGAAAGGTCGGCAGCTTCTTAAAGTCGCCTCCGGCTATTTTGGTATTGATTTCGGAGACGTTGAAAATACCGAAATCATCGCCCAGACGGTTGCACAGCGAGACAAAAATCTTTGCCAGAATCGTGGCGTCGTCGGTTGCGCGGTGATGATTGAAGCTGCCCAGCCGCAGGTAATTGGCGACCGTGTCGAGCTTGACATTTTTGATGTCGGGCAAAATCGCGCGCGCAATGGCAACCGTGTCGATGGACGTGTAGGAGTACGCGGCGTGCATGTTCTCGCACGCCTTGCGGATAAAGGAGGTATCAAACGGAGCGTTGTGCGCCACCAGAATACTGTCGCCTGCAAATTCAAGAAAAGCGGAAACTGCCTCCTTTTGAGAGGGCGCGTCCTTGACCATCTCGTCGGTGATGCCTGTCAGCTGGGTTATCTTTGCCGGAATGGGCATGCCGGGATTGGCAAAGGTGGAAAAGGTGTCGGTAATTTCGCCGTTGACAACCTTGACCGCGCCGATTTCGGTGATTCTGTCGCGCAGCGCGGACAGACCGGTGGTTTCTATATCAAAACAAACAAAGGTGCCGTCGAGCGGCTCGTCCTGCTCACCCGAAACCGACTCCACCAAATCATCCATAAAGTAGGCTTCGATACCGTAGATGACCTTGATGTCGCCGCCGAGCTTGTATTTAATGGTTTCCGCCTGTTTCATGGCGTCCGGAAACGCCTGCGCCACGCCGTGGTCGGTGATGGCAACCGCCTTGTGACCCCAGTCGTAAGCGCGCTGCACGAGCGTACCGGCAGGCGTCAGCGCGTCCATCTGCGACATATTGGTATGCATATGCAGCTCCACGCGCTTGGTTTCCGCCTTATCGACCACCTTAATCTTTTCGGCTGTGCCGATAGAAAAGGCGTTGAGCACGACTTCCTTTAGAAATTCGTCGTATTCCACATTGCCGCTCACCACGATTGTCTTGCCGGCTTTGAGCGAATCAAGCGCCTCGCTCTCCTTGACGCCGCAAAAAATCTTGGCGGTGATGGAGCCGGTGTAATCGGAAATGTCAATCGTGATAATGGCATTTTTATTATTTTTGGTTATGCGTTTTTCGGTTTCGATAACGTCGCCCCACACCACAGCGCCCTTGGTGCCGTCGCTGAGTGTTTTGATCGGCGTCATCTTGCCGCGAATACTTCTGCCGTACAGCGGACGGACAGAGGAGCGCAAAATCTGCGGCGTCAAAAAGGAGCCTTCGCGGATTTCAATTTCCGTCACCGCATCCTCCGGCTGACGCTCGCGGATGGTCTCGGCTATCTCCTCCTCTTCTTTGAAGAAGTCAGCCGCCTTTTGCAGCTTTTCGCGCTTGATTTGCTTGTTGGCGCTCTCGATAACCTGCTTGTATTCATCGCTTTTGGTATCAATCTCAAAAGTGCCGGTGTATTTGACGCGCACATCTATATCAAATTCACGCTTAATCCGTTCTCTGAGCAAGCCGTCAAAATTCTTGGCGTCGAGCAGCGCCTTGCCGCCGTTATGCATCTCAATAACCAGCAGGTCGCCGTCAAGTCTGACCTCGGCGTTGTTGAGCGTGCCGTTGATGCTGGGCGTTTCACGCCGAACCGCCGCATAGAGCTGCGGAAAATAATCCGCCGTAAAAAGCTCCGCTCCAAAGTGCGGTATGATGCAGACGGACGCATCGAGCAGTTTTCCGTAGGTTTTTTCGGCGTTATGCATTTCCTCCCGCGGCAGCAGCTCGGGAAAATCCACATAAAACGTAATCAGGCGCACATCATTATGAATCGTCGCCTTTGTAACCGTTCCCTTTGCGACGCGCGGCGAAATTTCACCGCCCGTCACAAGAGAACGAAATATTTCTTCAAGTGTCTTCATTCAACTTCCTTTGCACCGGCAAAGGCGCCGCTGGGCGCTTCTCCGCCAATTCCTTTAAAAGCACAGTGCTAAGCTGCGTTACAGCAGAACGGCGGGACTAAAAACCGGCTGTTTTCTATACCTTTCCTATCTATGTCTGTTCGTTATGATTTACTTATATGTCAGAGCTTTTCAATTTCTTCCATTAACGCGTCTACGAGTCTGCTCTCGTCAACCTTGGCAATAACCTCGCCTTTTTTGAATACCAGACCGCAGCCGTCGCCGCCTGCGATGCCGATATCGGCTTCTCTCGCCTCGCCGGGACCGTTTACCACACAGCCCATCACGGCAACCTTGATATTTTTGGTGCAGCCGCGCAAGCGGTCTTCTACCTCATTGGCGATTTTTACCAAATCAATTCGCGTTCTGCCGCAGGTCGGGCAGGACACAAACTGCACACCGCCCTCTTTCAAATCCAGCGCACGGAGAATATCATCCGCCGCGTAGACCTCCCGAACCGGATCGGCGGTAAGCGATACACGTATGGTGTCGCCGATGCCCTTGGTGAGCAGCGCACCGAGTCCTGCCGCCGACTTGATGATGCCCATGCGCTCGGTGCCTGCCTCGGTCACGCCGAGATGGAGCGGATAATCGCACTGTGCCGCCGCCAGCTCATACGCCTGAATCATGGTGGACACGGTGGAGCTCTTCATAGACAGCACAATATCATAAAAATCAAATTTTTCGAGCAGCGAGGCGTGATAGAGCGCGCTGTCGCAGAGCGCCTGCGGCGTAGGATGACCGTACTTTGCCAGAATTTCTTTTTCGAGCGAACCAGAATTGACGCCGATACGAATCGGAATACCGCGGCTTTTGCAGGCGTCGGCAACCGCCTTGACACGGTCGTCGGAGCCGATATTGCCCGGATTGATGCGGATTTTGTCCACGCCGGCGGCGCATGCCTCCAGCGCGAGCTTGTAATTAAAATGAATGTCGGCAACAATGGGCACGCGGACTGCTTCTTTGAGAGCCGGAATCAGCCTGACCGCGTCCATATCCGGAATCGCGGCGCGAATAATCTGACAGCCTGCCTCCTCCAAGCGCTTTGCCTGCGCCACGCTGCCCTCAATATCGGTTGAGGGAACGTTGAGCATGGACTGTACGCTGACGGGAGCGCCGCCGCCGATAAGCACATTGCCTGCTTTTACCTGAATTTTACTACCCATAACTGCCTCCG
>CAMJOD010000016.1 GCA_946407465.1 uncultured Clostridia bacterium
TCTATCCCGCATTTCTTCTGCGATTTTCGGAAGTTTTGATGTGGGAAAGTTGAGTAATTGATAATTCGTAATGCCGGCGGAACGGTTGGTATGATTTGAGGAAAGCTATGACAGTACAAGATTTAATTGAAAAACTGCATCTAAAAATATTGGTCGAGGGTGAGCTTGACCGCGAGGTCACGGACTGCTACATCGGCGATTTGCTGAGTTGGGTTATGGGCAGAGCGCCCGGCGATTCGGCATGGCTGACGGTGATGGGCAACATCAATTCCATCGCCGTGGCGACGCTGGCGGACGTAAGCTGCATTATTCTCGTCGAAAATGCCGCTCTCGACGCCGAAGCACAGCGGAAAGCCAACATACACGGCGTCACCATTCTGCAAACCGAGGAGAACAGCTATTCTCTCGCGGTGAAGATTCACGGACTGCTGGCATGAAGTATTACTACGATTTGCACCTGCATTCCTGTCTGTCGCCCTGCGGCGATATGGATATGACGCCCAACAACATTGTCAACATGGCAAAGCTGCTGGGACTCGACGTAATTGCCCTGACCGACCACAACACCTCGCGCAACTGCGAGGCGGCAATGGCTGTCGGCAGAGAAATAGGCTTGCTCGTCATTCCCGGGATGGAGATGACCACCAGCGAGGATATTCACGCCGTCTGCCTGTTTCCGGACTTGGAAAAAGCGCTGGCGTGGAGCGACTACGTGGACGCGCACCGCATTAAGGTCAAAAACCGCGTCAACATCTACGGCGAGCAGCTCATTATGAATGAGCTGGACGAGCCGGTGGGGGAGATTGAGCACCTGCTTTTGCCCGCTACCGAAATCAGCATAATGCACGCCTACGCCAAGGTCAAGGAGTTCGGCGGCATTTGCTATCCGGCGCACATTGACCGCGACAGCTTATCCATTCTCTCGGTGCTCGGCGAAATCGACGAGAGCTGCGGCTTCAAAACGGCGGAGCTTGCCGATATTTCCAAGCTGGACGAGCTGAAAAAGCGCCATCCGATTCTCGACACGCTCCACATCATCACCTGCTCCGACGCGCATTATCTGGAGAATATGCGCGGCGCCGAAAACACGCTGGAGCTGGAGGAGCTGACGGCGGAATGCCTGCTCTCAAAGCTGGACGCCTGACGGGTTCAAAAAAGAAGTTGTTCAAATTCCGTCAGCTTTGCGCCAAAAACAGGCGAGCTTTTGCACACTTTAGAACAAAATTTGACAATTTTTAATTATAGGATAAAAAACGGTAATTTTCGCCCTAAAAATTAACCGAATTTGACGTATTTAAACAAAACAGGCAAAAACTTTAGTAGACTTTTTTCAAAGTTTGTGTTATACTATTCGTTGACTTAATATAATATTACGGATTATTGTAGTATTATTATAGGGAATAATTACAAAACGGTCGGATTACAGGCGCACTGCGGTGATTTGACCCGCCGCAATGCGGCAAATGCAGCGTTAACAACTGCAAAAACTAATCAGGGAGGAAAAACTATGCAGAAAAAAATCAGCAGCATTCCGTTTTCGGGCACACCTGAGCAGGAGGCAAGGCTAAAGGAAGTCATCGCCAAAAACATTGACGATCCCGGCGCTGTTATGCCTGTGCTTCAGGAAGCGCAGGAAATCTACGGATACCTGCCCATCGAGGTTCAGACAATGGTCGCAGAGGGTCTGGGCGTTCCGCTTGAGGAGGTTTACGGTGTATCCACCTTCTACTCGCAGTTCGCACTGTCACCCAAGGGCAAATACAACATCTCGGTTTGCCTCGGCACCGCCTGCTATGTAAAGGGCTCGGGCGATATTCTCAACAAGCTCTCCGAAATGCTCGGAATCGAAGCCGAGGAGTGCACCCCCGACGGCAAATTCTCGCTTACTGCTTGCCGCTGCATCGGCGCCTGCGGTCTGGCGCCCGTTCTCACCGTTAATGATGAGGTTTACGGCAGACTGACCGTTGACGACGTGCCCGGCATTCTCGACAAATACAAGGATGCGTGAGCTGTCGCTTAACGTCATGGACGTCGCCCAGAACTCGGTTCGGGCAGAGGCAACGCTGGTCTTTATCACGGTAGAGGAGAGCGACAAAAACGATTCTCTCTCCATCACCATCGAGGACAACGGCTGCGGCATGACAGAGGAACAGGTGGCGCAGGTGATCGACCCGTTTTTTACGACCCGTACCACAAGGAAGGTTGGTTTGGGTGTGCCGCTGTTCAAGATGTCGGCAGAACAGACCGGCGGCAGCTTCAGCATAGAATCCGAGGTAGGGCGCGGTACAAAAACGCAGGCGAGCTACGTCAAGAGTCACGTGGATATGACGCCGCTGGGCGACATCAACTCCACGGTATCCATTCTGATCCGGTGCAATCCCGATATTGATTTTGTGTTTACACACAGCTTTGACAACGGCTCCTTTACCCTCGACACGCGCGAGCTGCGCGAGGTTTTGGAGGGTGTGAGCCTTGATACGCCGGATGTTGTGGAATGGATTGAACAATTTTTGGAAGAACAAACTGAAAATATTTGCGGAGGTGCAGAATTATGAAATCTTTAGCCGAATTAAAGGCTATCAGAGACAGAGCGAAGGCTAACGTCGCTTTGAGACAGGAAAACCCCAACGCTGCACGCGTTCTGGTCGGCATGGCGACCTGCGGCATCGCGGCAGGCGCGAGACCCGTGCTGAACGCTTTTACCGAAGAAATCGCCAAGCGCGGTTTGCAGGATGACATCGTTGTGACGCAGACAGGCTGCATCGGCATTTGCCAGTATGAGCCGGTTGTTGAGGTTGAAATTCCCGGACAGGAAAAGGTTACTTATGTAAAAATGACTCCCGAAAAGGTGGCGAGAATCGTTAACGATCATCTTGTTAACAAGAATGTCGTAACCGAGTACACCATCGGGGCGCTGAACAGCTAAAGGAGGTCACTGAATGTTCCGTTCAAATGTACTGGTTTGCGGCGGTACCGGCTGTACTTCCTCAAACAGCTTACAGATTGCCGAAAAACTGAAAGAAGAAATCAAAGCCAAAGGGCTGGACAAAGAAGTTAACGTCATCACCACAGGCTGCTTTGGCCTGTGTGCGCTCGGCCCGATTATGGTAGTATATCCCGAGGGCAGCTTCTATTCCATGGTCAAGATTGAAGACATTCCCGAAATCGTGGAAGAGCACCTCTTAAAGGGCAGAATCGTTACCCGTCTGCTCTATCAGGAGACGGTGGTTGAGGATACCATCAAGTCTCTGAACAAAACCGCTTTTTATGCAAAGCAAAAGCGCGTTGCGCTGCGCAACTGCGGCGTTATCGACCCCGAAAAAATCGACGACTACATTGCCCGTGACGGCTACGCCGCTCTGGGCAAGGTGCTGACCGAAATGACCCCCGAGCAGGTTATCCAGACCATTCTGGATTCCGGTCTCCGCGGCAGAGGCGGTGCGGGCTTCCCGACCGGCTTGAAATGGAAATTCGCGGCAGGTAATCAGGCTGATCAGAAGTATGTTTGCTGCAACGCCGACGAAGGCGACCCCGGCGCTTTCATGGACCGTTCCGTCCTCGAAGGCGACCCGCACTCCCTGATTGAAGCCATGGCGATTGCCGGCTATGCAATCGGCGCTTCCAAGGGTCGTGTTTATGTCCGTGCAGAGTATCCTATCGCGGTTAAGCGTCTGCAAATCGCCATCGACCAGGCACGTGAGTACGGTCTGCTCGGCGAGGATATTTTCGGCACCGGCTTCAATTTTGACATGGAGCTTCGTCTCGGCGCCGGCGCGTTCGTCTGCGGCGAGGAAACCGCTCTGATGACCTCCATCGAAGGCAAGCGCGGCGAGCCGCGTCCGCGTCCTCCGTTCCCGGCTGTAAAGGGTCTGTATCAGAAGCCCACCATTCTCAACAACGTGGAGACCTACGCCAACATCGCGCAGATTATCCTCAACGGTCCCGAGTGGTTTGCTTCGATGGGCACCGAGAAGAGCAAGGGTACCAAGGTATTCGCGCTCGGCGGCAAAATCAACCACACCGGTCTGGTAGAAATCCCGATGGGCACCACCCTGCGTGAAATCGTATTCGAAATCGGCGGCGGCATTCCCAACGGCAAAAAGTTCAAGGCTGCACAGACAGGCGGTCCCTCCGGCGGCTGCATTCCCGAAGAGCACCTCGACGTTCCGATTGACTACGACAACCTGCTCGCTATCGGCTCCATGATGGGCTCCGGCGGTCTGATTGTTATGGACGAGGACAACTGCATGGTTGACGTTGCAAAGTTCTTCCTCGAGTTCACCGTTGACGAGAGCTGCGGCAAGTGTACGCCCTGCCGTATCGGTACCAAGCGTCTGCTTGAAATGCTCGACAAAATCACCAAGGGTCAGGGCACCATGGAAATGCTCGACGAGATGGAGGAGCTCTGCGAATTTATCAAGGCGAACTCCCTGTGCGGTCTGGGTCAGACTGCTCCCAACCCTGTTCTCTCCACACTGCGCTATTTCAGAAACGAATATCTTGCGCATATTCAGGACAAGAAGTGCCCCGCAGGCGTATGTAAGGATCTGCTTGAATACACTATCGACAGAGAGAAGTGCGCAGGCTGCGGTCTCTGCTCCAGAAAATGCCCGACACAGGCAATTTCTGTCACCGACTACACCGCGCCCGGCAAGAGACGTCCCGCTCTCGAAATCGACCACAAGAAGTGCATCAAGTGCGGCGCTTGTATGGCTACCTGTAAGTTTAAAGCAATTTATAAGGCTTAAGGAAAGGAGAGAATATAATGGAAATGTTGAATATCAAAATCAACGGCAAAGACTATCAGGTTGAGAAAAACACCACCATCCTGGAAGCCTGCCACAAATTCGGCATTAAAATCCCGACCTTATGCTTTCTGAAAGAAATCAACGAGATCGGCGCATGCCGTATGTGCCTGTGCGAAGTCAAGGGCGCTCGCAGCCTGGTCGCTGCCTGCGTATATCCCATCGACAGAGAGGGCACCGAAATCTTCACCAATACGCCCCAGATTCAGAAATACAGAAAAATGAACCTCGAGCTTCTTCTGTCCAATCATGACAAGAAGTGCCTGTCCTGCCCCAGAAGCAACAACTGCGAGCTGCAGCAGCTCTGTCTGGAATACGGCGTGGACGAAAAGGCGTTTGAGGGCGAGGAAACCAAGTATGAGGAGGACAAGTCCACTCTGCACTTGGTTCGCAACAACAACAAGTGTATCCTTTGCCGCCGCTGCGTAGCTGCCTGTAAGAACCAGTATGTATCGGTTATCGGCGCTAACAACCGCGGCTTTGATACCCAGATTTCCTGCGCGTTTGAGCAGGATTTGAACAGCGTTTCCTGCGTCAGCTGCGGTCAGTGCACCGTTGTCTGCCCGACAGGCGCACTGGTTGAGCGCGACGACACCGACAAGGTATTTGCCGCTATCGCCGACCCGACCAAGCACGTTGTTGTTCACACAGCTCCGTCTATCCGTGCAACCCTCGGCGAGTGCTTTGACATGCCGATTGGCACCAACGTAACCGGCAAAATGGTTGCGGCGCTCAAGATGCTCGGCTTTGACAAGGTGTTTGACACCAACTTCGGCGCTGACCTCACCATCATGGAGGAAGGCACTGAGTTTATCCAGCGCGTTCAGAACGGCGGCGTTCTCCCGATGATCACCTCCTGCTCACCCGGCTGGGTCAAGTTCTGCGAGCACTACTATCCCGACCTGATTCCGCACCTCTCCACCTGCAAGTCTCCCCAGCAGATGCAGGGCGCTATGATTAAGTCCTACTATGCCGAGAAGATGGGCATTGACCCCAAGGATATTGTGGCTGTTTCCGTTATGCCCTGTGTAGCGAAGAAGTTTGAGATTAAGCGTGACGATCAGGGTCGCGACGGCATGCAGGATAACGATATCTCCATCACCACACGTGAACTTGCCAAGATGATCAAGAGAGCCGGTATTCAGTTCACCCAGCTTGAGGACGCTGATTTTGATCCCATCATGGGCATCGGCACCGGTGCAGGCACCATCTTCGGCGCAACCGGCGGCGTTATGGAAGCTGCTCTGAGAACCGTAGCCGACAAGCTGACCGGCGAAGACCTCAAGCAGATTGACTACAATGAGGTTCGCGGCACCGACGGCATCAAGGAAGCGACCTATGAGGTTGCCGGCATGAACGTCAAGGTTGCTGTTGCTTCCGGCTTGAAGAATGCGGCTGTTATTCTCGACAAGATTCGCGCAGGCGAAGCTGACTATCAGTTTATTGAGATTATGTGCTGCCCCGGCGGCTGTGTAAACGGCGGCGGTCAGCCGATTCAGCCCGGTCATGTGAGAAACTTCACCGACCTCAAGGCGCTCAGAGCAAAGGCGCTGTATGAGGATGACCTCAACCTGCCCTACAGAAAGTCGCACGACAATCCTGAAATCAAGGCAATCTATGAGGAATATCTCGGCGAGCCCGGCTCCCACAAGGCGCACGAGCTGCTCCATACCTCGTATGTTGAGAGAAAAAAAGGCCTCTGATTTTTTGAAATCATTTAGATAACTCCTTAAGAAAGTACACCTGTCCCGAAAAGGACAGGTGTACTTTTTTCAAGCGTGACGCTTGACCCAATCCGCAAGCGTGACGCTTGACCCAATCCGCGCCACATACGTTTGTTTGTTAGATAACCGTCATAGACGCGTTATGACGTGGTGTAGTTTTACAATAATATCTACCGTCATTGACATGATGATAAGCTACAATTTTTGACAGCAAAAACTACCGTCATAACAAGTTATGATGCGGCGTTCAGCCGAGTGTATCTCAATCTGCATCTATCCAAAGCCGCCGAAAGCGCCCACCGGCGCCCACCGGCGCTCAGTAGGAGATGATTTCGTAGCCGGATTCGGTGACGAGAACTTGGATTTCCCATTGTGCGGACGGCGTGCCGTCCTCGGTGTAGATGGTCCAGCCGTTTTCTTCGTCCACAAAAATCTCGGGCTTGCCCATGTTAATCATCGGCTCAATTGTAAAGCAGAGTCCCGGCACCATGCACATCTCGGTGCCTTTTTCGGTGACGTAGCTGACCCACGGATCCTCGTGAAATTCCAAGCCGATGCCGTGTCCGCCCACCTCTCTGACGACAGAATAGCCGTTTGCCTTGATGTAATCATTGATAGCCTGCGCCATGTCGCCCAAAAAGCCCCACGGCTTGACAGCCTTTAGTCCCTCTTGTAAAGACTGCTTGGCAACCTCCACCAGACGCTTTTTGTCCTCGCTTACCTCGCCGATAAGGAACATGCGCGAGGAGTCGGAATAGTAGCCGTTCAAATTGGTGGAAACATCTACATTGACAATATCGCCGTCCTTCAGTATAATGTCCTCCGACGGAATACCGTGACAAACCTCATCATTAATCGAGGTACACACACTCTTGGGGAAGCCCTCATAGTTGAGCGGCGCGGGAATACCGCCCATTTTGGTAGTAATATCATATACCCAGCGGTCTATCTCCGCCGTAGAGATGCCTGCGCGAATATGCTCCGCCACATAGTCCAGCACCGCGATGTTGATTTTCGCGCTCTCCTTGATTTTTTCAATCTGCTCCGGTGTTTTGAGCAGGCTGTGGTCGGGTACGATATGACCTGCCGCCTCAATTTCCTCAATGCGCTCGTCAAAATCAATGTGACACTTCTTATATTTTTTACCGCTGCCGCACCAGCATACGTCGTTTCTGCCCGGTTTCTTCATGCTAACCGCTCCTTAAAAAATTTCACTCCATTATTATAGCACTTTGTTAAAATAACTACAAGAGATATTTTATTTTTGTTGCCAATATCGCGGAAAAGATGTATAATATTCTCAGCCGCAAGCATATTTTGGGGCAGAGGTGTTGCTATGAAACGAAAACAACTGCTGTCTGCGGCAACTATTTTGCTCTGTCTGAGCGTCTTTTTGTTCCTGATGCTCCGCTCCACGCGCCGTATCACGCTGGAAACCGCCGCTTCGGTGCGCACGCTGCCGCCGGTTTTGATAGACCCGGGACACGGCGGCGAGGACGGCGGCGCTGTGTCGGGCGATGTGCTGGAAAAGCACATCAATTTGGCTGTCTCGCACGATACCGCCGACCTGCTCCGTCTGTGCGGCTACACAGTCAGCATGACGCGCGACACCGACGACGCGCTGACCGATGAGGGAGAGGACGTGCGCAAGCGCAAATACAACGATATGAAAATGCGCCTTGACCTCTACAACGCCACACCCGACAACGTGGTTGTGAGCATACATCAAAACAAATTTGACGCCGCCTCCTCACATGGCGCGCAGGTTTTTTATTCTCCGAATCACCCAAACAGCGCTGTTCTGGCGGAAGCACTGCGCAAGAGCGTGACTGGTATGCTGCAGCCCGACAACACACGCACCTGCAAGGCGGCAGGCAAGGAGATTTTTTTACTGAAAAACGCCCAAGTTCCGGCGGTAATCGTGGAATGCGGCTTTATTTCTAACCGGCAGGAACGCGAGCTGCTGGTGACGGACGACTATCAAAAGCAGCTGGCACTGGCAATTGCCGCCGGACTGATGAACTATGTGAATACAAACTAAAGGCACCTGAAGGAAAAAACTATGGCTAAGATAAAAAGTGTATATATTTGCTCCGAATGCGGTCACGAAACGCCGAAATGGGTTGGAAAATGCCCGTCCTGCGGCGAGTGGAACACCATGAATGAAGAGATTAGGGACACCGCCAAAACGGCTCCCGCGGCAAAAACACGCTCCTTTTCAAGCTATGCCAAGCCGCACGCCATCAACGAAATCTCGACCGAGGACGAACACCGCTACGACACCGGCTGCAAGGAGCTGAACCGTGTACTCGGCGGCGGTATTGTCAAGGGCAGTTTGATTTTGCTCGGCGGCGACCCGGGTATCGGCAAATCGACGGTCCTAATGCAGATTTGCCAATTTATGGGAGATACGCTGCGGATTCTCTACGTCTCGGGCGAGGAGAGCAAGCGTCAGCTCAAGCTGCGCGCTATCCGTTTGGGCGTCAACTCGCCGAATCTTTTGGTGATGACCGAGACCGATGTGGAGGTTGTGTGCGAACAGATAAAGAATATCAAGCCCGATTTGGTGATGATTGACTCCATTCAAACCATGAATCTCACCGAGCTAAGCTCCTCGCCGGGCAGCGTGACGCAGGTGCGAGAGTGTACCAATATGCTCATGCGCACCGCAAAGGGACTGGATATTCCCATGTTTGTGGTCGGTCATGTGAACAAGGAAGGCTCGATTGCTGGTCCTAAGGTGCTGGAGCATATTGTGG
This sequence comes from uncultured Clostridia bacterium, assembly GCA_946407465.1. Classification (GTDB taxonomy): domain Bacteria; phylum Bacillota; class Clostridia; order Oscillospirales; family Acutalibacteraceae; genus Ruminococcoides. The sequence goes on from CAMJOD010000016.1 coordinate 9,289, forward strand.
ACACCGTGCTGCACTTTGAGGGCGACAAGCAGATGGCGTGCCGCATCTTGCGCGCTGTCAAAAACCGCTACGGCTCCACCAACGAAATCGGCGTTTTTGAAATGACGGACAAGGGCTTGCAGGAGGTCGAGAATCCCTCGGTCATGCTGCTTTCAGGCAGACCGACCAACGTCTCCGGCACCTGCGTCACCTGCACCATGGAGGGCTCCCGTCCGATTCTGGCTGAGACGCAGGGTCTCGCCACCCAGAGCGGCTACGGCAATGCACGGCGCATGGCAACCGGCTATGACTATAACCGCCTGTCAATGGTGCTCGCTGTCCTAGAAAAGCGCGCCGGCTACTATTTCTCCAACAATGACACCTATATCAACATTGTCGGCGGTCTGCGCGTGGACGAGCCTGCGATTGACCTCGCTATCGCCATGGCGCTGATTAGCAGTTTGAAGGATACGCCGATTGACGAAAAGGCTGTCGTGTTCGGCGAAATCGGCTTGGCAGGCGAAATCCGCGCGGTTTCGCAGGCACAGCTGCGTGTCAATGAGGCGGTGCGGCTGGGCTTTGAAAAAATCGTGCTGCCATATCACAACCTAAAGGGCTTGACCTGTGACAACGCGGCGCTGATTGGCGTGAAGAATATCCGCGAGGCGTTCGAGGCTATCAGCTGATGAAAGCGCTGTTGATGAGCGATTTGTACCCATGCTTTTGCCGCTCGTTAGCGGAAAAGGGGTACAAAATTATTCCCACAAAGAAAATTAATGCTTTTCTTGAACCCGAACAGCGCCACGCAGACATGCAGGAATTAATCATACAAAACAGGCGCTTCCGCATAGAGGACTGCCAAAGCCCGGTTGCAAAGGATTATCCGCAGAATGTGCGGCTGAACTGCCTGTTTTTGGGCGGTAAGCTATACGGCAAGATGGACGCCGCAGACGCGTCTGTGCTGGCTTTTTGCCGCGAAAAGGGCATTCCTCTCGTCCATGTCAAGCAAGGCTACACGCGCTGTTCTTCGCTGGTGATTGGCGACAAAGCGGTGATAACGGCGGACAAAACCATTGCAAAAGCGCTGAAAGCCGACGGGGCAGAGGTTTTGTCCATTCAACCGGGGCACATCCGCTTGGAGGGCTTTGAATATGGCTTTATGGGTGGCGCCGGCTTTTTTGACAACGGGACAACTTACTTCTTTGGCAATATCACAAAACACCCTGATTACGAACGAATCAAGGTGTTTTGCGCAAAATATAATTCCAGAATAGAAATATTAAACAGGGAAGAACCGCTGACCGATATTGGCGGCGTTGTAATTAGAACAGAATAAAAGAGTCCGGCGGATTACTTTTCGCCGGATTTTCTTTTATGTACACGCGAAAGGGGATTGGCTTCGGCGGCATTTTTCATCTGCTCATTGCTCAAATGGGTATAGATTTCGGTTGTGCCGAGATTTTCGTGCCCGAGGACGTCCTTGAGCACGCGAATATCGACGCCGCCATGCTGATACATCAGCGTTGCCGCCGTGTGCCGCAGCTTATGGCAGGAGTAGCCCTGCGCGTTAAGTCCGATTTTTTCGAGATATTTATACACCATCGCCTGAATCGTTTTGACGGACATACGGCGGTGATTGCGGCTGATAAACAGCGCGTTTTTGTCCTTCACACCGTCAACGGGACGCACGCGCATATAGTCGTTAATCGCGCTGACGCAGGCAGAATTGAGGTAAATGACGCGTTCCTTGTTGCCCTTGCCGAGTATGCGAACAGTATGGTCGTTGCGAATATCGGTATAATTCAGCCCTGCCATTTCCGAAACACGCAGACCGCAGTTAAGAAACAACGTCAGAATCGCATAATCGCGTTCGCGGTTATCGCCCTCGACAGCGTCCAGCAACTCGATACTTTGTTCGAGCGTGAGATACTTGGGGAGAGCCTTTTTTTGCTTGGGCACTTCGAGCTGCTCCATAGGGTCATGGTCGAGGAGGTTCTTTTTGAGCGTCAGGTATTTGAAAAAGCCTTTCAGGCTGGAACATTTTCTGGCACGCGAAGCAGCGTTATTGCCACGCTCACGCAGCAAGTAGTTCATATATTCATAAGCGTCATTCAAGTCGATGGTTTGCAAAAACGGCAGGTCGATGTCGAGAATCGAAATAGCTTCAAAATCGGAATCGGCAGGCACCAGACTGCGATAGATTTTCATAAAACGGAAAAATGTGCGCAAATCGAGAAAGTATTCGTCGATTGTTTTAATAGATTTTTGCCGCACGGTCTGCTGATAAAAAAGGTATTCCTTCAAAAGCGGAAATGCTTCATCCTGAAAACGGACAGCCAAACAAATCACTCCAAGTAAAATATCAGAATAAGAAGATCGATATTAATAGTATATCACAAAAAAAGAGAGGGATAATTCCAAATTAGAATAATTATACAAAATGAATATTTTGTATAATTCGGGGGAACGTGACGTTCCATCCAGTCCGCCTTTTGAGAGGTTTTCTTTATAGGAAAGCTTGATAAACGGCGGGATTTTACCGTGCAAGTGTTTATTGAAATTATCGGCAGGTTTTTACGGTGCAAGTTACTATTGTAATATTCGGCGGTTTTTACGGTACAAATGATTATTGTAATTTTCGGTGCGTTTTTCCGTACAAAGAAAAACGCACCGATTTTATTTCCGTTTAAAATAATCCTCTTTCAAAATCGCATACGTCGCCACATCGCACAAGCCCTGCGTGTTTTTGCCTGCCTGCCGCAGCGTGCCTTCATACTGCAAGCCGCATTTCTTCATCACATCGCCGGAACGTGGATTGCGCGGATCGTGCTGCGCAGCTATGCGGTTGACACCGACTTCTTCAAACAAATACCGAATCACAGCTCCAAACGCTTCGGTCATAATGCCTTTGTGCCACCAGTCATAGCCCAGACAATAACCGATTTCAACGGCTTCAATCTCCTCATGCACAGCCGTCACACCGATTGAGCCGACCGGTTGTCCGAGCGATTTCAGCTCAATCTTCCAGTCATAAAAATCCGGCTTGCCGCGGTTCTCCATCAAGTATCGATGATAGCTCTCCCTGAGCTGCTGCGCGTTCTCATACGGCTGCCATGTCAGAAATTTGGTGACGCGTCCGTCGTTTGCCCAATTATAGAACATATATTCTGCGTCTGCGTCGATGGTTTTTCGCAAAAGCAGTCGCTCGGTTTCGATTGTCTTTGTTCCCAAATGCTTCATAAACTCTCACCTCACAGATATTATCGTATATTTTCACGCAATAGTCAAGTATAAAACAGCGCCCGAACAACCGTCCGGACGCCGTTTTTTATGGTAGATTTTATAAACTGAATTAGCAGATACCCTGGAACATCATAGCGTTCGCTACTCTCTCAAAGCCGGCAATGTTAGCGCCTGCGATGAGGTTGTCGCCGAGGTTGTACTTCTTGCAAGCGTCCATGGACTGCTTGAAGATGTTGACCATGATGTTTTCGAGCTTTTCAAATACCTCGTCCTCAGAGAAAATGAGGTGCTCAGCGTTCTGCGCCATCTCGATGCAGGAGCAGGCTACGCCGCCGGCATTTGCAGCCTTGGAAGGACCGACAACAACGCCGTTGTTCTGGAGATACTCGATCGCCTCGTTGGTGGTGGGCATGTTGGCGCCTTCGCAGAGGAATTTGCAGCCGTTGGCAACCATCTTCTCAGCGTCAGCAGTGTGAATCTCGTTCTGGGTAGCGCAGGGAATGTAGAGGTCAGCCTTGACGCCCCAGGGCTTCTCGCCGGGAAAGAACTTAGCGTTCGGATACTTCTCTGCATAGGGAGCGCAGATGTTCTTGCCGGAGCTTCTGAGCTCGAGGAGGTAATCAATCTTCTCGCCGGTTACACCCTCTTCGTCGAGGATATAGCCGTCAGGACCGGAAATGGTGATAGCCTTTGCGCCGAGCTGCTCGAGCTTCTTGGCAGTACCCCAAGCAACGTTACCGAAACCGGAGATAACAACCTTCTTGCCCTCGAGGCTCTCGCCAAAGTGGTTCAGCATCTCTCTTGCATAGAACACGATACCGTAACCGGTAGCCTCGTCTCTGCCTGCAAGACCGCCGTTGGGCACGCCCTTACCGGTGAGGGTGCCGTCATAGCTGTCGCGGATTCTCTTGTACTGACCCATCATGTAGCCGATTTCTCTGCCGCCTACGCCGAGGTCGCCTGCGGGAACGTCGGTGTTGGGGCCGATGTGTCTGTAGAGCTCAGTCATAAAGGACTGGCAGAAGCGCATGATCTCCATGTCGGACTTGCCGTTCGGATCGAAGTCAGCGCCGCCCTTGCCGCCGCCGATGGGCAGACCGGTCAGAGCATTTTTGAAAATCTGCTCAAAGCCAAGGAATTTTACGATACTGATATTTACATTGGGAGCAAATCTGAGACCGCCCTTGTACGGACCAAGCGCGCTGTTGAACTGAATACGGAAACCGCGGTTAACCTGAACCTTGCCGTTGTCGTCAACCCACGGGACTCTGAACATAATCTGTCTCTCAGGCTCGGTGATTCTCTCGATAAGAGCCATCTTCTCATACTGGGGGTTCGCATCAAAAACAGGCTCCAAGGAAGTCAAAACCTCGGTAGCGGTTTGAAGGAACTCAGGTTGATTAGGATTTTTGGCTGCCAGCTTTTCCAGCTGTTCGCTAACGTATGACATAATAAAGTCCTCCCTTATAAAATGAACATGATTACATTTGCAGGTGAAACAAAGCGCCGTTTCACCAACGCTCTTATTCTACACTATAATAATGATTTTTGCAAGTGGTTTTTGCAAGTTTTTTTAAAAAAATTTCATATTCAAACCTGTTTTATCAGCTTATTTCGCAATTTGCACGAAATTTTGCAGGATATGTTCCGTGTTGACTGGCATTTTGGAGCTTTTTTCCTTATATATGAATCGAACCGGCAGTTAACCGCACCGGCAAAAGGCAAGGTTCCCACGTTGCAAAAATATTTTGTATAATTCAAAAGCTTTGTTTTAACAATACATTCCACATATATTTTAGTTGCAATTGGACATATTAACATGTTATAATGATGTTGAAACTCAAATTATACAATTTGTAATATCGCAAAAGGAGCCTGATGTTAATGGATTATCATAAGCGTCTAAAGGAGCTGCGCGTGCAAAACGGCTTTACACAGGAGCAGGTTGCGTTCATTCTGCACACCCGTCAGGAGCAGTACAGCAAATACGAAAGCGGAAAGCGTGAGCTGCCCATCAAGCATTTGATTGCGCTGTGCCTGCTCTACCGCGTTTCCGCCGACTATGTGTTAGGTATTGAAAAATTTGTCAGTGACAAATCATAAATAATAAAAAAAGAGAGAAGCGTTTGCCTCTCTCCTATCGTGCATGGTTATGGAATTTTTAAATCACGCTTCCTCCGCCTGCGCAACCTTCATCATAATGGCGCACTCCATGCGCTTGCGGAACAGCTCGCAGCCGTATTCATAAATGCCGTTGATGGAGCCGGTGGCGTGGTAGGCGTTTGCCGCACAGCCGCCGCTGCAATAGAGCCTTGCCCAACAGTCCTTGCAGTCTGGTCTGGCGTAAGCGTTGCAGAGCTTGAACTCGTCCTGCACCTCTCGGTTGTCAACGCCGTTCCAAATATCGCCGAGCTTGTATTTGTCGTCGCCGACAAACTGGTGACAGGGATACAAATCGCCCCAAGGCGTGACCGCCATGTATTCGGTGCCCGAGCCGCAGCCGGAGATGCGTTTATAGATGCAGGGACCGCCGGTGAGGTCGATCATATAATGATAGAAGGTCAGCGGTCTTCCCTCTTTTTCGCGCCGGAGCATTTCCTTTGCCAAAATCTCGTACTGCTCAAAAAGCACAGGCAAATCCTCGTAGGTCAGCGCATAGGGATCGTCGGGCGCACAGACGACCGGTTCCATGGAAAGCTCCGTAAAGCCAAGGTCTGCCATATGGAAAATATCGTTGGTGAAATCGGTGTTGTTGTGGGTGTAGGTGCCGCGGACGTAGTAGCCTCTGCCCTCCCGTCTTTTGACGAACTCCTGAAATTTGGGCACAATCACATCATAGCTGCCCTTGCCGCCGATGGTTTTGCGGAGGTTGTCGTGGATTTCCTTTCTGCCGTCCAGGCTGAGCACAACGTTGTGGCACTCGCGGTTGGCAAACTCAATCACATCATCATCCACCAGCATGCCGTTGGTGGTGAGCGTAAAGCGGAAGTTCTTGTTGTGCTGCTTTTCAATGCTTCTGGCGTAGGCGACAATTTGCTTGACCACATCAAAATTCATCAGCGGCTCGCCGCCGAAAAAGTCAACCTCCAAATTGACGCGGCTGCCGGAGTTTTCAATCAAAAAGTCAATCGCGCGCTTGCCGACCTCCAAGCTCATCAGCGCACGCTCGCCGTGATATTTGCCCTGACTGGCAAAGCAGTATTCGCAGTTGAGATTGCAGGTGTGCGCGATATGCAGACAGAGAGCCTTGATAACGGTATTGCGTTTTTTGAAGTCAAAGGCGAGGTTTTCATATTTGTCCTCAGAGAAAAGCCTGCCCTGCTCCTTCAGCTCCTGCACGTCGTCGATGCAGTCCGCGATTTCCTGCGCGTCGATGGTTGGGTCGTCTTTGTATTTTTCGAGCATGGCGGCAATGATAGCGTCGCGGTCATTGTCGGCAAAGAGCGCGATCACATCATAAGCGAGGTCGTCTACCGCATGCACGCTGCCGCTGTAGACGTCGAGCACGATATTGTAGCCATTGAGTTTGTATTGGTGTATCATGACAATTCCTCCGTTACATAAGGAAAGCCGTTAGTCCTAGGGGAACCACTGATCAATTCACGCCTGACGGCTGGGCACACAACTCGCTTGCATCTTTTCTGTCATACCGCCCAAAAAATCTCGGCAAGGTGTCAGCCTTGCTTCGATTTGTTTGTGCAGTCTGACAAAAAATCTGACTGCGCGATTTGCGCACCCGAATCAATCAGTGTTTCCCCAAGGACAACGGCTGTGATTCCTTGTTGAGCTTCTTATTTCTCAAGGCACTTCTCGCACTGCTGGTTAGCAACGCCGCAGGAAGTCTTGCAAGCGGACTGGCAGGAGGTCTGGCATTCGCCGCAGCCGCCGGTCTTTACGCTCTTTTTGAGATCGCGTGTCTCGATAGTTTTGATTCTCTTCATAGGTATCATTCTCCTTTAGGAATTCTTAAAATAATTTTATCACAGTAAACCGCGTTTGTCAATCACCAATCTGCGACAAGAATCGACTGCGGAAGCTGCCTGATCGTGGAGATTATCTCGACGCCGTTTGACAAAAGCTGCACAAGCTGCTCCAAAACACTTTGGCTGATAACCTCGCCCGGCACAATATACGGAATGCCCGGCGGATAGGCATAGATAAACTCCATCGCCGTTTTGCCTGCGGCGTCGGCAAAGGGCACCGTTACGGCGCGGCGGCTGCGGCTTTCATGCGGTTCGAACGCCTTTTGCGGCAGCTCTGCAAGCACTGCGGAAGTTAATTCTTTGTCAAAATATTGTATTGTCCTATCTATTTGCAGCAGCGCATGCAGCAGACGTTCAAAGCCCTCGTCCGTGTCGCAGACAGAGGTCATGGCGATGACGTAGTGCGCAGAGGACATTTCGGTCTCAATTTGAAAATCCTCGCGCAGCCGCCGTGCCAGCTCGCTGCCGCTGATGTTGGTGCCGTAGGCGGTTATCACCAGCTTGCCCCAGTCATATGCGTCGATATTGCAGCGGTTGTCATCGTCCGGATCAAAGAGCAGACGGAGCTTTTTGAGCTGTTTTGCATTGGTATAAAAGGTATCTAAGCGGTTAATGTATTCTGAAAAATCATGGTTTTTAAGATATGTCAGGCAATCCTCCACACCGCTCATCAGCAGATAGGACGGACTGGATGTTTCAAACACCGCCAGCTGTCTTTGCAGCTCACCTGCAAGCCCGCGGTCATTGGTGAGCAGCAGCGCTGTCTGGGTGGGAGACGGAAGTGTTTTGTGCAGGCTCGTCACCACTGCGTCCGCGCCGCACGCAACCGCCGGCTGCGGAAAACGCGCGTGAAACGGAAAGTGCGCGCCGTGCGCTTCGTCCACCAGCAGCCTTGCGCCGTGCGCATGGCAGATGGCGGCAATCACCTCCATATCGGAGCAAACACCCTCGTAGGTCGGCGAGGTAATGACGACCAAGCGGACATTCTCTGTGCTTTGCAGCAGCATATCGAGCATTTCGGGATAAACGCTGCCGTAGATGTCTGTGCCGTCTATTACGTCGGGCATGCAGTAAACGGGCTTTACGCCGCACAGCTCCGCCGCGTTGTACACCGATTGGTGGCAGTTGCGCGCGATGACAACCGTGTCGTCCGGCGAAGTCATGGCTCTGATTGCCGCGAGTATGCCGCCGGTGGCGCCGTTCACGAGCATAAAGGCACGCTTTGCCTGCCACAGCCTTGCGGCTTCCTGCTCAATATCCCGAATACAGCCCTGCGGATGGTGGAGGTTGTCAAAGCCGTAAATCTCGGTCAAATCCAATTCCAGCGGCAGACATCCGACGCGGTGCCGCTTGTGTCCGGGCATATGCATGGGATAAACACCGCCTTGGGCGTAATCCTTTAGTTTTTTTGTCAGCATCAGTTCGTACCGAATTCGCGCAGCTCCAGGCCCTTGTTGTGGTCAAGCGCCCAGTCAATGCTCCAATAGCTGGTAAACAGGAGCAGATGGTTGCCCTTCAAATCCTGAATCCGTTTGGTATCGGACGCCAGGTCGAGGGTTTTGGGGTCGAGTCCCTCGTTGACAATCCAGCGGATATATTCATACGGAAGATTCTCCATGATGATATCCACATTATATTCATTTTCGAGCCGGTATTTGAGCACGTCAAACTGAAGCACGCCGACTACGCCGACGATTACCTCCTCCATGCCTGCGTCCAGCTCCTGAAAAATCTGAATGGCGCCCTCCTGCGCAATCTGGTTGGTGCCCTTGATAAACTGCTTGCGCTTCATGGTGTCCTTTTGGCGCACACGTGCAAAGTGCTCCGGCGCAAAGGTGGGAATGCCCTTGAACTGCACCTTGTGACGCGGTGAGCAGATGGTGTCACCGATAGAGAAGATGCCCGGATCAAACACACCGATAATATCACCGGCGTAGGCTTCGTCCACGATTTCGCGCTCCTGCGCCATAATCTGCTGCGGCTGCGAGAGGCGCATCTTCTTGTTGCCCTGCACATGGAATACCTCCATGTTCTTCTCAAACTTGCCGCTGCAAATGCGCATGAACGCCACGCGGTCGCGGTGCGCCTTGTTCATATTCGCCTGAATCTTAAACACGAACGCCGAGAAGTCCTCCGACATCGGGTCAACCTCCTCGCTGACGGTTTCACGTGCCAGCGGCGAGGTAGTCAGCTGCAAAAACTGCTCTAAAAACGGCTCTACACCGAAGTTGGTCAACGCCGAGCCGAAGAACACGGGCGTCAGTCTGCCCTGCCGCACCGCATCGAGGTCAAATTCATCGCCCGCGCCGTCCAGCAGCTCAATCTCATCCATAAAATCGGCTTTGAGGTATTGACCGAGCACCTCGTCCAGCGCCGGGTCGTCAAGGGAATACTCCTGCTTTTCAACCTCGCGCTGACCGTTGTTTGCGGTAAAAGCGAGAATCTTTTCGGTGTTGCGGTCAAAGACGCCCTTGAACTCCTTGCCGGAGCCGATTGGCCAGTTGACGGGATAGGTGTTGATGCCGAGAACATTTTCAATATCCTCCAGCAAATCAAAGGGATTTTTGGCGTCCCTGTCCATTTTATTGATAAAGGTGATGATGGGAATATTGCGCATCACGCAAACCTTAAACAGCTTAATGGTCTGTTTTTCGACGCCCTTGGAGCCGTCAATCACCATGACCGCCGAGTCCGCCGCCATCAGGGTGCGGTAGGTGTCCTCAGAGAAGTCCTCGTGTCCGGGCGTGTCCAAAATATTGATGCAGTAACCGTTGTATTTGAACTGCAAAACCGAGGAGGTAACGGAAATACCTCTCTGCTTTTCAATCTCCATCCAGTCCGAAACAGCGTGGCGCGCCGTGCGCTTGCCCTTGACAGAGCCTGCCAAATTGATGGCGCCGCCGTACAAAAGCAGCTTTTCGGTGAGCGTTGTTTTGCCCGCGTCGGGGTGCGAAATAATCGCAAAGGTTCTGCGCTTGCGGATTTCGTCGGTATAGGTGCTCATACATTCAGTCCTTTTTCTTATATTATCAATTAATTATAATACTATTTTTTCGCGGCAGATGTCAACAACTATTTCAAAAATAAATTTTTTTAAGTATTTTCATGCAAATACTTGACACAAAAGATAAATTATTGTAAGATTAATATAGAATTTCAATTTGATGATACCTATCTTTTCATATACCTTCCAACTTTTGAGGCAGAAACTTTTGGTTTCTGCCTCAAATCATTACAGAAAGCGACATATTTATGAGCCATTCCATCGGATTATATCTGCATATTCCCTTTTGCAGACGCAAGTGTGCCTACTGTGATTTTTTCAGCGGCGTCGGCACACAGGCGGATTTTGACGTCTACACAAGGGAGCTGACCGAAAAGCTTCATTATTGGGGACAACAAGCATGGGAGCCTGTCGGCAGCGTCTACTTGGGCGGCGGCACGCCGAGTGTGCTGGGAACCAAGCGGCTGTGCGCCCTGCTCGATGCGGTCAAAAACGACTTTTCTGTGGACAAAAACGCCGAAATCACCTTGGAGGTCAATCCCGAAAGCGGCAAGGCACTCGACTTTGACGCATTGCGACAAACGGGCTTTAACCGCGTTTCGGTCGGCATGCAGTCCGCTATTGCCCGGGAAATCAACATTCTCGGCAGAATCCACACGCCGGAGGAAGCTGCCTATACCGTTAAAAAGGCGCAGGCAGCAGACTTTGACAACACCTCGCTGGATTTGATGATGGGCATTCCGCTGCAAACAAAGGACAGTCTGCGGCAGTCGATTAATTTCTGCGCCGACTGCGGTGTGCGGCACATTTCATCTTATATATTAAAAATTGAGGAAGGCACGCCGTTTTATTCTAACAGGGAATTATTAAATCTGCCCGACGAGGACGAGCAGGCAGAGCTGTATCTCTTTGCCGTGGATTATCTGAACCGTCTCGGCTATGCGCAGTACGAAATTTCCAACTTTGCCCAACCCGGCTTTGAGAGCCGTCACAACACGCTCTACTGGCACTGCGGCGAATATATCGGCATCGGACCTGCGGCATATTCCTTTTACCACGGCAAGCGTTTCCACTACGCGCGCAGCATGCAGGCGTTTTGTGACAATCTTCTTACCGCTGACGGCAGCGGCGGTGACAGTGAGGAATACATCATGCTGGCGCTGCGGCTTTGCGAGGGCTTGGTGTTTGCAGATTATGAACAGCGCTTCGGGCAGCCGTTTCCTGCCTTGCTGCACAAAAAAATCGAAAAATACGCAAAGCTCGGTCTGATGGAAGCGGACGGACAACACGCCTGCTTTACGCCAAAGGGATTTTTGGTTTCGAACGCCATTCTGGCGGATTTGATTTAGGAACACCTCTGTTCGCCAAAATTACCCTTTATTCGTCAGTGTGTCTTTGTTGCTTTGGCAATACTGCGGTTCAGCTCAAAAAAACAGCTCCCACGTTCTGCTTTTTGCAAAACGCGGGAGCTGTTATATTATTCTGTTTCCAATATTTGGCGCGTTTTTTTGAAATAGCCGAGCAGCAGGAAGGATTGGACGATACCCAAAGCGCTTCCGAATACCTCGAGCGCGGCTGCACCGATGGTTGCCAGTGTGCCGCCGAGCACCAAAATATATACGCTGGCACAGGTTTGAAACACAAAAAAGGTCGTGATGACCGCGTAGAGAACACCGCCGCGTTTGTCCATCTCGGGATGACCGAGCTGCTTGCACAGACTGCGGATTCCCTCCAAAATATACACATCTGCAAGCAGTGCCGTCAAAATGACAAGCAAATCCGCGATGCTCTGCACTTCCTTATTAAAGGCAAAGACAGTCCCTGCCAACACAATCAGCAGCGTGATGATGATGGAATAAAACGCAACCTTAAAGTTGTCATCCTCGGCACTTGCCCTGCGCGAGCTGACCAGATAGAGGATATAGCCGATCACCCTGATGCTGATCGAAAACAGCGCGGAACCATATATCAAAATAAGTAAGACAGCGGATAGCATTTCTCCGAGTTGATCCGCAAATAAATATACAGCTGCAGTGGCAGATGCTGTGAGAATCGTAAGAAACTCGCAAATTAAAAACATGATTTCTGCTTTTATCAGCGTCTTTGTACTTTTGAGCGATTTTGGATACGTCATACCAATGCTCCTTTTGGGGTTTCTAATGTCATTTTAAGTGAAAAATAAGAATTTGTCAATGGATGAATTAATATTATCCAATATTCCACTTGATTTTGTAATAATTTTTGGTATAATATATTATATATATGGTTTAAACACGGAGGATATTGTGAACAACGTACGTCAATTACCTCAAAAAATTAAAAGCTTTGATTTGAGCTGGATGATCCCCACCGGCTTCGGTCTTTCGTGCGCACTGCTCGCGGCAAGCGTCATCCTGCTGTTTATCAGGGGAACAAGCGGAATGGAGAACACTTGGATGTTCAGCATCGGTGCCGACATTTTTTGTCTGGCGGTGTGCGTCATGCTCTCGTTCAGCTGCGTGCTCAACTACAAAAACCGCAGCGAACACACGCGTGTGTTTGTCACGCTGCTGACGGTCAACGCGGCGGCGCTGTTTTTGGATGAATCCGCGTGGCTGGTGCAGGGCATCGCGCCGCTGCGTCTCCTCAACCGGATTATCAACGTGCTGTTCTTTATGATAGGTCTTGTGCTGGTCTATCTGTTTTGGCAATACATCCGGCGCGTGCTCAAAATGGAAAACAGTCTGATGACTGCCGCCGACGGTATTTTGAATCTGCTGCTGATTCCCTCGCTGCTGCTGTGCGCGGTCAATCTGCTTTATCCGTTGTATTTTACGGTGGACGCGGCAGGCTACTATGTGCGCACCGACAAGTGGTATATCAGTCAGGTGTATCTCTGCTTTGCCATCTTAATCGTTATTTTGGAGCTGCTGATGTCGCAGGCATCCAAACGCGACAAGCTGGTGGCAATCTCGTTTATCGCCATTCCGCTGGCGAATCAGGCGGTGACGCAGATGTCCTTCGGCATTTCGACACAATACGCTGCCATGCTGGTGTCTATCGTGCTGATTTACGGCGTACTGTTTGCCGACCGCGAAAAAACGTTTTCAACCACCGAAACCGAGCTGGGAGTTGCCACGCGCATACAGGCGAACATGCTTCCGACAACCTTTCCGTTTTTGCCGGAGCGCAGCGAATTTGATCTCTACGCGTCCATGACCCCTGCCAAGGAGGTCGGCGGCGACTTTTACGACTTTTTTTTGGTGGACGAAAACCACCTCGCACTGGTGATGGCGGATGTGTCCGGCAAGGGCATTCCGGCGGCGCTGTTTATGATGGCGTCCAAGATTTTGATAAAGAACCGCGTGATGACAGGCGAATCGCCCGGCAAGGTGCTGCGTGCGGTCAACAACCAAATCTGCGAAAACAACCGCGAGGATATGTTTGTCACGGTCTGGCTGGGTATTTTGGATTTGCGTGACGGCACGCTGGTGAGCGCCAACGCCGGTCATGAATATCCCATTCTAAAGGCGCAGGACGGCGATTTTGAGCTGCTGAAGAGCAAGCACAGCTTTGTGTTGGGCGGCATGCCGGGCATCAAATACCGCGAGACGGAAATGGTGCTGCCGGCAGGCTCCAAGCTGTTTTTGTACACCGACGGCGTTCCCGAGGCGGAAAATCAGGACGAAGTGCAATACGGCTACGACCGGTTTTTGGAAGCGCTGAACAGTCAAAAGGACGGCACGCCGCAGGAGCTGCTGACGGCCGTGGAAAACAGCGTCAAGGGCTTTGTGAAGGATTACATACAGTTTGACGATTTGACGATGCTTTGCATACATTACACAGGCAAAAAGGAGGAAATTCCCGATGAAGGAACTGACAATTGATGCAGCTGTTGAAAATATTGAGATTGTTACCGACTTTGTCAACGAACAGCTGGAGGCGCTGGACTGTCCCATCAAGGCGCAGACACAGATTGCGATAGCGATTGACGAGCTGTTCGGCAATATTGCACGCTATGCCTACACGCCCGATATAGGCAAGGCAACCGTGCGCTTTTCGGTGGAGGAAAATCCGCTGGCAGTGATTATCACCTTTATCGACCACGGCGTCCCGTTCAATCCGCTGGAACAGGCAAATCCCGACATTCACGCCTCGGCAGCGGACAGACCAATCGGCGGTCTGGGAATCTTCCTCGTCAAAAAAACAATGAATTTGGTCGAATATGAATATAAAGACGGACAGAATATTTTGAAAATCAAGAAGAATATCGCATAAAAAAAGGAATCTGGACAACATGAAAAACAACGGACAAATTATCAGCAAGCTGTTTCGAAAGTCGGTTGTCAGCATTATTCTGGCGGCAATTGCCACCATGCTGGGCATTGTGATTGACGGCATTGTAATCGGCAGATTTTTGGGCAAGGACAGCATGGCTGCCTACGGTCTGGTGACGCCGATCATCAACCTCGCCACGGCGTTCAGCGGTATTCTGGCGACCGGCGCACAGATTATCTGTGCCCAGCGGCTGGGCGCAGGCAAAAAAGAAAAGGCGCGGCAGGCATTTTCGATGTGCATGATTATCACCGTCTGTGTGGCTGTGCTGATGATGGCGGTCGTGCTGATTTTTCGGAATGACATCAGCGTGCTGCTCGGTGCAAGAGGCAATTCCGCGCATCTGAAGGCGCTGACCTCCGACTATCTGCTCGGCTTGGTGTTCTCGTTCCCTTCTGTTTTGTTTTTGTTTGAATTCAACTCCCTGATGCGTCTGGACGGCGATCCCAACCGTGTGATTGTGGCGGTAGTGGTGATGACCGTTATGGATGTTGCAGGCGATTTGGTGAACGCGCTCGTCGTACACGGCGGCATGCTCGGCATGGGCATCACCACCTCCATGAGCTATTTTGCCGCGCTGGTGATTATGCTGCTGCACTTCACCAAAAAGGACATCATATTCAAGTTTTCGTTCAAGGGCTTGCGCCTAAAGGATATGGCGGAGATTTTTATCACCGGTTCCTCCTCGGCAATCGGCTCCGCTTCCTCTATGCTGCGCAACACCGTGCTCAACCAGATTATGGTTGCCACCATCGCGTCCAGCACCGCTGTGGCGGCGCTCGGCGTTGTGAACACCGTCTACAGCTTCACCTCCTCCACCATGCTCGGCGTCGCGATGACAACCGCCATGATTGCCGGCATGATTTTGGGCGAGCAGGATCGCGTGGCGGCTGAGTCGCTGGTCAAGGTGACGGTCAAGACCTCGCTGGTGGTAGGCGCCGCGCTGACGGCACTGCTGTTGATTTTCGCAAACTTTATCGCAGGCGCTTTCGGCGGCAGCGACGGCGCAAAAATGGTGGAAATGGCGACAAAGGGTCTGCGGATTTACGCCGCGAGCATAATCTTTTACGGTTTTAACGTCGCCTTTATCAACTATACACAAGGGATGCGCCGTGTGTTTTTGTCGGGTTTGTTCTGCTTTCTCGACAACTTTATCTTTATCGTTATTCCGGCGCTGGCGCTGTTCCGTGTGCTGGACGCCGACGCGGTCTGGTGGTCTTTTCTTATCGGAGAATCCATCAACCTGCTCACCATCTGCATCATCGCAGCAGTAAAAAAACACGGCTTTCCGTTCCGTGCAAAGGATTTTCTGTTTCTGCCTGCCAAATTCGGCGTGCCGCAGGAAAATGTGCTCGACTTTACGATTACTGACAAGGAGCAGATTGTTTCGGCATCCGCTTCCGTTTCGGACTTCTGCCTGCAAAAAGGCGCTACCGAAAAGCAGAGCATGCTACTCGCTCTGTTTGTGGAGGAGCTGAGCGCCAATATTGTGCAGTACGGCTTTTCGGACGGCAAAAACCACAGCATTGATGTGCGCGTGCTGAAGAACGATGACACATGGACGCTGCGCGTGCGCGATGACTGCAAGCGCTTTGACCCGGTGGAGTGGATAAAGCTGCACGAAAATGATGACAGAACCAAAAATATCGGCATTCGCATGGTCTGCGGTATGGCAAAAAATGTGCAGTACCTCAGCACTATGGAGTTAAATAATATCATACTTTCTATCTAAAAATAATTTAAGGAGTTTTTACAATGAACATCAAAAGAAAACAAACCAATACAACCCTGACGGTTACCGTAAACGGCAGAATTGATACCTCTACCGCTCCCGAATTTGAAAACGGCGTCAAGCCGTATCTCGCCGGTATCACCGAACTGATTCTTGATTTTAAGGGCGTCAATTACGTTTCCTCCGCCGGTCTGCGCGCGCTGCTCTCACTCCAAAAAACCATGATGAAGCAGGGCGAAATGAAGCTGGTGAACGTTTGCGAGGCAGTGGTAGATGTGTTTGAAGTGACAGGCTTTGATGAAATTTTGACTTATAACGAATAAGAGGGTAGCTTGGCAATGATTATCGAATTACTGGAACAATATACACAGGAAAACCCCAACGCTGCCATTCTGTTTGACGAGGCACACACAAAAGGTATCACGTACGCGCAGCTCGACGATATGAGCGGCAGAGTTTATGCCTATCTTTTAAATAACGGCATCGGCAAAGAGGACTTTGTGCTGATCAACCTGCCCAGAGGTATTATGCCGATAATCGCCATGCTCGGCGTTTGGAAGGCCGGCGCTGCCTGGGCACTGGTGGAGGACACCTATGCGCCCGAGCGCATCGAATACATACGCAAGGACTGCGGCTGCAAATTTGAGCTGAACGCCGACTCGTGGGAAAAGGTTATGGAAACCGAGCCGAAATCCGGTCACGAGACCGTTGACGACCACGACGCGGCATATGCCATTTACACCTCCGGTACCACCGGCAACCCCAAGGGCGTTTTGCACGAATACGGCAATTTGCAGCGTGCAATCGAGTCGATTCGTCTCAACGGCGAAAACCCCTTTAAGAGCAGCGACAGACTCGCCCTGCTGGCGCCGCTGAACTTTGTCGCCTCGGTTATCGTTATTCTCGAAGTGCTCAGCATTTGCTGCGCCAAAATGTATATCGTCAACTACGCGACCATCAAAAACCCCTTGGCGCTCAAGCGGTTCTTCCTCGAAAAGCGCATCAGCATCACCTTCCTCACGCCCTCCTATGTGCGCATGCTCGGCAACCAGACCGGACCCTTCCTGCGCATGCTCTTTGTGGGCAGTGAGCCTGCCAACAACATCTTCAACAAGAATCTCGATTTGATTAATATTTATGCGGCGAGCGAGAGCGGCTTTGCAGTGGGCGTATTCAAGATTGACAAGGCATATGAGACCTGCCCGATCGGCAAGCCCGAGATAGAGACCAAAATCACCCTGATTACCGAAGAAGGCACCGAAGCCGAGGACGGCGAAATCGGTGAGCTCTGCTTTGAAAATCCCTTCGTTCGCGGCTACATCAATCTCCCCGAGGAGAGCGCAAAGGCATTTGTGAACGGCGTCTATCACACCGGCGACCTCGCGCGCAAGGACGCAAACGGCAACTATGTGCTGCTCGGACGCTCCGGCGATATGATTAAGATTAACGGCAACCGCATTGAGCCTGCCGAAATCGAAGCTTCGGTCAAGCAGGTGCTCGGCATTGACTGGGCGGCGGCACGCGGCTTTGAGGAAAACGGAAAGAGCTATCTCTGCGCCTACTACACCGCCGATGTGGAGGTTGACCGAGACAAAATGCGCGAGGAGCTTTCGCGCCGTCTCCCCTACTATATGATTCCTGCCTACTACATCAAAATTGACAAGGTGCCCCTCAAGGCAAACGGCAAGATGGACAGAAAAGCCCTGCCGCAGCCGGACGCCTCGGACTTCAAGACCGATTACGCCGCGCCCGAAACCGAGACGCAACAAAAGATTTGTGCCGCTATGGAAAAGGTGCTGGGCGTTGACAAGGTGGGCATTAACGACGACTTTTATGAGATGGGCGGCGATTCGCTCAGCTCTATCCGCGTGATTACCGAGAGCGACCTGCCGGGTCTGAACGCGGGCGAAGTGTTCAGAGGCAGAACACCGAAGAAAATTGCCGCGCTCTACGAAGAAAGACAGGCAAACAGCGACGGCGAGGCGCCCGAGGTGAAGAACGCTCGCTCCATGGAAAAGGAGCATCCGCTCACCACAGAGCAGCTCTATATGGTTGACTATCAGCTCTATACGCCCAAATCGACCATGTACAACCTCTTCTCCATGATGAA
>CAMJOD010000017.1 GCA_946407465.1 uncultured Clostridia bacterium
TTTACTTGCTTTTTTTGGTTTGGCATGATATAATAGGAATAAGCCAAAAGGGTGAGAATGAAGTCCAAGTAAACACACCTCCTTCCTGCCGGAAAGAGTCGCAGCATGTATATTATATCATAAGAATTGAAAAATGTCGAGAAAAAGGACGTGCCGTCAAACGCACGTCCTTTTTATATTTTATTCAAACACAGTCAGGGAGAAACGGCAAACCCCTTCCTCCATGCCAATTACGCATTACGCATTAAGAATTAAGAATTAAAATCCCCTCCCTATTGCTTCATTCGGGAACCGAACGCTTCGGAACAGCAACGGTTTCCGTCCCGACCGAAGCTCCACTCTCCACTCTCAACTCTCAACTCTACATAAAGCCTACCACGGCTGAACGGTGCCTGTCAGCTCGGTGACGCTTTGGATATTGTTTTCGTCGAGGAAGCGGTTCAGTCCCTCGGTAATCTTGACCGGCGCATAGGGGTCGGTGAACAGGACGGTGCCGATTTGCAGGGCGGTGGCGCCTGCCATCAGCATTTCGACCGCGTCCTCCCAGGTGGTGATGCCGCCCATGCCGATAATCGGGATTTTTATCGCCTTGGCGACCTGCCACACCATTCTGACCGCCACCGGAAAGACCGCCGCGCCGCTCAGACCGCCTGTGTTGTTGCGGATAATGGGACGGCGTGTGCGGATGTCAATGCGCATGCCGGTGAGGGTGTTGATCATCGAAACCGCGTCGGCGCCTGCCGCCTCGGCTGCCTGCGCGATGGAGGCGATGTCGGTCACGTTGGGGCTGAGCTTGACAACCAGCGGCTTTTTGCAGTGACGGCGCACCTCGGAGGTGATGCTGCTCACGCTCTCGCAGCTCGTGCCGAATTGCACGCCGCCGCACTTGACGTTGGGGCAGGAGATGTTCAGCTCAATCATATCCACGTCGGTCTCGCTGAGCTTCTCCGCCATTTGGCAGTAGTCGTCAATCGTGTTGCCGGCGATATTGGCAATCACCACGGTGTTTTGCTGCTTGAGCCACGGCAAATCCTCGCGGATAAACACATCTACGCCCGGGTTTTGCAGTCCGACGGCGTTGAGAATGCCCGAGGGCGTCTCGGCTATGCGCGGCGGCGGATTGCCGTCGCGGCGCGTCAGGGTGATGCCCTTGCAGGAAATGCCGCCCAGCGCCGAGAGCGGATAAAACTCGCCATACTCTCTGCCAAAGCCAAAGGTTCCCGAGGCGGCAATCAGCGGATTGTCAAACGAGACGCCTGCCACCTTTACCGATAAATCAGCCATCAGAATACTACCTCCTCCGCGTTGAATACGGGGCCGTTTTTGCAGACATGCTGCATGACCTCTTCTCCGTTTTTGCGCACCTTGACGGCGCACACCAGACAAGCGCCGACGCCGCAGCCCATGCGCTCCTCCAGCGATACCTGACAGGGCTTGCCGTGTTCCTTGCAAACCGCCGCAACCGCCTTGAGCATCGGCGTGGGTCCGCAGGCGCAGACCTCGTCCACCTCGGCGATACGCGCGCGCAGCAGGTCGGTGACAAAGCCCCTAACGCCTGCGGTGCCGTCGTCGGTGCAGAGCAGGGTTTCGCCCTGCGCCGCCAAATCCTCCTGCAAAATCACCAGCGACGCGCTGCGAAAGCCGGTGATGATCAGCGGATTGTCGCACTGCTTGGCGGTGTAGAGCATCGGCGGCACACCGATTCCGCCGCCAATCAGGGCATAGCGCCTGCCCGGCTCGATATGGAAGCCGTTGCCCAGCGGCGCCAGCACATCCACCGTGCCGCCCTGCATTTGCGACATGATTTTGGTGCCCTCGCCCTTGACCTGATAGACCAGCCGCAGCTCGCCGCCGGACGCGTCGCAGACCGAAATCGGACGGCGCAGCGTTTTGCCCGGCACATAGACATGGGCAAACTGTCCGCAGGCAACCGGCAAGTCGTCCTGCTCATACGCGAGGCGCATATCAAAAATGCCCTGCGCTATCTCCTTGTTAGACAGCAAGGGAAGCTGTCTGACGTCATATTTCATGGTTCTCCTCTCCCCTTTATACATATTCTATAATCAGCGTAATAATCTTCCGCTCGTTGTTGGCGCTCAGCTTGCAGCGCTCGCTGATTTGCGGACTGTAGCCGTTGATGTCGTTGGCAGTCGTCACCCAGTCATAGGCGTAGGCTCTGACCACCTCGTCAAACACATATTCAAAATCGGCGTCCTCGTCAATCCGGTAGCAGCAGCTCTCTCTTCCCTCGGCAGCCGCCTGCGCCAAATATTCGGCGTTGGCGTAGTCGTCGAGACTGTAGAGCGCCAGCGCGTTGAGCGTAAAATAGTAGTAATCGGTGCTGTCGCACACCGGCACATAGCCGTTGCACCACACGTCCGTGTTTGTGCCCTCGCCGTAGAGCGGCGAAATGACATGGTCCTTTTCCAGCTCCGCCGTGGTCAGATTGAAGTAGTAGTAGCGGTCGGTCGCTGCCGGCGCGTCCTCGTAGTCGTCCCACGTCGCGTCCACGTGATACCAGTCGCCGTCGAGCTGCACGCAGTTCCAGATATGGTTCACGCTGCTCTCGCCCTCAAAGCCGATTGCCTGTCCCTGAATGACCCAGCAGGTCACGCCGAGACGGCTGCACAAAATCTGAAAAGCGCGTGTGTAGCCCTCGCAGACAGCCTTTCCCTCCACCAGTGCGCCATAGGCGTTTTGCTCATTGCCGCGCACCTTTTCCTGCTTGTGGATTTCCACCGCCTCGTCGTCGTAGGTGCAGGCTTCAATCAGCCTGTCGTGTACAAACAGCTCCTTTTGGTAGTCGCTGCCCTCGGCAGGCGCGTCCGCGAGGATTTGCTGCACGACGGTTTCGAGCTCCTGTCTGGCGGTTTCGAGCGCGTCCTTTGTCAGCTTGAAATGGAGCTGAAGGGTCAGACCGCCGTCGTCCTGTGTGTAGTAATACGGCTCCGACTCGTCAATCCAAAACACCTCGGGATGGTCGTCCTTGTACAGCTCGATGATGTCGGTGACGACGTTGGTGTCCTCAAAGCGTCCGCCGTAAAAATCCTCCGGCTCCGGCTTGTTGACCTCCTCGTCAATGCCGGCATAGAGCCGCTGTTCCTCCTCGGTTTTGAGTGCCGAAAAGCCGTAGCCCGTGTACTTTTGGCGCAGCTCCTCCACGGGCATCTGCGCGGCGTGACCGGAGGCGGCAGGTGATTTGAAGGCGGTCTCCTCCACGAACAGCGAACAGCCTCCGCACGACAGCGCCGCAGCCGTCAGCAGCACGGCGCCGGTCAAAACGGATTTTTTCATATTATTTTATTACCTCGGCAACGCCGTTGACGGCGCGCGTAATGTCTCCCTTGTTGCAGTGTCCGGCAACCGCGCCGTTGAGCTTCGCCACATATTTGTCGCCGGTCGCCAAAAACTCCGCTGTGTCGCTGCTGCCGTCGGCAAAGGTGTAGGTGACGGACAGCGCGGTGCTGCCGCCGTTTTCGGTTTTGGCGTCGGCAAGCCCAATCAGCGCAATATCATTGTAGAAGGAGGAGAATTTTCCGATTTCAATCTCCTTGCCGCCGTAGGTCACGGTGGTGACGGTGGCGGAGGTCTCCGCGCCCTTGTCGTCGGTGGTGACGGATTCGCGCGAGCTGAGCTTAAAGTCATAGGTTTTTCCGTTCGCCTTGACGGTCATGCCGCTCAGCGCGGTCATTTTGGGATTGCAGACATATTCGCCGCAGAGCTTTTCGTAGCTCGTTTGGCACCACGCGACCTTTTCAGCCGCGATGGTGTAGACGACCTTTTCGCCCTTTACCATGACGTTCACATTGCCGTCGCCGTCGGGCTTGCCCGCAATCAGCTCGATGGAAACGTCGGGATATTCCGCCGAAACAGCGGCGTAGGGCTTGTCGAGTCCCAGCTGTGCCAGCTGTTCGCCGGAGGGATTGACCATCTTGACCGCCGTGGCGTAGAGTCCGCGGATACCGCCTGCTATCAGGCTGCTCTCGCTCTCGTTCGCCAAGCGGCTGACCGGCTCGGTCATCAGATAAGACGCGGAATAGTTGGTGTTTTCGCTCGGCACCATCGTGACCGGCTTGTCAAAGGCGGCGCCCGACAGGGTGACCGAGGTCAGCGCGTTGTTGTCGGTGTTGTCGGCGTTGTCGTTGATGCGCAGGCTGATGAGGTCGTTGACGCTGAAATCAAACGCCGAGACCACGTCGGTTTCCGCCACATACACCGCGTCGCCGGTGCCGAATTTGATGTAGGTGCCTGCCTGCTGCGGCGCGTCGCTGCCGACGATAATCACCGCCTTGGTGTCGTCCTCATAATAGACCGTCACGGTGGAGCGCGGCTTGTCAAAGCCAAACTCAGCCGCCTTGTTCTTGTCGAGCGTGGCAACCTTGCTGAAGCTGAGCGAAGCCGCCGCGCTGGCAATCAAATCGGGGTTGCCGCTCTGCAAATCAAAATCCTCGTAGCCCTTGAGGGTGTAGACGGTCGCCTGACCCTCGGGCGTGGTGGATTCGACGTCAAAGCTGCCGCCCTTGTTTTCGACATGAATACTTTTGATGTTGGCAGGATAATACTCCATCAGCGTGCCGTAGCTGTTGTTTTCGATATTGCCGTTTTTGTCGGTGAGCACCCTTGCCTGGTGCATGCCGTCGGCGTCCACCGACCGCTCCAGCGCCACGCCCTCGTCAAGCGTCGCGGTTTTGCCGTCGGAGCCGCCCTTGGGCACCAGCACCAAAATCAAAATGACGGCAACCAACACCAGCGCCGCGGCGGCGGCGATTATGATTCCTTTTTTCTTGTTCATCAGCGGTTCCTCCTGCGAATCCAGAGCACGATTCCCAGAATCAGAATCAGCGCCGGAAGCACAATCATAAACACAATCATCACGGCGTTGGAGGTTTCGGCGCCCGGTGCGCCCAGCGTGGCGTTTTCGAGGCTCTTGCTCTCAATCACCACGGTGTTGTCCTCTTTTTCGGTGATGGTGTTCAGCATATTCATAAAGTAAGCGGCGTTGTTGAAGCTCGCGTAGGACAGCTCGCCCGAGAGCAGCATCGCCTTGGAGCTGAACACAACCACGTTGGAATAGGCGTCGGTGCCTGCCTTTTGTCCCTCGGCGGCAATGGCAATCGGCTCGCCCGTCACGTTTGCCGCAAAGTCAAAGTCCTCCTTGGCGTCGAGCGGAAAGATGCCTGCCTTGTCGGTGGTTTGCAGCAGCGCGTGCGCGGTGTCGGCGTCCTTGATGGTGATGCCGGTCGCGTATTCGTTGAGCACCGGCACCGTGCTGTTTTTCAGATTGTCCTTGTAGTAGTCGGTATAATCGACAATAAAGGTATAAAACGGCGCGTTGTTGAGGTTGTGGTTGAGGTCGGTGTCATAGACAACGCCCTTGTTCAGCTCCATGCCCCAGTCGCTGAGCAGCGCGTCGATGTTCGGCGTCTTTTGCTCGCCGACGGTGGGGTCGGCGTTGGCGACATAAATCAGGGTTTTGCCGTATTTTCCGTCGTTCTCGAGCCACTTGCGAACGGTCTCGGCGGAGGTGTCGCTCAGGTCGGTGAGCGGCGCAAACAGCAGCATCACACGCGCGTCCTTGTCCGGCTCGCCCGTCAGCAGCGATACCTCGTTGACCTGATAGGCGTTGTCGGACAGCAGCGCCTTCAAGCCCTCGTAGCCGTTGGTGTCGGTCTCTCCCTCGCCGGTCAAGATGTCCACCACAACCTTTTCTTCGGTGGTGACGTCGAGCGTGCCCTTGACAACAGCCTGCTCAATCGTGGTGCCCGTCCAGCTGTAGGAGCCGTAGTAGTTGTAATAATCCTCGTCGTAGGTGAAGCAGTCCTTCACGCTCAGACCCTTGTACTGCTTGCCGCAAGTCAGCACGCCGACGGTGTCCTTTGTCTGCCAGTTGATGTTGGGATATTGCTGGGTGAACTTGGGATTGTCGGTGGTGTTGACAAATTCAAAGGTGAATTTGCCGTTTGAGCTTGACACCATCTTGTCGAGAAGGTTTTTTGCCTGCACAAAATAGGTGCTGGTGTTCATAAAATCGTCCTCGTCCGAGATGATATACATCTTGACGTCCTTGTCGAGACGGCTCATGTATTCCTTGGTGTCGTTCGCCAGCGCAAACGCCTTGTTGGCGGTAAAGTCCGCTTTCATCTCGGGAAAACGGTCTACCAGCAGTCCTGCCACAACGTTGAGCAGAATCACCACCGCCACCGCCACCGCGGTAAAGACGACGGCAAGCGAGCCGTGGCGCATTTTGCGCGACTGAAAAAGCCGCTTCAAGCCGCTCTTTTTGGGAGTCTGTTCCGCTGCTGCGGAGGTTTTTTCTTTTGTTTCAGCCATATTCAACCCTCCTTAGCTCCAGCGGCGTCTTTCGAGAACGCGGACGGTGAAGAACAGGAACAGTCCCGTCACGCTCAGGAAAAAGATAACGTCCACGATACTGAGAATACCGTAGGTGAAATTCGTGTAATAGTTGAGAAAATCAATTTTTTCCAGCACAAACTGCACCCACGGAATGGGCACCAGCTTGGAAAAGGAGCTCATGGTGTCGATGACCAAGCCTGCCGCCATGCCGACGACCGCCGCCACGACCATGCTCTCGGTCAGCGACGAAATAAAGATATTCATCGCGATAATCGCCATGCCGAGCAGCAGCATGCCGAGCAGGGTGCAGAGCACCACCGACCACTGCGGCTGCGCGAAGAACGAAATCACCACGCCGTATACCAAAAAGATGGCACAGCAGAGCGCATAGATGGTGAACGCGCCCAAGAACTTGCCGAGCACGATTTCGGTGAGACTCACCGGCGAGGTCAGCAGCGCCTGGTCGGTTTTTTGGCGCCGTTCCTCCGAAAAGGTTTTCATCGTCAGCACCGGAATGATGAACATGACGATATAAAACATGTTGGCGAACACATAGCCGAGGCTTGCCGAATCCCTGTAGAAGCAATAAAGGTAGAAGAACAAGCCCGAAAAGAAGTAATAGACCGCCAGCACCACATAACCGATTGCGGAGTTAAAGTAGCCTGACAGCTCACGCTTGTAGATAGCGCCCATTACGCCTCGCCTCCCTTCACACTGCCGGTGAGCCTGAGATAGAGCTCCTCCAGACTTTCGCTGCCCGAGCGCATTTCCAAAATCGGGCATTGCAGCCGCGTCATGGCGCTGAACACGTCGCGGCGAATATCCGCGCCGGGCTTGTATTCAATCGCAAACTGCGCCGCGCCGTCGGACTCGCCGGTCTTTTTGACCTTTTGCACGTCCGGAATCTTCTTCAGCTCGTTTTGTATATCCGCCGCGCTGCCCTCGGCGGTCAGCAGCAGCTGACGCTTGTCGGTCAGCACGCCCGACAGCTCGTCGGTTTTGGCGTCGGCAATGATTTTTCCGTCCGCGATAATGATAATGCGGTCGCATGCCGCGGAAATCTCGCTGAGCACATGGGACGAAAAAATGACCGTGTGCTTTTTGCCGAGGCTCTTGATCAGCTTGCGGATTTCGATAATCTGCTTGGGGTCAAGGCCGACCGTCGGCTCGTCGAGAATAATCACCGGCGGATTGCCCAGCAGCGCCTGCGCAAAGCCGACGCGCTGGCGATAGCCCTTTGACAGATTTTTGATCAGCCGCGCGCCGTGCTGTTCGAGCCCGACCAGCCGCATCACCTCGTCAAGATGCTCCTTTTTGGGGAGCTTGACGCGCTTGAGGTCAAACATAAATTCCAGATACTTGCGCACCGTCATGTCGATATACAGCGGCGGAATCTCGGGCAAATACCCGATTTTTTGCTTGGTCTTTTTGGGCTCCTCCAATATCTCGCTGCCGTCTACCGTGACGGTGCCCGACGTGGAGGATATGTAGCCCGTGATGATATTCATGGTGGTGGACTTGCCGGCGCCGTTCGGCCCCAAAAAGCCCAGCACCTCGCCCGTATCAACCGTAAAGCTGATATTGTCCAACGCCGTGATTTTGCCATAGCGTTTTGTGAGGTTTTTTACCTCGATCATCCGTGTCACTCCTTCGCAGCTTTCTGCATTGTTTTCCATGCTATATTGTAACACAAAGATTTCAAATTTGGTAGTGTATTTTGCAATTTTTCAGTTTTTCATCACAAACATGAAAGCGCGGCAAAATATTGGACATACTACAAACAAAAAACCAAAGGAGCGATTTGATGCAATTTCTCACGGCATTTCTCACCGGCGGCGCCATCTGCGTGCTCGGTCAGCTGTTAATCGACAAAACCGCGCTCACACCGGCGCGGATTCTCACCGCCTTTGTGGTGGCAGGCGTGGCGCTCGGCGCGCTGGGGCTCTATCAGCCGCTGGTTGCCTTTGCGGGAGAGGGCGCGGCGGTGCCGATTGCGGGCTTCGGCAACCTGATGGCACAGGGCGTGCGCGACGCGCTGCGCGAGGACGGCGCTCTCGGCATACTCACCGGCGGCGTCAAAAGCGCGGCGGCAGGCATTGCGGCGGCAATTGTCTTTTCACTGTGCGCGGCGCTGGTCTCAAAATCACGTGATAAATGACACGTCAATCTAATTTCGATATATTTTGTAACATAAACGAAAAAATGTAATCGGATAGTAGGGGCGACCATTGGTCGCCTGCAAATAGGACAACAACGTTTTCCGTTTTTAAATCGGGTTGACAGGATAACGTGGCACGGCGGGCGTGCAATGCACGCCCCTACTTCCGGATATGACAAAATGATTAACAAATTAGATTGACGTGTGATAAATGAGCAAGACTCTTGCAAACCCTCCCATTATTTGTTATAATAGAGGTTAAAGCAAATGACGGCACAAAGCCGGAGGAGGAAAATTTATGTGTGAGAAAAAAACCTTTTATATCACCACGCCGATTTATTATCCATCGGGCAATCCGCATATCGGACACTGCTACACCACCGTCGCCTGCGACACCATCGCGCGCTACAAGCGCATGCAGGGCTATGACGTGATGTTTTTGACAGGCACGGACGAGCACGGCTTAAAAATTGAGCAGAAGGCTGCCGAAAAGGGCGTTTCTCCCAAGGCTTATGTGGACGAGATTGCGGAGATTTTTAAGGGACTCTGGCGGTTTATGAACATCAAATACGACCGCTATATTCGCACCACCGACGACTATCACATCGAGAGCGTGCAGAAAATCTTCAAGGAGCTCTATGACCGCGGCTATATCTACAAGGGCGAATACAAGGGCAAATACTGCACGCCCTGCGAGAGCTTCTGGACAGAGAGTCAGCTCGTGGACGGCAAGTGCCCCGAATGCGGCAGAGAGGTCACCGAGGCAAAGGAGGAGGCGTATTTCTTCAAGATGTCTCCCTTTGCGGACAGAATCGAAAAGCTGCTGACCGAGACCGACTATCTGCGTCCCAAAACACGCGCCACCGAGCTGGTCAACAACTTTATCAAGCCGGGCTTGGAGGATCTCTGCGTGTCGCGCACGACCTTCAAGTGGGGTATTCCCGTCACCTTTGACGAAAAGCACGTCGTCTATGTGTGGATTGACGCGCTCTCGAACTATATCACCGCGCTGGGCTATCTCAACGACGCCCACGACGATTACGACAAATACTGGCCTGCCGACGTCCACATGGTCGCCAAGGATATTATGCGCTTCCACGCGATTATCTGGCCTGCCATGCTCATGGCGCTCGAGCAGCCGCTGCCCAAGCACCTTGCGGTTCACGGCTGGATCACCTTTAACGGTCAAAAGATGTCCAAGTCGCTGGGCAACGTGGTGGATCCCTTTGTGCTGGGCAAGCGCTACGGCGCGGACGCGATTCGCTATCACATTCTGCGCGAGATGGCGCTCGGCGCGGACAGCTCCTTCTCCAACGAGATTATGATCAACCGCATCAACTCCGACCTCGCCAACGGCTTTGGCAACCTTGTGTCGCGCACCGTGGCGATGGTGGAAAAATATTTCGGCGGCACGCTGCCTGTCGAACGCGAGAGCGGCGAATTTGACGCGGATTTAATTGCCGAGGTCACCGCGCTCAAAGCCAAGGTGGACGACTGTATTGACAAAACGCAGCTGCAAAACGCGTTGATTGAGATTTTTAAGGTCGTTTCGCGCGCCAACAAATACATCGACGAAACGACCCCGTGGGTGCTCGCCAAGGACGAGGCGAACAAAATCCGCCTTGCCACCGTGCTCTACAACCTGCTCGACACCATTCGCGTCGTGGCGACGCTGCTCTCGGCGTTTATGCCCACCACCATGCCCAAGGCGCTGGAGCAAATCGGCGCCTGCGAAAAGTGCGCTTCCTACGAAAACGCCGGAACATTCGGCGCACTGCCGCTTGACGTGACCGTCAAAAAGGGCGAAGCGCTCTTCCCGAGAATCGACGTAGAAAAGGAAATCGAGGAGCTCAACGCCATCATCAAGAACAACGACGGCGAAAGCGAGGAGATAAAGGAAATCCGCGAGGAGCTGGCGAACGTGGCGCAAATCGGCATTGATGATTTTGCCAAGAGCGACATCCGCGTCGGCGAGGTCAAGGCGTGCGAAAAGGTCAAAAAATCCAAAAAGCTCCTGCAATTCAGCATTTTTGACGGCGCCGACGAGCGCACCATCGTCAGCGGCATCGCCAAATACTACAAGCCCGAGGAGCTGGTGGGCAAAAAAATCCTGTTTGTGTCCAACCTCAAGCCCGTCAAGCTCTGCGGCATCGAGAGCCACGGCATGATTTTGTCGGCAGTGCACGGCGAGGGCGATAAGGAACAGCTCAAGCTTGTTATCGTCGGAGACGATATGCCGGCAGGGTGGAAAATCTCTTAACCGAGAGTTGAGAGTTAAGAGTTGAGATTTCGGTGCTGTTTTCAAAATTGTAAGAAAACAGCACCTCGTTTTGAGATAATATGATGAATTATAACAACATCTTCGATTCCCACGCGCATTATGACGACAGCTGGTTTGACGGCGACCGCGGGGAGCTGCTCGCCTCGCTGCCCGAAAAGGGCGTTTGCGGCGTGGTGAACAATGCCGTTGATTTGGAGTCGGCGGCGAGGGCAATCGCGTTTGCCGAGCAATATCCGCATTTTTATGCGGCGGTCGGCTTTCATCCGGAGAACCTCGAAAACATACCCGATGATTATCTCGACCGCGTGGCGGCGCTGACCAAACATCCCAAGGTGGTCGCCGTCGGCGAGACGGGGCTTGACTATCACTGGGATATTCCCAAGCCGCTGCAGCAGCGCGTGTTCGAGGAACAAATCCGGCTTTCGCTGGACTTGCGCATGCCGATTATTGTACATGACAGAGAAGCGCACGGCGACGTCTTTGACCTCCTGCGCAAATACAAGCCGCTCGCGCTGGTTCACTGCTTTTCGGGCAGTGTGGAGCTGGCGCGTGAAGCGGTGCGGCTGGGCTGTTACATCAGCTTGGGCGGTGTGGTGACGTTCAAAAACGCGCGGCACAGCGTGGAGGTTGCCGCCGACATACCGCTCGACCGCCTGTTGCTCGAAACCGACGCGCCCTACATGTCGCCGGTTCCGTTCCGCGGCAAGCGCTGCGACAGCTCCATGATCATCTACGCGGCGGAAAAAATAGCAGCCCTGCGCGGCATAGGTACGCAGGAGCTGCTGAATATCACGGCGGAAAACGCCAAGCGGTTTTATTCTATTGAAAGTTAAGCAAAAGGACGTGCGCGGCACGTCCTTTTTTGTCAGCAATTATCCGAGATGACCTCGGTTTCTTCCGTTTCGGGTTCCTCCGCCTGCTTTTGCTGCGTGAGACAATGCCGAATCAGGGCGCTCACCGCACGCTCGGCACGCTTGCGCGACGCATATTTGCAGTCCACACGCGGATGGCCGCAGCGCGAGAAGGTGGTGCAATCAGGCAGCGAGAAGCAGCCCCTGCACTGTTCACGCGCAGGCTCGACGTCTTGGAGCTCCTTGATATAGGCGTCGTTGGTGACGCCCTCCCAAACGTCGCCGACGCAATCAAACGACATAATATTTTCGCAGTTGTAGAGCTTGCCGTCAGGCGCGATGACAATCGCATTGTAGGGCGTATCCGCCATGCAGAAACGATACCTTGCCTTGCGCGACGAATAGTGCGGCGCTACATGAATCTGCTGTTCCCGCAGCCATTCGGCGATTTGGAAGCTCTTGTCCCAGATTTCCAAGCCGCTTTCGCTCGCCTGCAAGTCAAACAGCGGCGCGATGTCCATGCTGAGCAGCTCGGGATGGGGTACAAAATTCTTCAAATCCTCCACCATCTGCGGCACGCCGTCGATGTTGCCGGCGTCCACATTGACGCGGATATTCAGCGAAATCTCGTTTTCGTTTATCAGCTTAATGCGCGAGAGCACGTGCCAATAGGCGGAATCATAGTTGAAATAATAGTTCTTGCGGCGGTTGTATTCCTCCTCCACGCCGTCCAGTGTAATCTGGACATGGTGCAGGTGCCAGTCGTCGCGCATTTTTTTGACGATTTTCTCTGTAATCAGGCTGCCGTTGGTGGTGATACGCGAACGGTAGGGAATATCCGCCTCGCGCATGGCGGCACAGATTTTGTCAATCATCTTTTCGCCAATCAGCGGCTCGCCGCCGAACCAGGAAAAGCGCACCCTTTCATTCGGGTTACGCGTCTTTTTGATAAACGCAATCACCTGATTGACCGTGTCCTCCGTCATGGTGACAAACTGAATGCCCTCTTCGTAGCAATAGACGCACCGCGCGTTGCAGGCGGTCGTCGGCAGGATGGTATAAGTGACGTAGCCATTCTTTTTTGTCTTCATTGCGCGCGCAATCTTGCAAAAGCTCACATAGGTCGCGGTTTCGTCCTTGTCGAGCGGAACCAAAAAGGAATCCTTCACCAATTGGAGCAGAGCGCTGTCGTTTTTGATTGTCTCGGGCGAAAACCGCGCACCTTCGCTCAGGTCAAACGTCTCGTCCTCCAACAGCCAGACTTTTTTTGTAAAACCGTTATACAAATAGCGTTTGCCGTCCATCTCATAGCACATAACATAATTCGACGGGCGGTATTCCGTATCAGCCGTTACCTGTTTGCTGCCGAGAATGGATTGGACAAAGCTGTCGCCTTTATAGATGATTTTCATTGCATTCACCAACTCATTTAGATTACATTGTAATATCATACACTATTTTGTGATAAAATGCAAGTAATTTACCTATAAAAAATGCTGCCGTGCAAACACACGGCAGCATTTTTTAATACTTGGATTACAGCTCAGTTCTGCAATAGAACTCGTTAGCGCAGGGCTCAGACTCAGCAGGACAGGTTGATTCAGCAGTACAGGTTGACTCAGCAGAGCAAGTGCCGCCGCTGGTAAGAACTACATCCTCAACCTCCAGCTCGATAGCCTCGATCATAGCCTTTGTATATTTCAATTTGCACACCTCCTTATTTAATAATCTCATGCAACTTTATTAAATTATGCAAACACCTTGTTAGCAGACTGGTTATACCAATACATTGCAGAGCAGATGTTCACAACATTCTGTTCGCCGGAACGGCTCTCAAGCAGACCCTTGACATAGCTCATAACGCTGGTCTTGTAGGTAGCACCGTTCGCAAACTTGAAGGTATAAACCTCATCCAGACGGTCGGAAGCGATGTTATCCTTAACACCCATCTTAGTTGCGCCGCTGCCGCTGAGGGTAATGGTCTCATCTTCGGCAACAGCAGAGGTGATTGTCACGGTGTTTTTGGCGTTAAAGAGCGCCTCGTTTGTAAGCGAACCATAGATACGGATAGCGGTACCATCCTTGAGCTCCGCGCTCATTTTCTTCCATTTCAAACCGATGCCGCTGAGGTCAGGCGCCTGATTCAAGCCTGCAGGAATCTGAATGGTGTCGGCAGTAATCGGAACAAGAGCGTAGTTGATGTTGGCGTTGGGCAGGGGGCTGTCCATGTAGGAGTTAAACATCACCTGAACAGCTGCACCATAGTTGAGCATGTCCTTGATCAGCTTTGCAGCATCGGCATTTGCAGCCTCGTATCTCGGCAGATTTTCTTCAGACCATTCCTTTACGGAAATGGTGTGAGAGGTCACATACTCGCCGTCAGCAAAAATCTGAACCTCAACCGGCTGTGCCATCATATCAGCATAGAGATTGTAGGTATGCACGTAGCATTTATGTCCGGATTTTGTAGCGGTTTTCATGCTGCTCACAGCCTTGGTGATATTCTCGTCTGAGTTGAGCTCGGGACCGTTGAATCTAACGGTGATTTCCTTGTCCTCGTAGCCTGCGGGCTTCTGATAGAAATAGTAGTTCAGACCAATCTTACCTTCGAGCGCAACCGATACGCTTTGAATGAAAACGGAAGGATCAACATCGTCGCCTTCAACCTTCTCTTCTGCGGAAGCAGAGTAAGCGGAGGTGTCGTTCACACCGTTGCCGATGATAACAGCGTCCTGCGCAGCGTTAGTAGCCTGACCGCTGGTGGTGTTGGTGGCAGTCAAGCAATCCATGTTGAGGTTAACGGTGGTGTCGCCGCTGCCGATAACATCAAATACCACGCTGACCAGAACCTTGGAGGTGCTGAAATCATAGGTATTGAGGTTGGAGAAGTTGAACGGGATTCTGCCGTCGGTCTTTTCGAGGTTAACAACCTCCATACCGCCGGACATGTTGGGATAGAACGTGCTCTTGGTGTTGCCGGCAGCAAGCTTCAAAACGTTTGTGTCGTAGGTGATGACGCCCTGACCGTCAACGATTCTTTTGCCTGCCTGCAGAGAGTAGCTGACAGTAACCTGACCGCTGCCTGCGGTGTAGGTCTGGGTGGCAGCCGCTGCAATGTTGGATGTTGCGCTGATGGTGTTGGTCTCCGCTGCGCCCGCAACGCTAATGCCCATTGTAACCATGCCGAGCACCAGCATCAGGGAAAGCAAAACGGAAACGGTTCTTTTCATTGCTCTCATTTTGAATTGCTCCTCTTCTAAATAAATTTCCGATTTAGGCTTACAGCCTACTATCTAGCATAATTATACCATACACAATTCAATCTCGCAATTAAAAAGGCGAATTTTTTAGTAAAAAAATCGGTAACAATTTTGTAAAACATCACAACAAACTTTGTTATAACGCACAAATATTGTCGGAATTTTTGTGGAGAATCGACTGATTATGATTCTCTACGAAAATATTGGGATGCATGCGGCTATAATGAAAAATGTATTGCTGCGCAATGCCTGCATAGTCGCCGAAGTCCGCCGGCGCCATGCCCGGAAACAAATTTTTCATAGCGCGCTTCATCCAAACATCCAGCGGAAACGCCTCTGTCCGGTGCATGCCGAACAGCAGGGTGCAGTCCGCCACCTTGACGCCCACGCCGACAATCTTCATCAGCTCGGCGCGCGCCTCCTCATAGGGAGCGGTGCGGCACATCTCAAGGTCAACCGCTCCGGTGCTGACCTTGCTTGCCGCGTCCAGCAGATAGCGTGTGCGAAATCCCGCGCGCAGCGGCGCCAAATCCTCCGCACTCATCCGGCTCATGGCGTCCGCGTCCGGAAACGCGTAGCTGCCGTCGGCAAGCCTTTTGCCGCAGCACACGCACAGACGCTGCACAATGCCCTTGATGCGCTTGATATTGTTGTTTTGTGAAATGATAAAGGTGCAGAGCGCTTCATACGGCTCCTGACGCAAAACGCGGATGCCGCCTGCATAAGCGGCAGCCTCGCGCAGCACCGGATGCCTTGCGGCTATGTCGGCGCGAATGGCGGCGTAGTCCGTTTCCAAATCAAAATACCGCAGCCACCGTTCGCGGTCGCTCTCCTCCGCGCCTGCAAGGAGCAGACGTCCGCCGTCCAGGCGAACCGTCACGCTTTGCCCAAACGCAACGCCCGAAAAGGAGCCGTCGCTGTTTTCTGTCCAGCGAAAGCACTGTCCGCAGTCAAGCGTCTGCGCCAGATTCAGTTCCGTCACGTTTTCAAAAGCAAGCATAAAATTCCTCACAAGAAATTTTAGAATATTATAGCACATTTTCAGAAAATATGCTATACTTATTTTGACGGATAATCTTGCTCAACATTATTATTTTTTAGAATAATGGTAAAATTTTAACTTATTTGTATTATAAAACAACAACAATTTCGAGGAGATGAACTCATGAAGGAAACCATTGCCACCATTCCCGTCAACGACCTGTTCGCACCCAAGGACGGCTGTCCGTTTTGCCGCATGGAGCGCATGCTCGAGGAGCAGTATTGCGAGTTTGTGACGGGCGACGCCATGATGGAGCCGCTGATTCGCATTGAGACCAACAAAAAGGGCTTTTGCAACCGCCACTTTACGCGCATGACGCAGGTGGGACAAAAGCTGCCGAACGCGCTGATTTTGGAGAGCCATTTGCAGGAGATCATGGAGCAGTACATGCCCAAAAAGGCAGGCAAGCCCGACAAAAAGCAGCTCGAGGCGCTGGACGGCATGCTCCGCTCGTGCTATGTGTGCGAGCGCGTCGCCAAGGACATGCTCCACCTCACCTCCACTGTTTTTTCGGAATGGGCAAAGGGCGGCGAATTTCGTCAGACCTACCGCGACCAGCCGTTTATCTGCCTGCACCACTACCGCTTTATGATGGCGGCGGCAACCGGCAAAGGCGGCATGCCCTCCAAGCTGCTGGCGGATTTTCACGCCGATACCCTGCCGCTCGTCAAGGGCTATCTCGAAACGCTCAAGGCGGACATCTCCCACTTTGTCACCATGTTCGACTACCGCACCAAGGGCAAGGACTGGGGCACCTCGGTCGGCTCGATTGAGCGCAGCATTGAATTTTTGACAAAGGAAAAGCCCAAAGAGGCTGAATAACAGCAATCCCCGAGCCGCGGCGGTTCGGGGATTGCTTGTTATTATATCAGCTTCTATATCAGCTTCAAAATATCGGGAAAGACACTGAGTGTGCGGCGCAGGATTCCCTGCATATACGCCAGCGCGGTGCCGTAGTTGGTAAACGGCACGCCGCTGTCGGCGGCAAATTTGCGGCGATAGGTCACCTCGCGCTCGTTGAACATGCAGCCGCCGCAGTGAATAATCAAGTCATAGGGCGCCAAATCCTCGGGAAAGCCCTTGCCGGAGCAGGTCTCGATGGCAATTTCCTTTCCGGTATAGCGGCGCAGCATGCGCGGCAGCTTGACCGTGCCGATGTCGTCGCACTGCCGGTGATGGGTGCAGCCCTCCGCAATCAAAACGTGGCTTCCGTCGCGGAGACGGTCAATCGCGGCGGCACCGCTGACGGCGGTCTCCAAAAAGCCCTTGTAGCGCGCCATCAGAATCGAAAAGGAGGTCAGCGGCACACCCTCGGGCACGATGTCCTTGACGCGTCCAAAGGCTTGGCTGTCGGTTATCACCAGCTTGGGAGGAAAGCCGAGCCTTTGGAGTGTGAGCGCCAGCTCCTCGTCGCGGCACACCAGCGGCACCGCGCCGGCGTCGAGCAGGTCGCGAATGGTCTGCTGCTGCGGCAAAATGAGCCTGCCCTTGGGAGCCGCCTTGTCAATCGGCACCACCAGCACCACAAAATCTCCGGCTTTTACCAAATCACCGCAGACGCGCCTGCCGTCCGCGTCGGATTTGACGGCGCGAGCGACGGTTTCTTTTAATAAGTGAATATTGGTTCCGTGCAGCGCGCTGACGGCGATGCCGTCGGCAACCGAAAAATCCGCCAAATCACATTTGTTGTACGCGATAACGTAGGGAATATTTTTTTGCCCGAACAAAGAAATCAATTCCTCGTCCGCGGCGGTTTTGCCGGCGGTGCCGTCCACCACCAGCACGGCGACGTCCACGCGGTTGAGCACCTGACGCGTCCGGCGCACACGCTCCTCGCCGAGCGCGCCCTCGTCGTCAAAGCCCGGCGTGTCGATAATCATCACCGGACCGAGCGGCAGCAGCTCCATCGCCTTGGTCACAGGGTCGGTGGTGGTGCCCTTGACATCCGACACCACCGAAACCTGCTGATTGGTGAAGGCGTTCACCACGCTGGACTTGCCCGCGTTGCGCCTGCCGAAAAATCCGATATGCGTCCGTTCGCCCGAAGGCGTTGCGTTTAGGCTCATGTTCCTCGCCCTCTTCCATCAAAAACGGAAATCGCGCTTGCCGTTGTTCTTGATTTCCTCAATATATTTTTCCGCAATCTGTCTGACCTTTTCCTTGGGAATGTTGTTGAGCTGCTCCGCAATCACCTTTTCGCCGATGGCGCGTGTTTCGGGCGACGCGTAGTCCACCAGATACTCCTCCAAGGTCATCAGCGCGTTGGGGTGGCAGCAGTTCTGAATCTGACCGCTCTTGCACAGCGCCATAAAGCGGTCGCCGGTTCTGCCCTCGCGGTAGCAGGCAGTGCAGAAGGACGGAATGTAGCCCAGCTCCATCAGCCAGCGCACGACCTCGTCGAGGGTGCGGCGGTCGGAAACGTCAAACTGCGCGGAGTTTTCTTCCACCTTTTCTTCCTCCACATAGCCGCCGACGCTGGTGCGCGAGCCGCCGCTGATTTGCGAAATGCCCAGACGAAGCGCCTTTTTGCGCACCTCGGCGCTCTCGCGCGTGGAGATGATCATGCCGGTATAGGGCACCGCGATGCGGATAATCGCAATCAGCTTGGCAAAGGTGTCGTCGTCGATGCCGTTGTCAAAGTCCTCGGGGTCAATGTCGTCGGCAGGCTGAATGCGCGGCACGCTGATGGTGTGCGGACCCACGCCGTGAACCGCCTCCAAATGCTCGGCGTGCATGAGCAGACCGGCGAGCTCGTAGCGGTACAGCTCCAAGCCAAAGAGCACGCCCAAGCCGACGTCATCAATGCCGCCCTCCATGGCGCGATCCATTGCCTCGGTGTGATAGGCGTAGTTGTGCTTGGGTCCCGTGGGGTGCAGCGCCTCGTAGCTCTTTTTGTGGTAGGTCTCCTGAAAGAGAATGTAGGTACCGATGCCGGCGTCGTGGAGCTTTTTGTAGTTCTCGACGGTGGTGGCGGCGATATTGACGTTGACGCGGCGAATGGCGCCGTTTTTGTGCTTGATGGAATAGATGGTGTTGATGCACTCGAGGATATACTCAATCGGGTTGTTGACCGGATCCTCGCCCGACTCAATCGCCAGACGCTTGTGTCCCATATCCTGCAAGGCGATCACCTCCGCCTTGACCTCCTCCTGCGTCAGCTTTTTGCGGCAGATGTGCTTGTTTTTGGCGTGATAGGGGCAATAAACACAGCCGTTGACGCAATAGTTGGAGAGATAGAGCGGCGCGAACATCACGATGCGGTCGCCGTAAAAGTCCTTTTTAATCTGCTCGGCAAGGGCAAAAATCTCCTTGATTTTGTCCTCGTCCTCACAGGCGAGCAGCACGCTTGCTTCGCGGTGCGAAATACCCTTGCGCAGTCTTGCCTTTTCGATGATTTCATCAATCAGGGCAAAATTGTCCTTGTTTTCGTCGGCGTATTGCAGGGACGCCTGAATTTCTTCGTCGTTGATAAATTCCTCCGCCTTGAGGGATTTGGGGTTGTACTGAGTCATTTTTCTTCTCCTGTCAATTTCATAATAATATCAGTGATAGTCGCCGCGCTCGGTGACTATTTTATAGCCGATGCGCTGCACGCGAACGGACAGACAGCGGATACACTCCGCAGCCTCGTCGCCGGTGCATATTTTATTGTCATATATCGCGTAATCCTTGCGGTGCTCCAAGGGCGACAGATTGGGCATGACGACGTTTGCGCCGTGCAAAATCCCCAGCTCCCTGCCCTGCGGATGAATCGTGCCAAGCGCCGTGGTGGCAGGCAAGAGAATACGCGGATGCATGAGCCGGATTACCGCCAGCAGGGTGAGCGTCAGCTCCAAGCTGCCCTGCGAAAAATCGCGAAATTCGGTGTCCTTATGCGGAATAAAGGGACCGATACCGCACATCTGCGGCTGCAATTTTTTGAGGAACAGCAAATCGTCGGCGAGGTTTTCGGCGGTTTGATACGGCGAGCCGACCATAAAGCCCGCGCCGGTCTGAAAGCCGGTTTGTTTGAGGACAAAGAGCTGCCGCTGCCGCTCCGCGCCGCTCATGCTGTCGGGGTGCAGCTTGGCATAATGCGCCAAGTCGGCGGTCTCGTGCCGCAGCAAATACCTGTCCGCGCCTGCCGCATAGAGCCTGCGAAAGCTCTCGTCACCGCGCTCACCGAGCGACAAGGTGACGGCGCAGTCGGGATAGCGGCGCTTGATTTCACGGACGACGCCGCAGACGACCTCGTCGCTAAAAAAGCCGTCCTCGCCGCCCTGCAAGACAAAGGTGCGAAACCCGAGCGCGTAGCCCTTTTCGCAGCAGGACAAAATCTGTTCGGGCGTGAGGCGGTAGCGCACGGCGTTTGGGTTGGAGCGCCGCAGACCGCAGTAGCGGCAGTCTCTCTTGCAAATGCTCGAAATCTCGACCAAGCCGCGAATATAAATTTTGTTGCCGAAAACCGCCTGCGCCGTCTGCTGTGCCGCTTGGCGCAGCTCTTCACGCTCGGCGCCGGTGATGTTTTTCAAGAGAAAAATCAACTGCTCGCGCGTGGCGGTGTGGGTGGTTTTGAGCTGTTCAATAATGGATAAATTGTTCATCACTGTTTTGCGTAAGCCGTTTTGACGGTCACGCCCGACAGTCTGCCGAGCCTGCCCGAAATATTGTTGATGTCGTTGAGTGCCGCGTCTACCACAACGCTGATGATACTGATGTTTTTTTCGCGGTAGGGAATGCCCATTCTGCCGATGATATGCGGCGCGGCTGTGTGCAGAATGTCGTTGATGTCGTTGACGCGTTCGGGGTTCTCGACAATAATGCTGATAACCGCCACGCGCGTTGTGTTTGTTTCAGTCTGCATAGTTCTTTCTTCCATAAAAATGAGCGGCAGGAACCGAAACTCCTGCCGCCTGACAAATCATGCTGACGCGCCCGCCGAAGCAGGTGCGTTGTCGTTGTCGTTGTCAAAGGTCTCGGCGTCAATGAATTTCCGCGTTGAGCTTTCGTGTATTGTATTGTTTTGTTTTGTTTTAGAAATCTCCGCCGCCGTGCGAGGAGCCGCCGTCGCCGCCGGAGGAACCGCCGCCGCTGCTTTCTGAGCGAATCACGCGGACGGTGGTGTTCTGGGTGATGAAATCGTCCTGCACCTCGTTCAAATCAACCTTGCTGTTGGCGTGGAGGTCATAGGTGCCGGATTTGCCCAGATTCTTGTAGCGGTAGCTGTTGACAGCGAAGAAAATCACGCCTGCGGCAACCGCTATGATGCCGAAAATCCAGCCGTAGTGCGACAGCACATAGAGCAGCTTATTGTCAGCCTTTTCGTTGGTTTTGACGTTGCTGTAGCTGCCGTCCTTGGGAACGCCGTCGGCGTAGAATTGGTCGAGCTTGTCGGCAAACGCCAACGCGCCGCCGTAGTAATCCTTCTTGTCGAGATAGCCGCGCAGCATGCTGCCCATCTCGCTCAGGCGTTCGTCGCTGATGTAGGACTCGGCGCTGCCGTGGGAGATGACCGCACCCTTGTTGCTGCCAATATCGAACACCAGCACGACCGCATCGCCGTCGTGGCTGATTCTGTCAACGTAGTTTTGGTTGTAATAGTTGCTGAGACCGCTGCTGACGCCCTTTGTGCTGGTGTAGAGAATCAGCTGCCAGCCGGTCTTGTCACCTGTTCTGTCAAAGCGCGAGGTAATTTCCGATTTTTGGTCAGCGGAAAAGATGCTTGCCGAATCGTCCACCGAGGCAGGCGAAGCGGCAAACGCCGTCAGCAGCGTGCCGAGCACCAGCATTGCCGCGAGCGCCAAAGCGGAAACGCGCGTTGTTAGTTTCTTCATCATGCGAACAACAAACCTCCCAACGTTCCGAGAACAAACACCAGCAGCGCCACAATGACCGCAGCCGCAACCAGCTTGCCCTTGGCGACGGGCAGCTTGCCGTAGGATTTTCCGGTCTGACCGTTGATGGCGAAGGGCAGGATTTCTCCGTTAAATTTGTAGGTTACCATCCACACGGGAAGGAGATTGTAGGTGTAGGCGGACAAGTCGGTTTTTTCCACAAAATCGTCCACGATAATTTCGTCGTAGCCGTCCATGGTATCCCGAAGCGCCTGCTCGGCGTATTGGTGCATCTTTTGCTCGATAACCGGCTCTACGTCCTTTTTGTCCAAATCGCGCTTTTCTGCCTGGAAGCCCGAGAGGTAACTCATGGCAAAGGGCTGCGCCTTGGTCATGTCATAGGGATGCACGCTCTGGAGCATGTCGCGGCTCTCGTTTTTGAGCGCGCGCTCAAAGACGTTGTTGATGGTCACATCGCCGCCGCGCACAACATGGAAAATGCGGGTTTCGGTGTATTCCTTGTTGCCCGACGTCCACCGGCGAATCTTCTTGCCGGTCGCGGTCATGTGGGCGGTCTTTTGCTCGTCGGCGAACCAATAGGGGAAGTAGACGCCGTTGAGCTTTTCAAACTGCTCCTTGCTCGCAAAGCCCTTTGGCAAAAACCATTTTTTGCCGCACATGGCAAGAAAACGATCCATTGCCTTTTCTTTTGAAAGCTCAAAGGGAATCACGCGGTCGGGATTGAACTCGCCGGAAAGGCGGCTGCCCAAAACAACCGGATTGTAGCAATAGAAGCAGGTGGTCGCGGCGGTGGTGGAGGTGGTGACAACCTCCGCGCCGCAGCTCGGGCAGGTGTAGGAAACGGGATATTCATCCTCCGCTTCCGCACCCTGCTGCTTTGCCTCCTGTTTTGCCTGTTCGGCTTGCTTTACCTCGCGTTCGTCATAGGTTTCGCGCTGCTCCGCCTTTGCGTTCATCTCCTGAACCTCGGCGGCAGGAAATTCGCCCAGACAATATTCACAGGTAAAAAGCTGCTTATCAGGATTAAACCGGAGCGGTCCGTCGCAATTCGGACACTTATAATTCATAGTAGCCATAAAACCCTCCGTGGCAGCGTGACGCTGCACCCGGCGCGGCTTTGGATAGGTTCATCTGTAGATGAACTTTCATCAACGCCGCGTCAAAAGTTAGTTTTTGTGGTTAAGTGGATAACGCCCTATTATAGCGTGTGCCATGGGCATTTTGATAGTTTTTGACAGCCGTATCTTATAAATAACCGCCACATCAAAAGTATATTTTTACAGTTATGTCGCTGCCGCCCCATCATAACGTGTGCTATGGGCATTTTGATAGCTTTTGACAGCTGTATCTTATAAATAACCGCCACATCAAAAGTATATTTTTACAGTTATGCCTCTGCCGCCCCATCATAGCGCGTGCCTAAACGGTCATCTAAACAACCGCCGTCAGCTGCGCGGACTGAGTGCAGCGTCACGCTGCCGCGGACTGAGTGCAGCGTCACGCTGCCGCGGACTGGGTGCAGCGTCACGCTGCTACTGCTTAGTGCCGCATTCGGGGCAGAATTTTTGACCTTCGGTCAGCTGTGCGCCGCAGTTGCCGCAGAAGCGCTTTTTGGGAGCCGCGGGCTTGGGGCTGCCGCACTCGGAACAGAATTTGCCGCTGTTGACAGCGCCGCAGCTGCAAGTCCAGCTGCCTGCAGGCGCCTGCTGCGGAGCCTGCTGAGGAGCCTGCTGCTGCATCTGCTGCTGCTGCATCTGCTGCTGTTGCATGCCCTGCTGAGGATTGTTTTGCACATACTGCGGATTCTGCATGTAGCCGCCGAGGACGTTGCCGCCCATATTCTGCGCCATGCCCATGCCGAGGAACGCGTTCATTGCGCCGCCCTCGTTGTGACCAGCCGCGTTGATGCCTTCGGCGATGTTCTTCGCCATATAAGCCTGCTGGTTCGCGCCGTCGCGCAGGAAGCTGACGGAAGCGCCCATCTCGGCACGCTTGTCGATAATCTCCTGGCTCTTGTCGCTGTATTTGGGCATGCCCATCGCAACAGCCTTGACCTCAAAGCCGCGCTCTTCACGCCACTCGTCGTCGAGCGCGTCGCGCAGGTATCTTGCCATCTCCTTGGACTTGGAGGTGATAAAGCTGATGCGGTTGCCGTCTGCCGAATACTGGTTGAACGCGGTGCCCAGCTCCATCACAAATTCCTCGTTGTACTGCTTGAGGAACTCGCCTTCAAATTCAAGCGCTCTGTTTTCGGTCACGTTTTCATTGGGAATGACCTGCTGATAGAACTTGAACGGATCGGTGATTTCGATGGAATAGGAACCGTGCAGGCGCATGAACAGCTCCGCCTCATAGAACATATCGTAATACTGAACAGGGCTGGAGGTGCCGAACTTGATGTTCTTGATCTCTTTGAGATTGATGTAGAATACGTGCTGCGACTGCGAGGACACGCCGCCGTATTTGATACGCGAAAAGCTCTCCTTGATGGCGTCGCCAAACTGTCCGTTGAACAGCGAGGGCATGGAGCTGTTGTCCACCTTAAAGTAGCCGGGCTCGGCGGTATAGTCCACAATTTTGCCGCCGTCCACCAGAATCATCATCTGCTTGTCATAGACATGAATGATGGAGCCGTTGGAAACGATATTGGAAGAACCCTTTTTATTCTGGCTTTTGCCGTTTTGCGAAACCAGCTGACCCGGAGCAAAGACAGTGTGCTCACCCATCGGAGAAGGCTCGATGACTTCGAGCCAAGTGTCAGCCAAGCCGCCTGTGACAGCATTGATTGCCGCTCTGATAATACCCATAGTAATTTCTCCTTTTCTGAAAAGAATTGTTACGGGACAAAAAAGTATTCTTCCCGTATTATATCTATCATAATATGTTTTTAACAAAAAAGCAAGTGTTTTTTAGCGCTCCTTTGGATAATCATCAGCTTTTTTCGCCGCGCGCGTGTTTTTGTCGAAAAAAAGAGCCGGCTGTCAACCGGCTCCCGTGGTTCTATTTTAACACAAATTTTTGCAAAGCCTGCGCAATGCCGTCCTCGTCGTTGGAGGGACAGACATAGTTGGCGATTTTTTTGATTTCCGGCTCGCCGTTTGCCATCGCGACGCCCATGCCGGCGTAGCCGATCATGGTCATGTCGTTGTAGTTGTCGCCGAAGGCAATCAGCTCCTCGCGGCTGATGTGCAGCTTTTCGAGCAGAAGCGGCAGCATGGAGCCCTTGGAAATACCGAACGGCATCAGCTCCAAAAAGTACGGCGCACTCTTGTAAATCTCCAGCAGACCGTCGTAGCGCTTGGACAAAAGCTTCTGGTACTCGTCCAGCTCATCGGGCTCGCCTGCCAGCAAAATTTTGTTGATGTCAAATTTGATGCTGGAAAGGAAGTCGTCCACCACAACCATCTCGATTTTGAGAACGTCCCTTTCGATATACGTGTAGTCGTTCACCTTGTTGTTGGCAAAAATGCGCTTGTCGTCCCACGTGATGACCGTCAGGTTGGAATCCTGCAAAACGCTCATGATGTCCGGCAGATATTCACGCGGAAACAGCTTGGTGACAATCGTGCGGTCGGTGGCGCATTCGATGATTTTGCCGCCGTTGAAGGACATGATGTAGCCGCCGTAGCGGTCGAGGTGCAAATCGCGTGCAATCGGATAAACTCCCAGCGGATGTCTGCCCGAGGCGAGAATAATCTTTTTGCCCTGTGCCTGCGCGTCGAGCAGCGCATAGCGTGTGCGCGGCGTGATCTCCTTGCGCGAATTTGTCAGCGTGCCGTCAAGGTCAAGTGCGATTAATTTGTAATCCATATTACCTCTCCAAAGTAGTATTTACACATCAATCACCGCATATTATATCATATTTTATAAAAAAATGCAACCTGCTCCGTCACCCTTCCCACGTCCCACGCATGAAAAGTCATAATCAATAAAAAAGAGTACGCAGCATTTTTC